>NZ_KE386911.1:0-12333 GCF_000429505.1 Aliagarivorans taiwanensis DSM 22990 | reverse complement strand
GGCGGAATGGCAGAATGGCTATGCAGCGGATTGCAAATCCGTGGATCTCGGTTCGACTCCGGGTTCCGCCTCCATCTTACTCTCTCTTAAGAATCCTATATCTTCCCAATCGATGACAACTTTTTGAATTTATTCAATGAGTTCGCTATGGTTCGCGGTAACGTGTAACCTTGCTTCAAGCTATGTCTAACAACAAACCTATCATGCTAATGGGCTGTACCTCGGATGCCGGTAAGTCTTGGATTGCAGCGCTGCTGTGTCGCCGGCTGGTTCAGCGGGGTGTCGATACCGCACCATTCAAAGCCCAGAATATGAGTAACAACGCGGCGGCCACCGACGATGGTGGCGAGATTGGCCGCGCGCAGTACCTGCAAGCGCAAGCGGCCAAGGTCGCGGCTACTACCGATATGAATCCGGTGTTGATCAAGCCTCACTGTGACACCCAAGCGCAAGTGATCGTGCAGGGCAAACGGGTCGAGGATATCCATGCCCACGCCTGGCATGAACGCAAAGCGATACTGTGGCCTGCGGTTGAGAGCAGCCTCACCCGGCTTCAATCCAAGCATCAGCAAATCGTGATTGAAGGTGCCGGTTCACCTGCTGAGGTAAATCTGCGCAAAAGCGATATCGTAAACATGGAAGTGGCCTTGGCCTGCAAGGCCGATGTGTATCTGGTGGTAGATATCGACCGTGGTGGTGCCTACGCCCATTTGCTTGGCACCATGCAGTGTATGAGCGAGCAAGAACGGGCATTGGTTAAAGGCTTCGTTATCAACAAGTTTCGCGGTGAACAGGCGCTGCTGGATGATGCCAACCGGTGGATTGAGCAGCAAACCGGCGTGCCGATTGTTGCGGTGATCCCCTATACCACTAACCAACTGCCGGAAGAAGACAGCTTTAAGCACCGCCATAGCTGGCGTGCCAAGCAGTTAAACGTTGCCTTAATTGCCTATCCTTTTGCCTCCAACCTCGAAGAGTTTGACCCGCTGTTCTATCAAGCCGGCGTCAATATTGTACCGGTGACCCGTTATGAAGCACTTGGTGATTTTGATGCGGTGATACTCCCCGGTGCTAAGCAGGTGGGGGTAGCACGTCGCTTCTTAAGCGACACCGGCCTGAATACGGAGATAGCGCAGTTCGCTGCGAGCGATAAGCCATTGCTAGGTATTTGCGGTGGAATGCAGCTATTGGGCGGTGCGATCCGCGATCCCCATCAGATAGAGGGCGGCGACGTTAGCGGCTTGGGCCTGTTGCCCATCGAGACCGAGCTTACGCCAAGTAAAACTACTGAAAAACGGCAAGTTGCGTGGCAGGGGCATACGCTGCAAGGCTACGAAATCCACGTAGGCAGCTCTGTCACCACCTCTAAGGCTGAGGCCTATATTGAAGAGGGCACCGGTTGGCAGCAAGGCAACATAGCAGGCACCTATCTGCATGGCTTGTTCGAGAATCAGGTGTTTACCCAAGCGTGGTTAGGTCAGCTTGGCTGGAGTGGTGTAGCAACCGATTGGCAGGCACACCTCGACCAAGAGTTGGACCGCTTGTGCAGCCTGCTAGAAAGCCAGCTAGATGCGATTATCGACCGTTAAGCTGCAATTGAAGTGGCTGGCCTAACGCCAGCCATGTTCACGGTAGTAACGCAGTGCGCCGGGATGAAGTGGCGCAGAGAGTCCCACCTTCACCATCTCCGATTCACTCAGTTGTGCCAGAGCAGGGTGCAGGCTGCGAAGATAATCGAGATTTTCCATTACCGCAGCGACAAAGTTGTAAGCGGTTTGCTCGGACATATCTGAGGTCACCACCAAGGTGGCACTTACCCCAAGTGTAGAAACACTGGTTGGATTACCCTGATAGATCCCGGGGGTGATGGTAACCGGGCGGAAATAGCTGTACTCCTGAGTGAGTGAATCAATCACGCTCTCCGGAAACGACAGCAAGGTAGAGTCGCACATAGTGGTGGCTTGGTCGATAGACACATTGGGATGGCCGACCACGTAAGCCACCGCGTCGACTTTACGGGTGCATAGGGCACGGCTTTGCTCGTCAGGCTTGAGTTCGCTAAGGGCCACTTGCGGTGGTTCCAGCCAACCGAGCGAGTCCATAATCAAGCGCATAGTGGTGTGCTGGCCCGAGCCAGAAGGGCCGATATTTACGTTCTTGCCTTTGAGATCGAGCAGCGTGCTTAGCTCGAGGTCTTGATGGGCCAATAAGGTGATGGCTTCAGAGTGAAGCGACATCAGCGAGCGCATCTTGCTAAAGCGCTCTTGCTGAGCAAAGCTATTGCGGCCCCAATAGGCCTGCCAATGAATATCCGACTGAACGATGGCCAAATCAACTTCACCCTTGAGCAAGCTTGAGACATTGTCGATGGAGCCGCCGGAGCTTTCCGCGGTACAACTGATTTTGCGTTGGGTCTGGTTAACTTCCATAAGCCGACACAGGGCGTTCCCGATGGGGTAGTAAACACCGCTGACGTTGCCGGTACCCATGAACAAATACTCATTAGCTTTGAGTGGGGTAGCGAGCAGTAAAACGGAGGCTATCAGCAGTGAAAAAACGCGAGGAGCCAGCATGTCTATCCTTATGTTGTTGACGGCCATGTTGTTTTACCTAATTTCACGCGCATCTGTCTACATTGTTAACAATATAAACTCAGTTTTGTGTTCCGCACTTTGCTTTGATTTGCTTATACCAATCCATATAGGTAAGTGAACAGAGAATGCGCAGGGAAAATCATTTAGGACGAGGAAGCGCTTGCCGTGACTAGTGGGCTAATTACAAAAGGGTTGACGCTGTCATCAATGATTTTAACCAGCAAGAATGAGCAGTTACCTATATGGATTGGTATTACTATTAAAAGGTTTGTGGTGTTGCTACTATCAGTCTCCGCATTTAACGAGTTATCCCACATGACGAGCGGTGAGCACCTACGCGCTGCCTTTGTTCACTCACCGAATCTGTTCAATCATCGAATCTTGCCTTATGAACTTTCGCCGAATTAGACATTTCTTCCACTACTTTTATCTCAGCCTGAAACACCGCGGCGTCGCGTTGTTTGCCGGCTTCGTGTCAGTGCAATCACTGTGGTTGTTAACCATGGCGCCGCTCACGCTGGCTGTAAGCGGTGGGCTGCTGAAGCTATATGGCGAAGGCAGCGTGGCCAATGAGGACCTGCTGGGCTTCTTCTTGTCTCCGCTTGGTTATCTGTTGGCAACATGGCTGGTGGGCATGAGCTTGTTTGGCGCATTTTGCCAGCATGCGGTGTTCGTGCTGTTACTGGCGCAGCATGATCACAAGCGCAAGTCCGTCTCCCAAGCGATTCAGATATGGCTGGGCAGGGCGTGGCTGATTGCACGTTTCGCGCTGCTGCAATCTGCGATGCTGATGGGTGTGGCCTTGTGTTTGCTGTTCTTGGGGCGTGCATTGTTTGGCTTACTATTGGCCGATTGGGATATCAACTTTTACTTAGATCAGCAGCGCAGTTCGTTGTGGTTGTATGTGGGCGTGTTAAGTGTAGTAGGGCTGCCCGTCGCAGTTTGGCTGCTGCGTCGCTGGCTTAGTTGGTGGTTGGCATTGCCGTTGGCGGTGTTAAGCCGCGAGCCGCTGCTGCAAATGCTTGGCACAGCCAACCAACTAAGCAGAGGTTATCTCAAGCAAATATTCGGGTTAAACCTTAGTTGGCTGTTGCTCCGAGCGGTGATCTACTCATCGGTAATTGCCAGTTATGTATGGGTGATCCGCTGGCTTATTAGCTGGATCAGCCCCAGTGATGAGCAGTTGGTGGGGGTGTTCCTACTGGTAGCATCGATGCTGCTAACGGGTTACCTGCTGAGCTTTATCGATTCGCTGCTCTATGCGGCGCTACAGTATTACTATTTCCGGATCCAGCGCCGCCGTACGCGAGCGATTGGTATTAATCAGCATCAAGACCTGCTCCGCGAAGAGCGCCGGGTGCCCGTTTTGGTGCGTTATGTCATGCTGGCCGGTTTTGTCTTGGCTTCGTTTCAGGTGGTCTCCACCAACCGGGATATGCTCGGTTGGTTTAGTGAGGCCCGCAGCTTCGAGGTCATGGGCCATCGCGCCGGTGGATGGATGGCAGAAGAGAACTCTATGGAGGGGCTGCAAGCGGCGATTGAGCTGGGGCTACCCTCTACCGAGATTGATATTCAGTTGACTGCCGACGGTCGCATTGTGGTGATCCATGACCGCGATCTTGGCCGTCTTACCCGTAGTCCATTAGTGGTCAGTCAAAGCTCGTTGGCCGATATTCAACAAGCCTTTGTGCAGGCCAATAAACCAGCGCCCTTGCCCTTTGAAGACTGGTTGGCGGTTGCCGAAGGGCAGATCAAGCTAAACATCGAACTCAAGCGTTACGACGACTCACTGGCACTGGTGGATGCTTTGTTGGAGATGCTGGTGGGCTACCCGGATCGGGTGATCATCAGCTCGCTGGATACGCAGCTGTTGGAGTACACCGCTGAGCGCATGGTCGAGTTCCCCCTCGAACATACCCCGCTATTGGCGCTGATTGAAGCGGCCAGTATCGGCGCTAGCCCGTTTAAACAGCAGCGCGACATGTTGATGGTCAGCCAGCGTTGGCTTAGCCCCTTGAGCCTGCTCGCCAGTAGCCAAGCACAGCAAAAGGTCTATGTGTGGACGGTAAACCAGCCTAGCGAAGTGGAGCGTCTGTTCTATCTGGGCGTGGATGGGGTGATCACCGACGACCCGGAGATGGTGTTGGAGACGATGGATCAGATCCGCGAGCGTAGCGAGCTACAACACGCGGTGAACGCCATGCGCCACTGGCTAAGCTTCTAGCGCGGTTGCTCTAACTAGATTGCTCAAGCAATAGCTGCTTCAAGCGTTGACCCGCTGGCCCGAGTTGCTCAGGCTGCGGGGCAACCAGATAGGCAGATAGGCGGGTTATCGCACCGCCTTGTACCTTTAACACCTTGTAGTCCCCAGTTGCTACCTGCGCATCGGCTAGGTGGTTTGGCACCCAGGCAAAGCCTATTCCTTGCGCCAGCACCTCAAGCACCGCTTCAAAACTCTCCACGGTCCAGCGCTGTTCGGCGAGCAACCAGCCGCGAGAAGGCAGCGGTTTCGAGCCAGTCTCTGCAACCACTAACTGCAGTTCTTGGCTTAGTTCATCGATGCTAAGGGACTGATCCACACTGGCAAGTGGATGGGTGCAGTGGGTGATAGGGATGAGGTCGATATAGCCGAAAAACTCACCCAGTACCCCTTGCGGCAAGGTGGCGGTAATCACCAAGTCCGCTTTAGCTTGCTCTATGGCTTCAACCGTGCCCGACAACACTGTTTCCATCATTCGAACCCGCGTGCCGCGACACTCCGGTAAGAAGCGCTTGAGCGCTTTGATGACTAAAGCGCGCGATACCACCTTGTCATAGGCAATAGTGAGCTGTGGCTCCCAACCTTGGCCGAGGTTAGTAGCTAGCTGTTCCAGCTCGTGCACACCGTCGGTAAGTAGTTTGCTGCGCCGCAGCATCACTTCGCCTGCTTCGGTGAGCTGAGCTTTGCGTCCAACGACTTCTAACAGTTGAATACCGAGCTGGCTCTGCAGCTTAGCCACGGCGTGGTTGAGAGAAGATTGGCTCTTGCTGAGTTTATCTGCTGCTTGCGCGTAGCCCCCATGCTCTACGACTGCCTGAAAAATCCGCCATTGCTCAAGAGTAGATTTAGCGCGCGGGCTGGTAGACATAAGCATTCACCTCAGATGGTGTGGGAAGCAGAAAGCCGAGCTTATGGCCCGGCTCTGAATCAGCTATTTGGGCTGGGCGTCCAGGCTTTGGCCGGTGACCTGTTCGCTGTCGTCGCTCATCAAGTACAAGTAGGTGGGCATAATGTCCAGCGGGGTCTTCAAGGTCATCGGATCTTCGCCCGGGTATGCGGTAGCGCGCATTAAGGTGCGGGTCGCGCCGGGGTTAATGCAGTTAACCCTGACCCCAAGCTTTTGATACTCATCGGCAATTGTCTGCGACATGCCCTCAATGGCAAACTTAGAGATTGCGTAGGTGCCCCAATACGCGCGGCCCTTTTTGCCCACGCTGGAGCTGGTGAAGATCAGTGAGGCTTTGGCGGATTTTTGCATCAGCGGCAGCAGTGCTTGGGCGAGTAGGAACTGGGACTTTACATTCACCTGCATGATCAGGTCCCACTCATCTTCTGGGATCTGGTTAAACTGGCCGAGCACGCCAATATTGGCGGCGTTAAGCAAAGCGCCATCGAGTCGACTAAACTGGCTCTCTATGGTGGCCGCCATATCCAGATAGTTCTGGCGGGTAGCCCCTTTTAGATCGAGGGGCACAATCGCTGGCTCTGGTGCACCAGCGGCCACAATTTCATCGTAGACCTGCTCGAGCTTAGCCACTGTGCGACCGAGCAAAATCACCGTGGCCCCCAGGCCCGCATAACTGAGTGCTGCTTGCTTACCGATGCCATCACCGGCACCTGTGACCAAAATCACTTTGTCTTTAAGAGAGTTATCAGCGGCTTGATAGAGGTGGGGGGCGATCGGGTGCATATCCTTCCTTAGTTGTGCACTAGAGCACAAACTTTAAACAAATGTTTCAATCACAATACCACTTCTGGTTCGACCTGTTAAATTAATGTAAATGCAATGTGCATGTTACGTGAACAGAAACAGAAGGAATTGCTAATGTCGTTTACTACGAAGGCTGCCGGTAGTCTCGCGATTGCCCTGAGTTTGGGGTTGAGCGGATGTGGAGGCAGCGATTCGCCGTTTGATTTCGAAGATGATACCACGCCTGTCGCGCCCCCCTCAGCAAAAATCAGCTTCGATCCGTTGGCCGGAGTGGTCTCCACGCCGAACAATCTGTTGTTCTCTGGCAGCTTAGATGGAACGGTTAACTTGCCCGACGAGGCGGCGTTAACCATGGCGGCGCAGTATCAGGATGTGAGTGTGGTACTCGGTGCGTTGGACGGCTGGCAGTTGTCGGTGCCAATCTCTATCCCACTGGCCTACGGTGAGCACGACGCAGATTACGACGAACTAACCCACTCGGCATTAGACGAAACCACCTTCCCAGCCGGAGTGATGCTGTATAAGGCGCGGGTGTCAGGCTTTGCCGACGACTGCAGTGACGTAACCGAAAACGGCGGCAGCTTTAGTGCCGGCCAAACCTGTCGCATCGACGAAGCCCTGAGCTATGGCGAGGACTTTGTAGCCAGCTTCTCAGGCGGCGATTTGGTCATTGTACCCCTTAAGCCTTTCGATGCGGCGAGCTCCTACCTAATAGCACTGAACGCTGATCTGATGGATCTGGCCGGCGCATCGGCGCATGCTTCAGAAGCCTATGAAGAGCTGGCAACGGCCTCATTGGCGGAGCTAAGCGGCACTGCATTGTCCATCGCCTCGCTTATCCAATGGGATAACGGCCTGCTGGCGGCGGAAGGTGTTAGTGATGTTATTTATACCGCCACCTTCACCACTCAATCATCCAATGCAGTGCTGGACTCAGTGGCTCAGGTATACGATGGCATGGCGGCGATGAGCGCCTTAACCATGCCGGCGCTTACTGCCACCGGCTTGACCGCAGCGGATATCGCCACCACTTATCTAGGCGCCAGTACGCCAAGTATGGCGGCATCGATGTACTACCAAACCACCTTAAGCGCGCCGTACTATCTATCTGATCTTGCAGCGCCAACCCCCACCGACGTTAACGGTTGGGCGCAGGCGCAATCGGACAGTCCGGTTGCAGTGCTGCAACTGCTAGCAAGCAATGCAGACTTTGCCGATCTTGCCAGTGCCAGCGGTTTTGCTGCGCAAGCGACTGCGCAGGGTTTTGACCCTACCGCCGTGCTAACCGCTGCAGGCTCGGGCGATACAGCCACTGCCGCCGCGCTGCTAGCCGCCTCGGGGCTAACCGGCCTGACCTATATGAACGAGAGTGGTGACTCGGTACCGGTCGATTTTGCCCGTCACCTAACCGCTTACAACCCGGTTCCCGAGGTGAAAAGCACCGCAAGCCTAACTGTCGATGTGTATCTCCCGGATACCAGCATTCTTACAAGTTTGACTATGCCGGCGGGTGGTTGGCCTGTAGTGGTTTTCCAGCATGGCATCACTACGATTAAAGAGATTACCTCGGCAATTGCGCCGGCTTACAATGCTGCAGGGTTTGCCGTAGTGGCGATTGATTTGCCCTACCATGGTTCGCGCGGTATCGATGTAGATATGGACGGAGTAGATGAGTTTAACGCCAGCACCACCTTTAGTGCGGTGCCAGCATGGGCAAACGCCGATGACTTGGTGTTTATGAACCTTGGCAGCACCTTAAGCATTCGCGATAACGTACGCCAAGCTGGCGCCGACATCTTGGCCCTGCGCGCGGCGTTGTCCAGCAGCGGTATCGCCCAGCTCGATGGCTCTAATGTGCATCTGGCCGGTCAGTCGCTAGGTGCGATGGTCTCTATCCCCGCAGTTGCGACGGCCAACAACTACACCGCAAGCTTTGGTACTGACTTTAGCTTTACCAGCGCAGGCTTTAGCGTACCGGGCCAAGCGGCGGCAGGGGTTATCGTAAACTCCGCCACCTTTGGTCCAGAGATCCAAGAAGGCTTGAAAGAGAACGAAGGCTACCTAACCCTGGTGGCTAACGGTTTGGGCTTTACCGGCGACGATGCGTTGACTCAGTTTGAGGCATACCGCGAAGCCAATCCAGAGGCTGCTGAGTTTCTCATCGAGGCCAACTTCCCAGCCTTCCTAAGTGTGTTCTCTGGTGTGGTACAGAGCGTGATTGATGGAGCCGATCCATTGGCTCATGCCAGCCGCATTACTAGCCCAGTATTGCTGCACGAAGTGGTCGGTGATGGCGCCGACAATCTGAGCGATCAAACCATTCCGAATAATGTTGCTGGCCAGCCTCTGGTGGGCACTGATCCACTTATTACCAATTTTGGTTTGCCCACCACTGAGGTAACAGCATCGGGTAGTCACGCGGTGCGCTTTAGCAAAGGTATTCACGGTAGCTTGATATCTACCGCGGGAGGCATAGATGTTACCACCGAGATGCAAACTCAAATGGCCACCTTTGCCGCTACCGGAGGTACAACGGTGCTGATTAGCGCTAGCAGCGTTATCGCCCCGTAGTTTACCACCCACGTTAAACCAAGCACTTAAAGCCCGCGTTTGCGGGCTTTGTCGTTTTGGAGTTGCATGCTGGCTGTGGTACAACAGAGCAGATAATTAAAAAGGAGATACTTTTGGAATTTCTTATCGAATATGGTCTGTTTTTAGCCAAAGCCCTTACCGTACTGGTTGCACTGGTGGTGCTCATTGTCGTTATTGCCGCGAGCTCGAACCGTCAACGTCACAAAAGCGGTGAGCTTGAGGTGAAAGATCTCTCCAAGGCCCACAAAGAAGGCGTCGAAAAACTGCAGCAAGGTTTGCTGAACAAAGAACAACTTAAAGCGCAAAAGAAGAAGCTTAAAGCCGAGCAAAAAGCTGCTAAGAAAGAGAAAAAAGAAGAGAGCAAACCCAAGCTGTTTGTGATCGACTTTAAAGGCAGCATCGATGCCAAAGAAGTGGCGGGTCTGCGTGAAGAAGTCAGCTCGGTGATCGCGATTGCCCAAGAGGGCGACGAGGTATTGCTGCGTCTGGAAAGCGGTGGCGGTGTCGTACATGGGTATGGTCTGGCTGCCAGCCAACTTACCCGCTTGCGCGATAAGGGCATTAAGCTAACCGTTGCCGTAGATAAAGTTGCAGCCAGCGGCGGCTATATGATGGCCTGTATTGCCGACAAACTGATTGCTGCGCCGTTTGCGATTGTCGGTTCGATCGGTGTGATCGCCCAGATCCCTAACTTCAATAAAGTGCTCAAGCGTAACGATATTGAATTCGAGCAGATCACCGCCGGCGAGTACAAGCGTACCCTGACCATGTTTGGTGAGAACACCGACGCTGCCCGCGATAAGTTCCGCACCGAAATCCAAGAAACCCACGAGCTGTTTAAAGACTTTGTGCAAAGCAACCGCCCACAGCTGGACTTGGCGAAAGTTGCTACCGGCGAGCACTGGTTCGGCAAGCAAGCGCTGGATCTGGAGCTGGTGGACGAGCTACGTACTAGCGATGATTACCTGATGGACAGCTACGCCGATCATCAAGTGATCCAACTGCAATACCACGGCAAGAAAAAACTGGCAGAGAAGCTTTCTCAAGCGGCCAGCAGTGGAGTAGAGCAGGGCGTCAAACAGGTTACTCAAAGCTCGCTTTGGGATTGGACCAAGTAAGCCCTTCGCTTATTCAGTCAAACAGCGCCCAAGGGCGCTGTTTTTGTAACGATTGCTCGCTTTGGGTGGGCAGATAATCGGCAAACGCTCACCTGAGCCTATCAACATCCTTGCCAGCCCTTGTCACAGTCAGCTAATTCAGCGAATATACTCCAATTAAATTCTGTAGTTACGAGATAGGTAGGCTTGCGATGAGTGAGGCGGAAAAACGCCCTAGCAACTTTATTCGTCAAATTATTGATGAAGACTTGAAAACCGGGAAGCACACCAGTGTTCACACCCGTTTCCCACCTGAACCCAATGGTTACTTGCACATCGGTCACGCAAAATCGATCTGCTTGAACTTTGGCATCGCTCAAGACTACCAGGGTCAATGTAATCTTCGCTTCGACGATACCAACCCTGAGAAAGAAGACATCGACTACGTAAACTCCATTCAGCAAGACGTGAAATGGCTTGGCTTCGAATGGAGCGGTGAGGTGTGTTACTCCTCGGGTTACTTCGACCGCTTGTACGGCTATGCCATCGAGCTGATCGAAAAAGGCCTGGCGTATGTGGACTTCCTGACTCCGGAAGAAGCCCGCGAATACCGCGGCACCTTGAGCGCGCCGGGTAAAAACAGCCCATACCGCGACACCCCGGTGGAAGAGAACTTGGCGCTATTCGAGAAGATGCGAGCTGGCGAGTTCAAAGAAGGTGAGTGTAGCCTGCGCGCCAAGATCGACATGAGCTCAAGCTTTATGTGCATGCGCGACCCTGTACTGTACCGGGTTAAGTTTGCTCACCACCACCAAACCGGTGACAAGTGGTGCATCTACCCGATGTACGACTTCACCCACTGTATCTCAGATGCTATCGAGGGGATCACCCACTCGCTGTGTACCCTGGAGTTCCAAGACAACCGTCGTCTGTACGACTGGGTTCTCGAGAACATCAGCATCGAGTGTCAGCCTCGTCAGTACGAGTTCTCTCGTCTGAATCTGGAATACACCCTGATGTCGAAGCGTAAGCTGAATGCATTGGTGGTCGACAAGCACGTCAATGGCTGGGACGACCCACGTATGCCAACCATTGCCGGTCTGCGCCGGCGTGGCTACCCAGCAGCATCTATCCGCGAGTTCTGTAAGCGCATTGGCGTGACCAAGATGGAAAACATGGTCGAGATGCCAATGTTGGAAGCCTGTGTGCGCGACGAGCTAAACGAGAACGCACCTCGCGCCATGGCCGTGCTTGAGCCGCTGAAAGTGGTTATCGAAAACTACCCAGAAGGGCAGGTCGAGCAAGTCGAAGGGCCGTTGCACCCAAGCAAAGAAGAGATGGGTTCACGGATGATGCCATTTAGCCGTGAGCTATTTATTGAGCGTGATGACTTCCGCGAAGAAGCGAACAAGAAGTACAAGCGCTTGGTACTCGGCAAATCGGTACGCCTGCGTAACGCCTATGTGATTACCGCCGAGCGCTGCGACAAAGACGCCGACGGCAACATCACCACCGTGTACTGCAGCTACAACCCCGATACCTTGGGTAAAAACCCAGAAGACGGCACCAAGCCAAAAGGTGTAATCCACTGGGTAGCGGCAGAGGGCGCAGTAGAGGCCGAATTCCGCTTGTACGACCGCCTGTTCACCGTGCCAAACCCAGCTGCTGAAGAAGACTTCACCACGGTGCTGAACGATGAGTCTTTGGTGGTGCTTAAAGGTGTGGTTGAGCCTGCGCTAGTAAACGCTGAAGCCGAAGTGGCCTATCAGTTCGAGCGTCAAGGTTATTTCTGCGCTGACAACAAAGACAGCAGCAAAGACAAACTGGTATTTAACCGTACCGTCGGTCTGCGCGACAGTTGGGCCAAAATCGCTGGATAAGCGTATACAAGTCTGACGTAAAACCAAAAAAGTAGCTCCCTAGTTAATTAGTGTGAGCTACTTTTTACTATCTGCGGGTCTGTTATGGGCACCAGATAGCAGTAATACCAATCTGGATAAGTTAATGATCAGATATTGCGCAGGGAAAATCATTGAGGACAAGGAGGCGCTTGCCGTAACTAGTGGACTAATTACAAAA
>NZ_AUBZ01000010.1 GCF_000429505.1 Aliagarivorans taiwanensis DSM 22990 | reverse complement strand
AAAACCGAAAGACTTGATGTTCCATAGTGACCAAGGAAGCCACTATACCAGCCGACGCTTTCGCCAACAGCTCTGGCGTTACCAGATAAAACAGAGCATGAGTCGACGCGGTAACTGTTGGGATAATAGCCCGATGGAACGCTTCTTCAGAAGTTTAAAAACAGAATGGATACCGATGACCGGCTATCGCAGTATCAGTGAGGCACAGAGTGAGATATCACGATACGTAACGGGCTATTACAGTCAGCTCAGGCCGCATCAATATAACGGCGGGCTGACACCCAATGAGTCAGAGCGAAGGTACTGGCTTGAATACAAAACCGTGGCCAATTTAACTTGACCACTACAATTAGATCACTTCGCGGGTTGCA
The DNA here is from genome assembly GCF_000429505.1 of Aliagarivorans taiwanensis DSM 22990. GTDB lineage: Bacteria > Pseudomonadota > Gammaproteobacteria > Enterobacterales > Celerinatantimonadaceae > Aliagarivorans > Aliagarivorans taiwanensis. The sequence goes on along the minus strand of NZ_AUBZ01000010.1, from coordinate 119,885 downwards.
CTCCAAGTGTAACACCATGATTTATCTGTTAATTATGTGGGGATTCGTCAGGGCAAAGCTCAGTCGTACCGTTAAGCGATTACTGTAAAAAAACAAAAACCGCAGCATCTAGCTGCGGCTTTTGTCTTTTGGGTAGTAACTATTAGAAGCTATAGGTAATACCAACACGGCTTCTCAACTGACGCTTGTCAGAGCTTGATGAGACAGACACATTAGTGAACTGGACATATGGTCGCCACTTCCAGCCTTCGCCCTTATAGCCAATCCATACACCAGCATCCCAGTTGTAATCGTCATTATCAAAAAATGTTTGATTATCATGACCTTTGGTATAGTTAGCCTCCAAGCCCAACTGGAAGTAGTTAACGTTATAATTGAGATTCGCCGTCACGTAGCTCAAGCGCTCCATATCACGATCATCAGTAAAATAACGGAACTGATGACGATAGCGTAATTTGGCCACCAAGCCTGAATCAAACTTATATTGCACTCGGAGCTGAGGCTTATAGCTGGTATGTCCACTAAAAAACGTCAGCGGCATACTTGGAAGCAGTGTCCAATGGTCGTTTAGCTTAAATTTGTAACCATACTCAAACTCATTACCATTTGACTCCCACTCAGAAAATGGCTTACCTTTTAACATGGCTTCTACACCAAAGAAGTGGTTCCCCACACCCGCGCCCATTTTAACACGGCTGGCGTATGACTCAGATTCATGCTTGTATTCTTGCCTAAAGTCCAATGATGCAGACGAAGCAGACGCTGATGCAACTAAGACAATAGATGCCAACATGGCTTTTTTTGCTACTAACATAAAATATCCTTATTAATAAACAACAGTTAAGTTTTCCATCTCTTTTAAGTTTGACTCGTCTTTTCTCAGCTCGTATAAGGCCGAGTCAAAAACCTCATCACCATACACTCCGTGAGCAAACAGGATATTTTTATATGCCTTACTCAATGTGAAGTTCTTTGGCTTACGATATGGCCAGTCCAGCTTTCCAGCTGCATAGCTGGCGATATATTTATATCCCTCTTTCAGTGAATGACCATCCACCTCATAATTCCAAACATCTACGCCCAGCATTTCCCCAAAGTGGCCAAGATAACTGTATGCTTCTAAATTGAAATTTGAGTAATGCCAAGGCCGGGTGCGTTCAAGTTCAGCATGTTGGCGTCCTTGCTTGTCGAAATGCCCACCAATGCGACGCATTTGCGAAATTCGCAACCGCTTCTTAGCCAGATCTTCATCGCCAACAAATATTGAAAAAGCCACAACCTGCGCGTCATACCATGTGCCATGATTGTTATGCCAGTTATCTTCTTCAAAACCATGATTGCTAGTAACTAGCCAATCATTAAATTGCCCAAACCATGCTTTAATAGATTCATACTGGGCGGCACTAAGATGCTCCCTAACCATATAAATGCTATCTAGCACAGGAATAAGCAAGCGACTTTCAATAATTCCTATACCGCGTCCATCAACGATACCAGGAATGGCTTGTGCGTATTTAAGGTGCGGATTCATCATGGTTTTAGAGTCAACTAACCATGCATTGAGATGCTCAACTGCTTTTTTTGCATACAGCTCATTATCAGTAAAATAATACGCCATACCTAGGGTTTTAATATCATTGGCAAATCTAATAAAGCGCTGTTTATCGGTCGCTGCAGACTTCGTATCCATATTATATTCGCCATCACGGCGAACATATGGCAACCCATCCTTAGTGTCTGGGTTTGGCCACCAGTAAGGTCCAAAACTAAAGTAATCATGTTTGTCACCGCTTGCAGGCAGAAGCGTCTTGTTAGTTACCGGATCAACATCTACCAATAATGCTTTATTTGCCTTCTCAATCAAGGCATTTAAAGCTACTTCTTTCTCCCCCAAATTAGCTTTGTTATATTGCAAAGACTGTTCATTGTAGGAAACAAACCCCGCACTAGCATGCGTGGTAAAAGCCAAAAACAAAGCCACCAACGTAGTTTTTCCAATCATCATAAGCACCCTCTAAACCAATCAACAAAACTAAAATACCCCTCAAAAAAATGCTTCTCAATATTTTTTTTGAAACGCTTTTTTATTTTTTATTTAATTTGTGATCAAAGTAACTCATTCGTTAAGAAGCAATAAGGAAGCCTCACTCCACCCCTATGGCAAAACAAGCAATAGACGGCATCAGAAAAACCATAGACAAGCAGTCACATACAGAAAAATTATGACTCAGTGATTAACAACAAGGATGAAGGCTTCCAGCTAAAAAAATCAATAAGCTCTGAATTTGACAAAGCCACAATTATTATCAGATTCAAACTTAATTACAGATCCAGTAAATGATTTACTGCTAACATAGTTCGAGGCCACATTCAAAACTCCTGAGCCATCGATAGACTTAACGTTACCGCGAAAATCACAACTCGGATTTTCATCACTGTCCCAGACTTGAATCGTCTTACCAGTAAGGTCCCTGTCGATGACAATACAATCTTCTCTGTCTAGTACGAGCTCGTTATAGGTTTTCCACACGTAGTTCAGCACATTACTGCAGCTATCAGGGATGGGCGGCTCAATTGGCTCGTCTGGCTCAACTGGCGTAGTCATCGGACGTAACCACGAACCACCGGCAACGCTAACACCAGAGTCAGGGATCTGGGCATACACACCTTCTGCAATTCCTTGATCCCATGTAGGTACCGGCTCACCTCCGTCATTGAGATGCTTGAACCTGATACCGTCCCAGTTAAACGCGTACTCAACACCGGGCTCATCAAACAGCCCCCAAGGACTCACAGACGCCCCCTCAGACTCAGCCTTCTTCATGATGTTGTTGACAAAAACATTGTTAGGTCCAGTTGGACCAGACCATTTACTGGCATGATCACCCGAACCTATCCAAATAGGTTGCCATGTGGATCCAGGCTCAGGTGAACCATTTGCCCAATTTCGATGTTCGAAGGGCACTTCAATGGTATTATTGCGAATTAAATTGTTGCGCTCCCACCCGCCATGAAGGTTTAAGTCCATATTCAGGTAGTTGTTCTCAACGATATTCCCAGTTGCTGACCACTGAAGGGCTAAATGTCGGATATTTCGAATATCATTATGGTGAATCCAACTATCATAGAGTTTCGAACCACGTAGATAACCATTGCCCCCTGCCCCTTTATTCCAAGAGCCATTTATCTGGTTATTTGAAATCGTAATGTCTTTTGCAAACTCGGTGACTATCGGATGAGAGCCGATCATCTCAATATTGACATTATCCACCCAACCATTGTTAACCCATTTCATCACAATGCCATGGATAGCATTCTCAGCGCATACATTCTCGTAGCGATAAAGTACCCCCATGGGGTTAGATTCTGAATACTCATCGCTATTGTGCCCCTCACAGGCACTGCCTTGTGGCTTCATTGTCAAATACAGTTCTTGGATTCCAAAATTTGAAACTGCAGTCACAGGCATTGCACGGCTTTTATAATTATGCTCATTACTTAGGGGAACATCGAACTCTAACGGCCTGTCTAAAACCACCGTATCTGTAGCGACATCAACGGCTAAAACCCTAAACAGCTGAGTCCTCATGTGGCCTGTTTCAATATGGCTGGCACTTCTACGATAAAGTGGTACCTGCGCCATATCGAGAAACAAATCGTCCGTTGCAGCGCCAACATAAATGATATCTCCGGTTGAAAACTCACTGGCTTTTCTGGCGCTAAGTTTAACTGAAGTATCACCCTGCTTAGCTGGCTCGGCAAAATTGATACTATGTTTCCAATGAAAGTTTATACTCCCTTCATAGGCGGGCTCGTTTGGGTGCTTAATTCTTGTTTCAACCCTAAATGCAGCGAACCCAGGCCAGTACTTCTTGTCGAAATCTGGTGCGTTTTCAGCATCGACTCCATAGGGAGTCCATGGATTCACGACTACTTGGGTACCCGATTGAGGATCATTACCCGCACCAACAATAACAACTCCTGACTTATCGATGTGCAGTTCTTGATTAAAGTCAACTACACCCGCTGGCAGTTTAATGGCCGTCAAGGTTGTAGTTGAATCCACCAAACCATCGATAATTGCCTGTATCGCAGGCACATCATCCACACCATCGTTGGCAACCACACCATATTCAGTGGCATCAATAACAACATCAAACTGAGCCGGCAACGACGCCCCCTGATTGTAACCAGGCTGCGGGCCTGCTAACACATTCAGGCTAAATAGCACACCTGTAGTGGTAATGAAGAGTAATCTCTTAGGTATGTTCATATTTGGTTCCTCTGATATCATCAGTTGAAAGAGGAGCTATGCGTAAGCACAGCTCCTAGGTACAGATACAACAACTTGTTACGATGAGATGGAATTGAAGGTCCCAGCGGTATTTTCAGCAGTGACTTTGGCACTCTTGAGCAATAAGCTCCCGATGCAGGCAATCACCGCGCCGACAAAAATAAATGCCATACGCCCCCAGAATGGATTCGGAATTAGCACCATAAGAGTTACCAGGGCACCAAATACAAGAATTAAACGACCCAGCATATAACGCTGCTGGCGGTCAATTTCATCTTGACCTTCGGCTTCAATCACTGGTGTAGCAACATCCTGCCAGAACTCTTGCAGTTCAGTCTGACGCGTTACTTCCGGCTCCTTATAGAACTTGGTAGTTAAGCAGAAGAAGCCACCGGTAATAAATAGGTGCCCCATAATGCCCAATAGCACTTTGAGATCGCTTGCTTCACGCCCAGTAAACGGAGTCTCTAAGTTGAGCCAACTCGCTACTACATCTGCAGTTATCACAAAACTGACCAGATAAGAGACAGCGATGCCGACCACCAAGGTAGCCCACGCTGCCCAATCCGGCGTTTTCTTAATGAAGATGCCGAAGAACAGTGGAACCAAAATTGGCATTTGCAACAAGGTGCTCACATACATCATGGCATCGAACAAGCTAAGACCGCGCAAGGAGTTAATAAATAGCGCAACCAAAATGATTAACCCGCCAAAGCACAAGGTGACGACCTGACTAACCCGCATAAGCTTCTTGTCATCGGCTTTTTTGTCGATAATAGGTGCGTAAAAGTTACGCACAAAGATACCGGCATTGCGGTTGAGCCCAGAATCCATCGATGACATTGTCGCTGCAAATACCGCCGACATTAGCAGACCAACCATACCTACTGGCATTGCTTTCTCCACAAACACCAGATACACAGCATCGGAGGCTTTCTTACCTAATTCAGCAGCATGGGCAGTTGCGGCTTCAGGATAAATAACCGCCGTAACCCAAGGAGGCAGGAACCAAATCGCAGGGCCTATCAACATCAACACAAACGCAAGTAATGCCGCTTTTCGCGCATTAGCAGAATCTTTTGCCGTTAAGAAGCGATAAGAATCTTGCATGTTATTGATGTTCTGGAGCTGTTTAACAAACATGAAGATGAACCACGAAACAAACAACAGGCTATAGTTCATGTTGGAGCCCATGATCGACTCAGCGGGGAACTGCTCGATTAAGTTTGAAGGGCCACCTATTTTTATCAGTGCAGCAACGGCGCAAACCACGGTCACAGACATGATCACGACCATTTGCACAAAGTCTGATGCTACTACCCCCCACGCGCCGCCAATCACTGAAATAAACAGTACAATCAAGCCAGTAATAACAATGGTGGTAGAAATATCCACTTTAAATACAGCACTAACAAACAGCGCCAAGCCATTTAGCCAGATGCCGGTATAAATGATACTGGTAGGCATAGTTGCCCAGGTAAACACCTGCTCATTGGTAGAGCCGAAACGACGACGAACTCCCTCAATAGGCGTAATCACCCTCATTTGACGAAAGCGATGTGAAAAGTACAGCCAAGACAGCAAGAAACCAAAAGCGTTGGCCATAAATACCACCATGATGGGAAACCCATCGTTAAACGCTTTACCCGCAGCCCCAGTGAATGTCCAAGCGCTAAACTGGGTCATGAACGCAGTAGAGCCAACCATCCACCACAGCATCTTGCCACCACCACGAAAATAGTCACTGGTAGAGCTACCAGCAAAACGTTTGAAGATCACACCAATTGCGATCATAAAAACAAAGTACACGCCCACTACGAGCATATCGGTATTCATCCTGAACTCCTTTCGTTACGTCCATTTATCTTTTTAAAACTGCATTTCATTATTTGTCAGATATGCGTTTTATAAAGAGGGAAACTGCGTTTTTGTGATCTGAATTAACTTTAGCTTGTGATAAAACCCTAAGAACCATCGTCAGCTCAAACTTTAGCCATCACCAGAAGACGAGACATTCATCGGTCAATCATGAGTTTGAGCAGGTAGGGATAACTCAAGGCACAGCAATGAATAACCAAGGTATTGATTTTAAAGGTTTTTGCCAGGGTGAAGCTGAGTAATTCAAGGAAAATTCGTATACAACTAACATTTCCAGTAGAAACCTCAGAAATAGAATTAACGTATCAGGTAATATAAAACACGGTTTTATTTTGTGTTTACTGCCCTGCTTTGTTTGTATAAAGTGGTCCCTCAAGACTTAGGAAACACCTTTGATAAGGTACCGATGGAAAAATGGAATATGTTAGTCGTCACTTTCTGCTCAGCTCACAGCTAGCCAGAACACTGTATCACGAGCATGCTTCAGCTCTACCTATCATTGATTATCACAATCACCTCGATGCCAAAGAGATTTGGCTAGACAGCAGTCCCCATAATCTTACCCAAGCGTGGATTAATCGCGATCACTACGTATGGCGAGCAATGCGCTGGAATGGCATAGATGAGCACTACATAACGGGCGAGGCCAACGATGAAGATAAGTTCTATCATTGGTGCAAAATCGCCCCCAAGCTAATTGGTAATCCTCTCTATCAGTGGTCTCATTTGGAGTTAAAACGATATTTCAATTGTGACCTGTTGCTCAACGAAGATAACTGGCAAGCGATTTGGCAAATCACCCAAACTCAACTTAAAAAAGGCACTCATAGCGCACGCAAACTGCTGCAAAATTGCTCGGTAACCACCCTATGTACAACCGACTCACCCAGCTCTGATTTGCACTATCATGCCAAGCTAGCCAGTTCAGATTGTGCCACCCAAGTACTACCGACCTTCAGAGCCGATGAGCTATTTATTTGGCGCACAATAGGTGATGCGGGCAACTATCTAGATAAATTCGCCACCCTTACCCAAACCGACATTAGCAGCATCGACGATTATCTCGAGGCTATAGAAACGCGCATAAACACATTCAACCATCAGGGATGCCGACTTGCCGATCTTGGTCTGAAACAGGTTGCGTTTCATCCCTGTAGCCAACGGCAAGCGAATAAGTTGTTTGGCCAACTGTTGAGCGGCAACGCTCTATCCAACTCACAACGTGCCGCCTTAGACACCTACTTATTTGTCTCGTTGGGACGCCTCTACCACAAATACCGTTGGACAATGCAACTGCACATTGGCGTGTTAGCCGATGTGAATAAACGTTGCGTGGAAAGCGTAGGCAGTGGCAGTGGATTCAGCATTATCAACGACCAACTCCGTACCGATAATCTGGCGTATTTGCTCAATGCCCTTGAGCAACAAAACGCACTCCCCAAGACCATTTTGTACAACTTGAATCCGGCACACAACGCGGTTCTAGCATCGCTATGCGGGGCATTTCAAGCGAACGATGCCGGCATGGGAAAAATCCAGTTTGGCGCAGCCTGGTGGTTCAATGACCACAAAGATGGCATGGAAGCCCAACTGACTACGCTGAAAAACACTGGCGCGTTGGGTTGTTTCATTGGCATGCTGACCGACTCGCGGAACCTTTTTTCAATGAGTCGTCATGAGTACTTTCGCAGGGTAATGTGTAACCTATTAGCTAATTGGGTCGAACAAGGAGAGCTTCCCAACGACCTCGAGCTTCTGCAACAGACGATAGAAAACATCTGCTATCACAATGCACAACGTTACTTTAACTTCCCCGCCCACCACAACGTAGGAGCATCCGTATGATCCAGTTTACCCCTCAGCAGATGGCGCAAATAAAACAACGTGTATCGCCCCAACAGATCGCATCTCTAATAGCGGATAATGCCGTGGTTTTAGAGAACGATGTATTGGTTCCTCCTGATGGGCGAGCAACTTGGCAACCTCTACTACTTTTGCCCCGAGCATGGCGTTAGACTTCAGTGGAACCGACATAGCCCACACGAGCACCGCTGTCCGGTCGATGGCAAAGTACTGACTGGAGAGCCTTACGATGGCGCGTGGTGGCGCTGGCTAAACGGGCTGAATGCCAAAGCCTGTTACAACCTTGGATTGTTGTGGAATATCACTGGCAAAGTAGAATACTTAGACAAAGTTAAAGATATTCTCAGCCAATACGCTCGGTATTATCCTGATTACCAAGTGCATGGGGGTATTCCCTATAACGGCCCAGGCAAGGCTAACGCCCAAACACTCTGTGAGGCAAACTGTCACTTAGATCTTGCTCTCGGCTACGACCTGATAAAAGCTTCTCTATCCCATGAAGAAAGAGCAACCATTGAAAGCCGCCTACTACGTGAAGGCGCAGACTTTTTGATAGAACATCGCAGTCCACAGCTACACAACCATGAGATGAAGATCAACGCCACCATAGGGGTGATCGGTTTGATCCTCGGTGAGGCCTCGTACTTAGATTTCGCGCTTAACACCGATTACGGCATTCACTATCAACTTAATCATGGCAGCTCAGAAGAAGGGATGTGGTTTGAAGGATCAATCCACTATCACTACTATGCTCTGCAAGCGCTCCTAAGCTTTGAGAAGCTCGCCCGCAATACCGCATACTCTGTCAGCTCAAACCCTAACTTCGTAAAGATGCTTAAGTTTCCACTTAACTTGGTGCTTAATACCGGTGACTTCCCTCGCCTCAATGACTGCATTGCTGGTCAGGAAAGGCTCACCCACTCCCAGTTGTTTGAGTTCGCCTATTCACAGTACCCCTGTGAGCTGTTCGCCAGCGCGCTGGCGAGTATCTACCAAAACACAGCCCGAGATAATATCGATGCTCTACTCTACGGCGTAGAGTCTCTGCCTATCGCGGCCCCCCTGAGCTGCCAGTCAATTCACACCACCCACGCCGGCATTACTATTCATTATGACAAAAAACATAATAACGCTATGTTATTCAAACATAGCCCCTATGGCGGTGAGCATGACCACTATGACCGTTTAGGCGTGATATTGGTTCGCAACGGTAAGGAAATTCTGCCTGACTTAGGCACAACCGGCTATGGCGCTGAGCTACACTACGGTTACTACAAGAACAGTGCAACCCACAACACCCTAGCAGTTAACCAGCAAAACCAACCTCCTACCAACCCACGACTGCATCATTATCATAACGGTCGTCAAGTAACGCTGATCGATGCCGTGGTAGATTGGAATGAGCAAGCGCCCAAGGTTGATAGTCATACCATTGTTCAGTGGGACGACCTGGCATACCAAGGCATTATCTTTCGCAGGATAATGATTTGCCTGGGAAGTGCATACATTGAACTAAACCAAATAGCTAACCCTTTCAGGCAACAACTGGACCTGACCTACCATATTCGAGGCCAGCACTTGTCGCTCGAGTCGATGGACCCATGTGATAATCCTCAAGGCGGCCCATTATCAAGGATGCACACTACGCATATCAGTTCCCCATGTCGGACCGCTACTCTCAGCTATTCCATCGATAGCCAAACGCCGTTTAACCAACACTTTTGGTTTGATAGCGAGTGTCAACTACTGTTGGGTTATGCTCCCGACAACCCCGCAACACACGACTTGGCCTACTCAATCGCGAAGTCGACACAAACCCAATTAAAAACAGCAGTGCTACATGACCTGTCCCCACGCGGGAACTTACAGCTAGCATCTCTAGAATGGGCAGAGAACCGAGTATGCATAACTGTCACTGAAGGTCCCCAAAGACAACAAGTCAACTATTGCTTGGAGACCAAGGCAGTAACTCACAAGATACTGGTGTAATTGGGGCTTCGGGCTTCGGGCTTCGGGCTTCGGGCTTCGGGCTTCGGGCTTCGGGCTTCGGGCTTCGGGCTCGATTTGGTGCCACGGGAATCGCGGTGTCAAGGAGCTAATTCCAAAATGACTCGCTTTTCTCAGTAGTGATAACGACACGAAATGACCGTAACTGCGTAGTCATCCACCGCATAAACCAGTCTGTTAGTATCATCGATGCGGCGAGACCAGAAGCCAGAAAGGTTTTCTTTTAGCGGTTCTGGTTTGCCGATTCCTTCGAAGGGGGAACGCTTAACATCTTGGATAAGCTTGTTGATACGTTTTAGCGTCTTCTTATCTTGGGTTTGCCAATACAGGTAGTCAGCCCAAGCGTCGTCAGTCCACGACAACAAACGCTGACTACTCATCTAGCAGCTCCCGCTCCGTTGTCTTACCAGCCCGGTACTGAGCAATGGAACGACTCAGATGTTCAGCATTTTGGGGCGAGCGCAGCAAATGAACCGTCTCCATAAGGCTGTTGTAGTAGTCCAAGGACATCACTACTGCATCTTCAGAGTCTCGACGAGTGATAACCGTGGTATCGGCGTCATTCACCACACCATCCAACACTGCCTTCAAACTGTTTCTTGCTTCGGTAAAAGATACGATTTTCATAAGGCCCACTCATATGTACAATTTATTGAACAAGTATATGTTCAAGCATTCTACTTGTACAACCCGTAAGTCATGTATAAGCAACGCTTCTGTAGTGCTACCCGTTAACCGCCGACAATAAACTGATATACCACCAATAAAAGTAAACCCAACCCACCAACAACGTTTTATTTCCCAAAAGTTTCATAGCTTCCTACCGCACCGTGCACCACTTCCCCTTTTCAACATCCCAATGTTTCATCGCCCCCAAAACGCGTGTCCACGCACAGTGGTAAAGGCCATGCTCTGCCTACTATCTCCCTAATATTCATGCGCATGGTGTAGGCAATTATCTTCTGCCAGCGCGAACGACGGCGCCCGCAAGCGCCCTGTTGGAGATACCTCAATGTCGTTGATTGACTTAAATGGCGAGTGGCAACTGAGCTCACCGCAACACCCTCATATCAGTGTTCCCATGACCCTGCCGGGCGACAACCATAGCGCCCTATTGGCGGCCGGACTGATTGAAGACCCCTACTACGGCACCAACGAGAAGAACGTACAGTGGGTCGGCGAATCGGAGTGGCAGATCAGCCGAAGTTTCATGGTCGATGAGCAGACGCTCAGCGCCAGTGCACTGGACCTAAAACTGGGGCGGGTGGATACCCTGGCCAAGGTGCTAATCAACGGTCAAGAGGTGCTTGAGTGCAGCAACATGTTCCGCCTGTATCGGGTTGATATTAAGCCCTTCGCAAAGCTTGGCGATAACCAGATTGAAGTGCGCTTTGCCCGCGCCGATGTGGAGGCCAAGGCGCGCGCGGAGCGTTTGCCCTTCCCTATCCCGTCATCGATGGGCAGCAACAACCAGATCCCGCATATGAACCTGCTGCGCAAAACCCAATGCCATGCGGGTTGGGACTGGGGGATCTGCTTGATGGTGTCCGGGATCTACGATGCCATTGAGCTGGTGCCGGTGCGCGAATGCCGCTTAGAGCGCGTGAGCACCGAACAGTTTTGGCAGCGCGATGGCAGTGTAGTGGTCAAGGTCAGTGTGCAGCACGACCCAATTGCCGAGCAGCTCATTGAGCTGAGCTTCGGCGAACTTAAACAGCAGATCAGCAGCGATGCCAATGGCTGCAGCTGTGCCAGCTTCCACATTGAGCAGCCCGAGCTGTGGTGGCCTGCAGGCTATGGCGAGCAGCCGCTTTATCCACTCACCGTGAGCTTGGATGGTCAGCAGATCAGCAAGCGCATCGGCCTGCGCAAGCTGGTGCTCAACGATGCCGAAGATAGCATCGGTTCGGCCATGGAGTTCCAGCTGAACGGCTTCCCCATCACCGCCAAAGGCGCCAACTGGATCCCGATTGATGCGCGCCCGAGTAACGAGTCGGAAGCGCACTATCGTCAGCTGTTGCAAAGTGCTGTAGATGCCAATATGAACATGATCCGGGTATGGGGCGGTGGCCAGTATGAGTCGGATCTGTTCTATCAGCTGTGCGATGAGCTAGGCCTGATGGTATGGCAGGACATGATGTTCGCCTGCTCGCTCTACCCCTCAACCGATGAGTTTATTGCCGATGTAGTGCCGGAGCTGCGCGATCAGATCCGCCGCCTGCGCGACTACAGCTGTATCGCCCTGTGGTGTGGCGACAACGAGGTGATTGGCGCACTCAACTGGTACCCCGAGTCCAAGGCCGACAAGGTCAAGTACACGGTAAACTACGACCGTCTGAATCGAGTAATTGGCCAAACCGTTCGCGAGGAAGACCCAAGCCGCCGCTTCTGGGCCAGCTCGCCGTGCAATGGCGACCTCGACTATGGCGATGCCTGGCACGAAGACAACCGCGGCGATATGCACTTTTGGGATGTGTGGCACTCGGGTGCATCGTTCAAGGACTACCTGAAGATCCAACCGCGCTTCTGTTCTGAGTTTGGCTATCAGTCATGGCCATCGCTGGCCGAGGTAAAACGCTTCGTGCCCGAGTCGGACTGGAACGTGACCTCTCCCACCTTTGAGAGCCACCAAAAGAACGCCAGCGGCAACAGCATCATCACCGAGATGTTTACCCGCTACTTCCGCTTCCCGGCAAGCTTTGAGCAGATGCTCTACCTTAGCCAAGTGCAGCAGGCCATCGCGATTAAGACCGCCTGTGAGTACTGGCGCTCACAGAGCCCGACCTGCCGCGGCATGCTCTACTGGCAGCTCAACGACAACTGGCCGGTAAGCTCCTGGTCGAGCATCGAATACAGCGGCCGCTGGAAGCAACTGCACTACCACGCCAAACGCTTCTTTGCGCCGCAGTACATTCCCTTCCAGGAGACCGAAGACGCTATCACCCTGCGCCTTAGCAACAACAGCCGCAGTACTCATGCGCTAAAAGGCCGGGTGTATTGGATGAGCTGGCAGGGCGAAGTACTAGGACAATGGGACTGGCAAGCCCAAACCGAGGCCGATGCCAACCAAGTGGTGTGGTCGCTGGACAAAGGCCAATGGCAGTCGCACGCCGATACCGGCTTCTTCTTCGCCGAGCTGTTCGACGCTGATAGCGGCGTGGCCGCGTTGCAAAACACTTGGTTCCCGATCCCTGAGCTAAAAGGGGTAGCCATCGAGAAGGCGAATATTTCTGTGGGCATCAAGGGCGATAGCATCGTGCTTAGCAGCGATAAACCGGCCTTCTTCGTTCACTTGGAGCACGACGGCGATGGCCGCTTTAGCGACTCCAGCTTCACCTTGCTACCGGGCCAGCCAAACACCGTGCGCTACTTGGGTGATGATCTGGGTAGCCTGCAGCAAAGCTTGCGGGTCTACGACCTGAGCCACAGCTACTAAGGATGCCGAGCATGACTACCACGCTGTACAAGCTTGATAACTGCATCCAACACTACCAATGGGGCAGCCCAACGGCCTTCCGTGAGATGTTTGGCCTGAGCAACGAGGCGCAGCAGCCACAGGCAGAGATCTGGATGGGTGCGCACCCGAAGGGCAGCTCACAGCTCTCGGGCAGTCAGCTCAAGCTCTCGGAGCTTATCGACCAGTCACCCAAGAGTGTACTGGGCGATTACACCTACCAGCGCTTTGGCGAGCTGCCCTACCTGTTTAAGGTATTGGCGGCGGCCAAGCCGCTGTCGATTCAGGTGCATCCTAATCGCCATAAGGCGCAAGCGGGCTATCGCTTCGAGAACCAACGCGGAATTGCGCTGGATGCCGCCAACCGCAACTACAAGGATGCCAACCACAAGCCCGAACTGGTGTATGCGCTCACCCCCTACACCGCGATGAACGGCTTCCGGCCGATTGAGCAGATCCTGCTGCTGTTTAAGCAAGCTGCCATTAACGCTTTGCAAGCGGAGCGCGATGCCCTGCTGGCCAACCCCACAGCCACCGGGCTAAAGGCCTTCTTTGCGGCGGTGATGAACCTGAAGGGCGCACAAAAACAGCAAGTACTGAACCAGCTAAAACAAGGTCACTTACAAGCCGCTCAAGGCTCACTGGCCCACGCTGCCCACCGCTTGATTGAGCGCTTTCGCGACGAGTACCCGGATGATATCGGCCTGCTCTCACCACTGTTGCTGAACGTGGTTGAGCTGGCCCCCGGCGAGGCGATGTTCCTGCATGCCGAAACGCCCCACGCCTACGTGCAGGGCGTGGCACTGGAGATTATGGCCAACTCCGACAACGTGCTGCGCGCCGGGCTCACTCCTAAGTACATCGACGTGGATGAGCTAATCGCCAATACCCGCTTTGTGCCGATCCCACCGGACACTCTGAAGCTAGCCAGCTATCAGCAGGACAACAAGCGCTGCTACCCAGTGCCGGTGGATGACTTTGGCTTTGAGGTGCTCACTGTCGATCCGCAGGGCCACCAGCAATACCTGCGCGGCGCCGAGATCTTGTTCTGCATCGAAGGCGAAGTGAGTATCTGCGCCGGGCAGCAGCTGCTCACCCTCAGTGCGGGCGAGTCAGCCTTTGTCTGTGAAAGTGCTAAGGTCTACCGCTATCAGGGCCGAGGTACGCTGGCGCGGGCGTTTAACTGAGCAACAACATACAGGCCGTATTAAGCGGCCTTGTTGTAAAGAATCCCGTTAGGGTTTGCTTGTCAGGCCGATTCCAGTTCAAATAGCGCGCTTGTTTTCTCAATTTAACTTCGCTCTATAAGGATCGACCATGAAGTATGTGGGAGCCCACGTCAGCGCCGCCGGTGGCGTTGAGAACGCGCCGCTCAATGCCGCCAAACTCAATGCCAAAGCCTTTGCCCTGTTCACCAAGAACCAACGCCAATGGCAAGCCAAGCCGCTTACCGAGAAGAGCATTCAAGCCTTTAAGAAAAACCTCAGTGAGGCAGGTATCGCCCCCGAGCAAGTGCTTCCCCACGACAGCTACCTGATTAACCTCGGCCACCCGGAGGCCGAGGCACTGAGCAAATCCCGCAATGCCTTTGTCGACGAGCTGGAGCGTTGCCACCAGCTGGGCCTGCCGCTGCTGAACTTCCACCCGGGTAGTCATCTGCGTAAGGTCAGCGAGCAAGATTGCTTGGCGACCATCGCCGAGTCGATCAACCTGGCCCACCAGCAGGTACCCGATGTGGTCGCCGTGATTGAGAACACCGCCGGTCAGGGCAGCAACCTCGGTTGGCGCTTTGAGCACCTGGCCGAGATCATCGAGCAGGTAGAAGATAAAAACCGCGTGGGCGTATGTATCGATACCTGCCACGCCTTTGCCGCAGGCTACGACCTATCGAGCATGGAGGCGAGCGCCGAGAGCTGGAGCGAGTTTGCGAAGGTTGTGGGCTTTGAGTACCTACGCGGTATGCACCTCAACGATGCCAAAAGCACCCTAGGCAGCCGGGTCGACCGCCACCACAGCCTTGGTCAGGGCAATATCGGCTGGGACGCCTTCCGCTTTATTATGCAAGACCCACGCTTTGATGGGATCCCGATGGTGCTGGAAACCATCGACGATACCATTTGGGCTGAGGAGATTGCCGCGCTGTATCAGCTTCAGCACAGCTAACAGCGGCGAAAGTGAGGAGGAGAGCGGGCACTACTTGTAAGCCCGCCAATCGACGCCAAGCTTTTTCATCCGGGCGCGCAAGGTGTTGGGGTTGAGCCCCAGTAGCTGAGCCGCCCCATTAGTACCTTCCACCACCCCATGGCAGTGAAGCAACGCCGCTTGGATGTGTCGCCGGTTCACTTCGTTGAGATCCCAGACCTGCTCGGCGTTTGTCTGGGAAGGGCTACCAGTAGCATGCGCAGAGATGTGAGCTGGAAGCGTTGCCACCCCCAAGGCTGCCGTGATGTTGAGCACACCGTTCTGGGCTAACAGCGCAGCGCGGTCGATGACCGAGGCCAACTCACGCACATTGCCCGGCCAGTGATAGCCCTGTAGTGCCAGTAAGTCTTCGGCGGCCAACCGCAGCGGCGGCAGGCCAAAGCGCTTACAGGATTTGGCGGCGAAATGGCTAATCAGCTCAGGCAGGTCTTGTAGCCGCTCCCTAAGCGGCGGGATACTTAGCGGGAATACCACCAAGCGATACCACAGGTCTTCACGAAACCGGCCGTCGGCTATCATCTGTGGCACGTTGCGGTGCGTGGCCGCCACGATCCGCACATCCACTTTGAAGGGGGCTTGCCCACCCACTCGCTCAACCCAGCCATCTTGCAGCACTCTTAACAGGCGGACCTGAGCGACCAGTGGCAGCTCGGCCACTTCATCGAGCAGCAAGGTGCCACCATTGGCCCGTTCGAACCAACCACGATGCTGGCTGGTTGCACCGGTAAACGCGCCCTTTTCATGGCCAAACAGCTGCGAGTCGATAAGCTCGGGCGGAATAGCGCCGCAGTTACAGCGTATAAACGGCTGCTCAGCACGGGTGGACAGGCTGTGTAAGGCCCGGGCAATCACCTCTTTACCGCTGCCCGACTCGCCCATCAGCATCACCGGCGCAGGCACACTGGCCAGTTGCTTAACCTGTTGCACCACCCCTGCTAAACCGCCTTCTGCGCCAACAATACGACCACTAAGTAAGCCTTCTACCGGCACAGCGCTCTCAAAGCTGCCGCTATCCAAGTGCAACTTTAGGCAGGCCGCTAAGGGCTCTGCCACCTCTTGTAGCGCCTGCTCCAAAGCAGGCTCCGGCTTGGCGGCACTGGCCAACGACAGGCGAAGCAGGTAGGGCTGTTGTCGATACACGCCGAGCCCCAGCAGCAAGGTAGATTGCGCCAAGCCGAGGCTTAACTCTTCAGGGAGCAGCTCACTTCGCAATAGCTGTAGCTGCTCGGCGCAGCGCGTCAGTGCATCAAGTGACTCCGGCTTGCTGATAGCGAGCTGGAATGGGTTTTCTGTCTGACCATCTATAGACAGCGACTCCAGCCTTGCTTGCTGGCGATCCAAATACAACACCTTTAGCAGCAGCGGGCCTTGCAACTTGGCCAGACCCAAACTGGCTTGCTGCAGACAGTGAGTGATATTGTGCGGCTTGCCAAGGCTTTGCCAGCAGGCCAAGACTAAGCCAGAGAATTGCTTCATACCGCCCTCATATTTAGTAGTTAATCATTAACAATGCTACCAAATATAGCAGGCAGTTCCACGATATTTGGTGACAGCGATCACCATCATAAAAAATAGTCTTTATATTCAAATAGTTAAAAATAGGCACGTTGCTTGATTCGTCATGGGGTAAATCACTGAAGAATAGGAACTCCTATGACGACTGCACTGCTTACCCTCCCCAGCCATCTGCTGCGCCTAAGACGAGTACAGCTCAGCCTGCTACTGATTACAGCCTGCCTGCTGGCACTCACTGCGCATGGTTGGCTAACGCTGACCGAACCCCACCAGCTAACTCCCTTGCTGCTGGTGTTCTCTGCCGCTTTTTGCTGTGAATATATCGATTCGAGTCTGGGTATGGGCTACGGCACCAGCTTAATCCCGCTGCTGCTGCTGGCCGGCTTCGAACCTCTACAAGTGGTGCCATGTATCTTGCTGAGTGAACTGCTCACCGGCATTGCCGCCACACTGATGCACCATCGTGATGGCAATGTAGATATCCTTGGCGATCGCCAAGCGCGCGGGGTGGCGGGCTTATTGGGGCTGCTTAGCGTACTGGGTGCGGTGGTAGCGGTGAGCTTCGCCGTTAGCATCTCGAAGCAGCACCTAACGCTGTTTATCGCCGGCGTCATCCTGCTAACTGGCGTGATTACTCTGCTCAACGCCAACAAGCGACTGCGCTTTCGCTTAGGACATATCCTTGCCATCGGCACTCTGGCAGCCTTTAACAAGGGAGTGAGCGGTGGCGGCTATGGGCCATTGGTGACCTCAGGCCAAGTGGTGTCGGGGATCTCGGCGCGTAAAACGGTAGCGATCACCTCATTTAGCGAGGCCCTCACCTGTCTGGTTGGTTTGCTGGCCTATATGCTACTGCTGGAGCAGATCAACTGGAGCCTGGCCCTGCCGTTGAGCGCTGGCGCCCTGTGCTCAGTACCACTGGCCACCTTCACCGTACGCGCGCTAAAAGAGCAACTGCTGCGTCGGCTGGTAGGGAGTTGCTCACTGGCCCTCGCCTGCTTGATGATCATCAAACTGTTTGTGTAGACGATAAGGGGCAAGTCTTGTGCTGAGTCGCCCTTGCTTGATGAGCTTGCTTTCTTTGATGTACTTTCATTCTGTCTTACCCCTAACGATTGTCAGAAATATTTACACTAAAGGGGTAGAAAACATGGCTTTCCCGCCACCCCAAGCCATTTATTCTTAGTTGATTCTGCTGTTTCTGGTCCAACCAAGGCAAATACATCATAAAGCTAAACAGTACATCGCCTTGCGTGACATACATTTTATATTTACAGCTTTTGCTGCCATTAACTTTTACACCACCCTATTAACCGCGTTAATGGATGAGCGTAACCACATGTAAATTATAAATTTTTACGAATGGTACGGTTCCTGCTATTTGCCAAGAGTAATGCGCTCTGTTTGTTTGAACGCTTAATCTAAGGGAACTGATTATGAAAGGATCTATGAAGGCAGTATTGGGTCTTGCTGCATTATGTATAAGCTCTGCACCCAATGCTCTACTGATAAATGCCAGCGATCTCTACTTGAATGTCACTGGTGATTACGGACGTATCGGACCATACAACCATATGGTTATTGAAAGCTCGTTTATATCTAGCGTTGATAGCGCTGTGTGTGTTGACAGCAAGAATTGTACACCTACATCTGACACATTTTGGGATATAGGATTTGGCCAAGTAGCTATGTTGAAAGAAGGCGGTATAGCCAGAGAAACTGGAATCGGCGTGGACTATTTGTTGGATTTCACCTTCGACAATGTCGGAGGGCTCTTTGAAGACGGTGTAGCAATATACACCCATGGCTCTATAAACGTGACTTATCGAGCATTCGATGATCAAGCTGGAGACTTTGTCGACCCAGAGCAAGGTATTCAAGTTTTGGATTTGATACTCAAAGAAGGTCAAGTGGCATACGGGGATATTCCCGTTAACGGGATATTTAACTTCGATTTTCTGGATGAAATGGATGCTGATGACGCTGAATTTTCTAAAAACTTCTTTGCCCTTGGTTGGGGAGGGGACATCATTAGCATATTTGACTTGGTGACTAGTGACGATTATTCACATGTCGACCCAAGATGGTTTTACTCCTTCAACGTTACCGACATTGAGAATATGCCTTATAAAGACAATGGCGATGGCACGTTTAGTCGAACACTCAATGGCTCTAGTGGTCAGTTCTATGTTGTCAGCGAACCCGGTGTACTTGCGATGTTTGGCCTTGGCTTATGCCTGTTAGGCGTACGCCGTCGTCAGCGTCGCTAGTAACCCGAGCAACAACGCGTTCCAAAACCAAACCAAGCCTAAGATCAAGCCAGCCCCCAAGCTGGCTTTTTTGCGCCTTAAACCTTAGCCACCTTTGAACAAACTGGCTTTTATCCCCGCTAACAAACTCTCCACACAGGCCGCATCGTAGCTCTGCGGGTCGCTATGCCAGCGCTCGAAGCAGCCACTGATAAAAGCCACATACAAGAACACCGCCGATGAGGGCGTGTGAAAGTCCTGCAAATAGCCGCCCGCTTCGATGGCCTGAAAGGCCAGCAGCATCTTGCGCTTCTCTTCGTCGCGCTGGGCTTGAGTATGCGCCAAAAACTCATCGTCACCATGGGCTTGCAAGCTTACCTTGACCAAGGCTTGCATCTGCGGGTCGTCGAGCAGCTGACGGAGCAGGCGTTCGGCTATCAACATCATCCCTTGGGGCAGCTCCCCAGGGGTGCGCATGCCGATCTCATCGAACAGCTCGCCATAGGGCTCGAGTAGCTGATCCCACAGGGCACAGACCAGTGCAGCTTTGTTCTCAAAGTGCCAATAGATGGCACCACGGGTCAGCCCGGCATGACTGGCGATCTGTGCCAGCGTGGTCTTGGCCAAGCCCTTCTCGGCAAACACGGCGGTTGCGGCGGCTAACAAGGCCACCCGGGTCTGGGCGGCCTCTTGTTTGGTACGTCGCGCCATCGATTAAACTCCTTCTACGTCGATGTTAGTTTCGCTCACTTGCAGAGGCTCCTGCTTGACCACAGGCCCGGTTACCACAGGTTTAGTTACCTCAGACTTGGTCAACAGCAGATAAAACGCCGGGATCACCACCAAGGAAATCAGGGTTGACGCCACCAGCCCATAAACAATCGCCATACACAGCGGATACCACTGCGGGTCGCTATAGGCCAGCGGCAACAGACTCAAGATGGTGGTTAGGCTGGTGCTGAGGATCGGCCGCAGGCGATCCGCCGCACCCAAACTGGCGGCCTGAGCCACACTTTCACCACGGCGCAGATGCTGGTTCATGGTATCCACCAACACAATGCCGTTGTTCACTGCAATACCGGCCAAGGAGACGATGCCGATAAGCCCGGAGAAGGACATCACCGTGCCGGTGAGGAAGTACCCAAAGAAGGTACCGATCATCGCCAGTGGCACCACCAGAATAATAATCAGCGGCTGGGCGAAGGAGTTAAACATCAGGCTAAGCAACACAAAGATCGAGCCCATCGCCACCAAGAAGGCGATCCCCATCTGCCCATAGCTCTCATCGGCCTTGGTCACCTCGCCACCAAAGGCGTAGCGATAGCCCGCCGGCCAATTCTCGCTTAGCTCGCTCATCACCTCTTGCATGTCAGCCACCACTTCCGCCGCGGTGCGCCCTTCAGCCCGTGCCGTAACAGTTACGGTGCGTTGCCCTTCACGGTGGACAAACACCCGCGGAGTCGGCTGTACCTGAAACTCCACCAACTCGCGCAGCGGTACCACCCGCCCCTGCTGGTTGAGGATCGGCAGCTGGTTTAGCTCGGCGATATGCCTTGGCCCGCCTTGGCTGCCCAAGCGGCTGGGCCACAACATACTGAGGCGGATTTTCGGGTCGTCTTCCACCCCTTCCACCTTAAAGTGGCCAATCTCATCCTCTTCCATGGCGACCCGGATCTGCTGGGCCAGCTCGCCCTCACCGATACCGTGGAAGCTGAGCATCTCATGGCGCGGGAAGAAGCGGATCTCGTTTAGGGCTGGCCCTAGGTTGTCTGCCACATCGCTGCTACCGGGAATGCTTTGCAGCTGACGCTTAACCTCAGCCGCCAAGTGAATCAGTTGATTGTAATCGGCACCAATTAAATCGATCTGGATCGGTGCCGCGGTATCGGGGTTTCCGCCGATGTGCACCAGCTTCACCGTCAGACCCGGTTCATCAAACAAGGCCTTGTCCAGCCCTTGGCGCAGCGGCTCTAGGTATTCAAACGACAGGCTATCGCGCTGATCTTTGGGCAGCAGCGTCAGGCTGAATCCCACCTGATTCCAAGCCTCGCTCGGCAGCAGCGCATCGTTGAGGTTGGCGGTGGTCATCGGGCTCTTGGCGCCCACGTAGGCGATGATCTTCTCGATATAGTCTTGCTCGAGTAAAAACTCGCCCGCCTTATCGGCGACACGTTGCGACTGGGCCAAGGTGGCGTCGGGAGCGAGTTCAATAGACACACCAATCTTACGATCATCCGCCTCTGGGTACATCTCCGAGGGCAACAGGCCCGCGATATGCAGGCTAAAGGCAAACAGGCAAAACGCGGCGACGCTCCAGACAAGAGCATGTACACGGCTGGCCAGTACCCAGCGGCTTAGCCAGTTGCTCAAGCCCTCGCGCACCCGTTCGGCGAATTTGTCCATCAGCAGCGGCTGGCTGTTGGCGGCATTCTTCTCCAGCATGTAGCGCGACAGTGGCAAGCAGACCAGGAAGGCGACAAACAGGCTTAGCAGCAAGGTCACAGTAATGGTGATTGGCAGGATGCGGATAAACTTGCCATCGATCCCGCCCACCATCATCATCGGCACCATCGCCAAAATCGTGGTGAGCTGACCGGCGGTAGCCGGCAAAGCAAACTGTTTGACCGTGGCCATAGAAGCCTCGGCGAAGCTGAGCTGGCGGACAAACAGGTTCTCATGCATCCCTTCCATCACCAGGATGTACACGTCCACCATCAGGCCGAGCGCCAGCACCATGCCGATCATAATCATCGAGTTAAAGCTGTAGCCCAGCGCACCCATGGTGGCGAGCACTGCCAGCATGGTTACCGGCAGCGCCAAACCGGCGATTAATGCCTCACGCCAGGTGAGCAGTAGCATCAGTACCGCAAACACGATCACCACCGCTTGCAGCATCGAGCTGGATATATCGTTAAAGGCCTGTTCGATCAGCTCGCCGTCATCGTTGATGTGGGTCATGCTCAGGCCCTGCGGCCAGTCGGCCTGACCTTGCAACTCCTCCACCAAGGCAATGGTGGAGTCGATAACGGCAAAGGTATCGGCGCCCGGACGTTTCAACACGTCCAGCGTAACCCCGCGTTGGAAGGGCTCGCCATCGATGCTGAAGTAGGTGCGGCTGCGCTCCCGGTCGAGGCGCAAGTCCACCTCGGCCAGCTCATACAAGCGCACGGTACGCTCGCCCAAGCGCAATATTGGTAGCTGTTCCACCTGCTGCACCTGCTCAAAGCGCCCTGCCAAGTACATGGTGAAGGTGTTCTCTTGGGCCTCAAACTCGCCCCAGGCCATATCCAAGTTGGCCGCCTGGATACGCTCGCGTACCAACAGTGGGGATATTCCTAACTCGCGCAAACGCGACGGGTCGAGCCGCACATGCAGGCTCTTCTCGCGCATCCCGACGATATCGACTTTTTTCACCAGCGGCAGCTGCTCGAAGGCGCGCTCAACCCGCTTGGCGGTATCGGTAAGCAGCAGGTCGTCAACCTCACCACTCCCCGCCTTACTGCTATTCACCTTGCCACTGAGCGACCAAGAGATCACCGGCATATTGGAGACCGACATCTCTTCGATCTCCGGCTTCTCAATACCGGCGCCGCTGGGGAACTCCGCCTCGGCCTTGTCGATGGCATCGCGCAGTAGCTGCATCGCCTCGAGCATCGGCATATCGGCATCGAACTCCACCGCAACCACTGAGAAGGAGTTGTAGGAGCCGCTGGAGAAAGTCTTCAGCCCTTTTAGCGCCAGGATCTCATCTTCTAAGTGCTTAGTAACCTCTTTCTCCACCTGCTCCGGCGCGGCGCCCGGCCAGTAGGTCAGCACAATCGCCGAGGGGATCTCCAGGTCGGGATAGTTCTCGCGCACCATGCCGTTGTAGGCGAGTATGCCGACCAACAGCACCATCCCCAGCAGCAGCTTGGCCAGCTGGGTTTCAACAAACAGTTTTTTGGTGAGTCGCTGCATCTCTAGCGCTCCACCAGATTAACCTGAGCGCCCTCGACCAGCAGGTGCTGACCACGGGTCACCACGGTATCGCCAACTTGTAGCCCGTTGGTAACCTCAACCTTATTCAAGCCCTGTATACCTAGCTCGACATCGCGGATGGTGACGCGCATCTGCTCATCCACCACAAACACAAAGGCCTCGGAGCCGCTAAAGCTCAGCGCATGTAGCGGCAGCGCCAGCACCTCCGGCTTGTTCTGTGCGGCGATCCACACCCGCACAAACTGGCCATCACGCAGCCGGCCATCTTGCTGGGACAGGCGCACTTTGACAGTGAGCGAGCGCTGCTGCAGGTTAAAGGCTGGGCTTACCGACCACACCCGGCCTTGATGGACATTGGCCGCTTCGCTGCCCTGCTCTTCACTGTCCTGCTCTCCGCCGTCCTGTAGCGCCGCCTGATAAAGCTGCTGATCGTCGCTGGCCAGCCAGACGGTTTGGCCCTCTTCGATAAGGTCGGCATCGCGGCCGGCAATCTCGAGACGCACCTCCAGCTCGCTGTCATCGACCACCACAATCGCCGAGCTCAGCTCACGTTCACGGTCGCTGGCAGCGCTCATCGGTAGGTAGTAGTGGTTGTCTTCGACGATGTTCATTGCCGAGATCACCCCATCGAAGGGAGCAAACAGGCTGGTTTTTTCCAAGCTGATGGTGGCGCGGTTTAGCTCGGCGCTCAGGCTCTTGGCCTCGGAATCAATTGCGGCGAGTGCGCTTTCGGCGGCAGTGACCGAGGCTTGGGCGTTCAGCCAGGCGGTGTTGACCCGGTCGAACTCGTCTTGGGAGATCAGCCCGCGCTGATGCACCTCTTTCATTCGCTGGTAGTTTTGCTGATTAAGCGTGCGCTCGTTCTGCGCTTGCAGCAATCGCGCCTCTAGCTCGCGCCGCTGCGCCGCCACGGCTTGCAGTTGCGATTGCAGCGAGGTGACCACCGCGCTGTTATCGCGGCTGTCGATCTGCGCCAGTAGCTGACCATGATTAAGCTCGCCCTGCGGGCCAAACACCCGCGAGCCAGCGCGCAGTTCGGTGCCATCTTGTTGGGTGCCAATCGCCACCACCTTGCCGGGGTACTCAAAGTCGAGGAAGGCCTTACGCTTGGCCTTGATGGTGCCCTCGGAGAATACCCAACGGCTGATCGACTCGGGCTGCACGGTTACTACTTCCACCTTGGCAATCGGCAGCTGGCGCTGCGCCATCGCCGGTTGGTTCAGCAGCTGCACATAGCGCACCATCACCAGAGCCAGCAAGCCCAATACAATCAACAACAACGGCATGCGTTTAGCCCAGTCGGGCAGACGCGTAAATAAGCTCGCCATAACGCTCTCTCACTACTTAATCAGAAACGCCAGGAATTATACATACATTCCTGTATGTATAAATAAGCCACATCAAGATACAGACGAGTTTCCAGCGCCATCATGCAACTATTAGCAGGCTTTGCACTCTTACTCAGGACGAAACAGCGCAACTAAGCAGCAGCTACTCAAAACCGGACAATTTGCCGTGTTATCTTGGTCAAAGCTGCTATACCATCAAATTATCAACTAGTTATCCTTGGAGAGACTCAATGAAGCCATGGTGGATGCTGGTGCTTACCCTATTGGTAAGCGTGGCAACTGTTACGAGCGAGGCCGCCAGCCGCTCAGTTCAACCACAGCCAAGTGACCAGCGCATCGTGCTGGGGCGTACCGAGTTTATTCACTTCCCCACACTCCCCGAGCTGAACGGCGCGCCGCTCACCGGCAAAATCGACACCGGCGCCGAAACCACCTCGATGCACGCCGAAGATATCCATGTGAACAGCAGCAATCCCCTGTTCAGCGAGCTCAGCGATCAAGCCCTGATGAGGGCAATTGGCGAGCACTACGGCAAGGTAGAAGATTCTTGGTGGCTGGAAGAGTTCGACAATGACCAGCGCAAGATTAACGCCACCGTCAGCTTCACGCTGGTCAACCCTCACGGCGGTGAGCGAGTAAGCCTGACCAAACCATTGGCCCGCTTAAGCCTGATCAAAGGCCGCGGTGACGACGAGAGCCAATACCGCCCAGTGGTTCGCTTAGAGCTAGACATCGGCGGTAAGCGAGCGCTTACCGACATTAACCTAACCGACCGCAGCCGCTTCAGCTACCCGGTACTGATTGGCAAGAGCTACCTAGCAGATGCCGCCTGGGTGGATGCCGGTGCCGACTACTTGGGAGAGCAAGCACAGGCGCGCATGTTAGGTCGTCAGGAGAAGGCGTGGTTTGAGGGCATGCCGATGAACGTCAGCTACACCTTCTCCAGTCGCCACAGCATGCTACATGCCATGAATGTGGTGGTTGATGAGCAGGCGGGCACAGTCAGCTTCAGCAGCGAAGGCACCAAAGGCAAGCCGCAAACCTTAGAGCTGCCGCTCTACAAGATGCTCAACTTTAGCAATGCCAGCTACCCGATGGTGTATATCCCAGTTTATTGGCAAGCGCCCGATAAGGCCGGCGCCGAGCCTGACCATCTGCTGGTTTATCTGAAGGACCGCAGCAAGCTGTCCTCCCAGCTTCGTCTCGGTCTGGAAGCGCAAGCCCAGCACTACCAGATTGCCCTCGATCAGAAGTTTATCGCCAAGAAAGATATGCGCTGGTCGAGCTTTGCCATCGACAATCCGCAAGCCATTGAGATCAGCAACCTCGAGACCCTGCTGGTCGATGGCCAGCCGGTCACCGCAGAGCCTGCGACCGGCGTCAATACGCCACTGTTAGATGTCAGCAATATCGTCAGCAGCGGCAGTGGCAAGGGCCGCAAGGTCAGCTACCTACTCACCGACAACCAAGGACAGCGCCATGAGCGGGTGTCACCGCAGCTTAAACGCATTGCAGTAGGTAAAGAGAGCCGCCCGGTCATCGATGCTGAGCTGCAGCTGGGCGAGCAGCTGCTGGAAACGGAAGTCGCGCTGCAACAGAGCGAGGCTGCCAGCAGCCCCTCGATGCTGCGGATTGGCCGCGGCCTGAGCGATGAGCACTCGGTGGTGGTAAACGTGCGTCGTGAGCAGCGCCTGGCGCTGACGGAGCAATACCGCGCCGGGTACATCGAACAAGTGGAGCTGGAAGGGATGAGCTTCCCAGCCAAGTTGGATACCGGCGCCGATGTCAGCTCGGTGCATGCCGACCATATCGAGCGTTTCCAACGCAATGGTGAGGAGTGGGTACGCTTTAGCTATCGCGACCACTTCGGCAACAGCCGCGAGTTCACCAAACCGGTCAAGCGGATCATGCGCATCCGTGCCCGCGCCGGTGAGACCGCCGCCGAGCGTCCCGTGGTAGAGCTAGACGTCAAGCTCGGGCCACTTGAGCACAGTGTCGAGGTCAACTTACAAGATCGCTCGCGCTTTGAGTACCCGATGATCCTCGGCAAGAACTTCCTACGCCACGGCTTGGTAGTAGGCAGCAACGAGCAGTTCCTGCTAACTGAAAAGTAACGACGATACCCGAATCACCTCAAGATGCGGGACTCAGAGGAACTCAATGTCTTTAGGGCGAGGCGAAAGTACGCAGGAATGGTATCCCCCTTTCAAGTGCTTTCAACGACGAACTATAGACATTGAGTTCTTCCCGTAGGGCGAGTTTTCCAAGCCCTCATGCCGCGAGACTGTTCTTTGAATTAAATCACTGAGCCTTCCAATCGTGCCTTGCCTAAGGGCTTGTAACACCTCGCTGAGCGCGTATCTTGAGGTGGTTCGGGTATAATACTTTGCCAGCCAGTACCCTTTCGGTATGCTGGTTGGCAAGCTTACTCACGCGACGGTATTTCAGCTTGAAGATCGATATTTCAGTTTTTTTCAAAGGCATGGCCATGGGCTGTGCCGACTTGGTGCCGGGAGTCTCTGGCGGCACCATCGCCTTTATCAGCGGTATTTACTATCGCTTACTCGATGCGATTGGCCAGTTTAAGCCGAGCCTGTGGCAGGTGTTTCGCCAGCAAGGGTTTAAGGCGGTACTCAAGCAAGTGGATGCGGGCTTTTTGGCCACCTTGCTGGCTGGCATTTTTTTTGCGATTGCCTCGCTGGCGCGGGTGATCAGCTACCTGCTGGAGAATCAACCGATTGCCATCTGGAGCTTCTTTTGCGGGCTGATCCTGATCTCCTTTGTGATGATCGTGCGGCAGATAAAAAGCCGCAGCCCGTCGGTATGGCTGGCTGCCTTGGCCGGATTCTACATCGCCTACTTGATCACCTTCGCCCACCCCATCGCCCTCTCCGATGGCTACCTTGGGGTGTTCCTCGGCGGCATGATTGCAATTTGTGCGATGATCTTACCCGGTATTTCCGGCTCGATGATCCTGCTACTGCTGGGCTTGTATCAGCCGGTGTTACTGGCGGTCAAATCCGCTAATTTGCCGCTGCTGGCCTGCTTCGCCATCGGCTGCGCCACCGGTCTGGCAACTATCGCCCATCTGCTGTCTTACCTGCTGAAACGCTTCCACGACCAAACGCTGGCCTTACTAAGCTGTTTGATGCTTGGCACCTTAGGCAAGATCTGGCCGTGGCGCGAAGTGATGAGCTGGCGTACCAACTCCTCGGGTGAGCAGGTGCCGCTGTTTGAACGGGCAATCTCGCCATGGAGCTATGAGCAACTCACCGAGCTGCCGGCGCAGATCCCTGTGGCGGTAGTTTGTTTGGTACTGGGCTGCGGCATTGTGTGGGCGCTGGAGCGCAAAGCGCGTTACTAATATTCAAAGGCTAGCCACCAACAGCAAAAAGCCCTTGGCGCATAACACGGCAAGGGCTTTTGTTTTTTAGGTGGCGGCAGGCTAGGCTTGATCCTGCTCTTTTTGGAAGCGGCCGCTGAGCAACTGGCCGCGATTGCGCATGCAATACCAGTTGTAGAAAGGGTAGCCAATCAAGCCAAACACGGCGGTGATCGCCCCGTTACTAAACGGCGAGATAATCACCGTGATAAGCACACCAAAGAAGTCTGCGCCTTGAGACAGAGTGTACAAGGCCATCAGCAGGCCCAGCAGAAAACCTACCCCAAAGCCCACCAGAAACAACAGCTTCATCAGACTCATCAGATCAAGCTGCATGCGATAACGTTCGATCAATTGTTCTCTCCTGTTGGATGGCCGCTTTCCAGCACCACCGTTGCGAGCGCGTAGTGGCGCTCATCACTAATACTAATATGGGCCGATACCACGCCCAACGCTTCGGCCCGCAGCTTGGCCTGCTGGCTAAAGTGCAGCAGCGGCTGACCGCTGGCGGCATGGCTAATCTCAAAATGCTGAAAGCTAATACCTTGGGCGATACCGGTGCCCAGCGCTTTCGCTGCCGCCTCTTTGGCCGCCCAGCGTTTAGCCAAAAAGCGCCCGGGCTGAGCACTTTGCTGCATCTGCTCCAGCTCGGCGGGGGTTAACACCCGCTTGGCTAGCGCCGCTTGTTGGCGGGAACCGCTGATCCGCTCGATCTCGACGATGTCGGTTCCCAGACCTACGATTGGCATAGCTACCGCCTAGCTAGCAGCTTACGCCGCGCGCTTGCAGCATCAGCTGCTTCATCTCGCGCACTGCCGCGTCCATGCCCACCAATACCGCACGGGTGATAATTGCATGGCCGATATTCAGCTCGAAGATCTCAGGCAGCGCCGCAATTGGCTTCACATTGTGGTAGTGCAGACCATGGCCAGCATTCACCTTCAAGCCCTTGTCGGCAGCGTAGCTGGCAGCCGCAGCCAGCTTCTTCAGCTCGGCCTGCTGCTCGGTTTCGTCGGTGGCATCAGCGTAGTGGCCGGTGTGCAGTTCGATATAAGGAGCCCCCACCTCTACGGCAGCATCGATTTGATCATCATCGGCATCGATAAACAGCGATACCTGAATACCGGCCTCTGATAGCTTGGCCACCGCCTGGCGAATGTGCTCCACATTACCCGCCACGTTCAGGCCACCTTCAGTGGTGAGCTCTTCACGCTTCTCAGGCACCAGACACACGAAGTGAGGTTTGTGGGCCACGGCGATATCGACCATCTCGTCGGTCACCGCCATCTCGAGGTTCACCCGGGTTTGCACGGTTTGCACCATCACAGCGACATCGCGGTCGATGATATGACGGCGGTCTTCACGCAAATGAATGGTGATGCCATCGGCTCCGGCAATTTCGGCAATACTCGCAGCAAACGCAGGATCGGGATAGCTGGTCCCACGTGCCTGTCTTAGGGTTGCCACGTGATCAACGTTGACACCGAGTAGAATCTCACTCACTTCCTGTTCCTCTTAATAGTGTTAAGACTGTTGTTCCCCGGCGTCTTGGGCCGGAGATATCTGTTTAAATAGGGCGCGCGAGCGTAGCTCGCGTCCGTTCAGCAACTGGGCGATAAGCTGCCGACAAAACTGCCTGGCCAGCGGTAGTTGCTCGTCGCTGCCGGTAAAATTGCACAGCTGGGCGATCTGCTCACCACTATACGAGCTGTGGCCTTGGGCGGGATAAAACCCACGAGATAAGGAGTAGCTATAGTTTTGCTGGGGTAGCCAATCCTCTGGCAGACTCAAGGCGAAGCCTAGCTCCCGAAACAGCTGAAACTCAAACTGACGCAGGCTCCGCTCGATGGGTTTAGCCGCGGCTAGCTCCAGCAGGCACTGTCGATAGCATTGATACAGCTCGGGATAGGGGCTGTGCTCATCCAGTAGATGATACAGTAATTCGTTGACGTAGAGGGCACTAAATAGATGCTTGCCAAATAGCGGCAAGGCGAGGGTCTGCGATTCGGCGTTGAGCAGGTTAACCAAGCCGCCGTTACCGGCGCTCAGCCCCACCAACAGTGGCGCGCCGGGCTGTAGTAAGCTGCGCAAGGGCGAGCGCTTGTTGCGTGCGCCTCTGGCAACGGCGGTGAGCTTCCCGCGTGATTCGCTGAAGAAGGTCACCAATAGGCTGGTTTCGCGATAAGCCCGACTATGCAGCACAAAGGCCGGACTTAAGTCGTGGCTCGCCAATCCTTAGTCGTCTCCGTAACCCAGACTACGCAGGGCGCGTTCATCGTCGGCCCAGCCGGATTTCACTTTCACCCACATCTCAAGGAAGACCTTGTTATCGAACAAGCGCTCCATATCCATGCGCGCCTCACGGCCGATGGTTTTGAGCTTCTCGCCTTTGTTACCGATAATCATTCGCTTCTGGCTGTCTCGTTCCACCAAGATCAAGGCGTTGATCTGATAGACGCCGTTCTCCTGCATTTTAAACTGCTCGATCTCAACCGTGGTTGAGTACGGCAGCTCCTGACCGGTGAAACGCATCAGCTTTTCACGCACAATCTCAGAGGCCATAAAGCGCGAACTACGGTCAGTCACATAGTCTTCAGGGAAGAAGTGGACGTTCTCGGGCAGGCATTGCTGAGCCCACTCGCGCAACTGCTCTACGTTCTTACCGTGCTTGGCTGAAATTGGCAGGATATGGGTGAAGTTGTGCTTCTTGCCCAGCTCTTGCAAGTGCGGCAGCAGCTCTTCTTTCTCTTTGACGTTGTCGATCTTGTTAACCGCCAACACCAACGGCACCTTCATGGTCTTGAGCTTGGCCAGCACCATCTCGTCGTCGCTGGTCCAGCGGGTGCCTTCTACCACAAAGATCACCATCTCAACGTCACCTAGCGACGATGAGGCAGCGCGGTTCATCAAGCGGTTAATCGCTTTTTGCTCGTCGCTGTGCAGCCCCGGGGTGTCCACGTAGATGGTCTGGTAGATATCATCGGTATCGATGCCCAGAATACGGTGGCGGGTAGTTTGTGGCTTCTTAGAAGTAATGCTGACCTTTTGGCCCAACAAGCGGTTGAGCAGGGTCGATTTGCCCACATTCGGGCGACCAACAATGGCGACAAAGCCACAGCGAGTATCGTAATTCATCACAGGCGCTCCAGTACATTTAGAGCCGCTTGTTGCTCCGCCTTGCGACGGCTGGTTCCTTCAGCGACAACCGGTTGTTGCAAGTCCTCTACCTCACACTGCACGGTAAAGCGCTGATTATGCGCTTCGCCACTGACGGCGATCACCGTGTAAATCGGTAGCGGTTTTTTCATCGCCTGCAGCTTCTCTTGCAGGCGGGTTTTCGGATCTTTTTGATTGATGCCCGGCTCGATAGCCGCCAGTCGCGACTGATACCACTGGTGCAGCAACTGCTGGGCAGTGGTGATATCGGCATCGAGGAAGATAGCGCCAATGATCGCTTCAAGCGCATCGGAGAGGATCGAGTCGCGGCGGTAGCCACCGGATTTCAGCTCGCCAGAGCCCAGTTTGAGGCAATCGCCCAGCTCAAACTCACGGGCGATATCGGCCAGAGTGACCTCTTGTACCAGGCTGGCACGCATTCGGCTCAGGTCGCCTTCTTTAACTTCCGGGAACTGGCGATACAGGGCATCGGCAATTACCCAGCCCAGCACTGAGTCGCCCAGAAACTCCAGGCGCTCATTATGCTTGCTGGCGGCGCTGCGATGAGTCAGGGCCTGTTCCAGTAGTGCGATATCAGCGAACTGATATCCAATCACTCGCTGCAAGCGAGCTAACTTATTGGCATGCATCTGCGCATCCATCAAGAAATGCCACCTACACGGTTAAATCGAACCCCGGTTGGGATCCAGCCCGGCAGCACAGAGTCGGCGCCGCGCTCAAATTCAAAACTGATCCAGATCGCGACCGCTTTACCCACTAGGTGGTCGTCGGAGACAAAGCCCCAATAGCGGCTGTCGGTACTGTTATCGCGGTTGTCACCAAAGGCCAGATAATGGCCCTCAGGCACTACCCACTCGCCACGCTGCAGGCCTGGCTGCGCATAGAAGTACTCGGCGCGATCCGGTGCATGCGGGTTGATCAGGATCTGGTGTGCCACATCGCCCAGCTGTTCATTGTAGGTTTCCAGCGGGTACGGCCCCTGCATAAAGCGGCCAGACACCTCAAAGTCAAGCTCAACCGGCTTGAGGCTCTCGCAAGGCTCGCTTTCGCAACGGGGCTGGATAAACAACTGCTTGCCGCGGTAGATCACTTTGTCGCCCGGCAGGCCAACGATCCGCTTGATGTAATCGATGCGGGTATCTTGCGGGTATTTGAATACCGCGATATCACCGCGCTCCGGCTCACCGGTTTCGATAAGCTTGGTGCGGGTCACAGGATCTTTCAGGCCATAGGCAAACTTTTCCACCAAGATGAAATCGCCAACCAACAGGGTGGGCATCATCGAGCCAGATGGGATCTGGAACGGCTCGTAGATAAACGAGCGCAGCACCATCACCACCGCAATCACCGGGAACACCGAGCGGCTGTTTTCAACCCAGCTCGGCGCTTTGCTGAGCTTGTCAGAGGCCTCTTCAGGCAGCTCGCCACCGGCGGCGGTTTGAGCGTCGCTCAAACGGGCTTCACGTTGCTTCTCCCAGATAAACTTATCCAGGCCCCAGATCACCCCGGTAACCAGGGTGGCGATAACAAGAATGAGCGGAAATAGGCTTGCCATATCTGTTTATTAGTCCTTACCGATGTGCAGTACCGCAAGGAAGGCTTCTTGAGGCACTTCCACGTTGCCTACTTGCTTCATGCGTTTCTTACCTTCTTTCTGCTTGGCTAGCAGCTTCTTCTTACGACTCACGTCACCGCCGTAACACTTGGCGATTACGTTCTTACGCAACTGTTTAACGGTTGAGCGGGCGATAATGTGGTTGCCGATGGCCGCCTGGATCGCGATGTCGAACATCTGTCTTGGCACCAGCTCTTTCATCTTCTCAACCACCTGACGACCACGGCTTTCGGCGTTGTCTTTGTGGCAGATCAGCGCCAGCGCATCAACCCGGTCGCCGTTGATCATGATGTCTACACGCACCATATCGGCGGCCTGGAAGTACTTGAAGTTGTAATCCAGTGAGGCGTAACCGCGGCTGGTCGATTTCAGCTTGTCGAAGAAATCCAATACCACTTCGGCCATTGGGATCTCGTAGGTCAGCGCCACTTGCTTGCCGTGGTAATCCATCTTCTTCTGCACACCACGCTTCTCGACACACAGGGTAATCACGTTACCCAAGTAGTCTTGTGGTACCAGGATGTTCACCTCGGCGATCGGCTCGCGGATCTCACCAATGTTGTTTACCGGTGGCAGCTTGGCAGGGCTATCTACATAGCTGACTTCGCCTGAGCTTAGCTCCACCTCGTAAACTACCGTTGGCGCGGTGGTGATAAGGTCGAGATCGTATTCACGCTCCAGACGCTCTTGAATGATCTCCATGTGCAGCATGCCAAGGAAGCCACAGCGGAAACCAAAGCCCAATGCGGTTGAGTTCTCTGGCTCGTAGAACAGCGATGAGTCGTTCAGGCTCAGTTTGCCCAGCGCATCACGGAAGTTCTCATACTCGTCCGAGCTGGTTGGGAATAGGCCCGCATACACCTGCGGCTTCACTTTTTGGAAACCCGGCAGGGCTTCTTCTGCGCCGTTCTTTTGGGTGGTTAGGGTGTCGCCCACAGGCGCGCCCAGAATGTCTTTAATACCGGCGATCACATAGCCCACTTCGCCAGTGCGCAGGGTGCCGGTGCTGGTTTGTTTCGGGGTGAAGATACCCACCTCGTTGACCACGTGCACTTGGCCGGTCGACATCACCAGCATGCGGTCGCCCGCTTTCAGCTCGCCTTGGGTCACTCGCACCAACGACACTACACCTTGGTAGTTATCAAACCACGAGTCGATGATCAGCGCTTTTAGCGGGCCATTGGAGTCACCTTCTGGCGCCGGGACGTTTTTAACGATGGCTTCCAGTACGTCTTCAATACCCAGGCCGGTTTTGGCCGAGCATACGGTGGCGTCGGTGGCATCGATACCGACGATGTCTTCAATCTCTTCGGCAACGCGGTCTGGGTCGGCCTGAGGCAGGTCGATCTTGTTCAAAACCGGGATCACTTCTAGATCCATCTCGATGGCGGTGTAGCAGTTCGCCAGTGTTTGCGCTTCTACACCCTGAGCGGCATCTACCACCAGCAACGCGCCTTCGCAGGCCGCCAGCGAGCGGCTTACTTCATAGGTGAAGTCAACGTGTCCGGGGGTATCAATAAAGTTCAGCTGGTAGGTCTCGCCGTCTTTGGCGTTATAGTCCAGCGTCACGCTTTGGGCTTTGATGGTAATGCCGCGTTCTCGTTCTAGATCCATTGAATCTAGAACCTGGGCTTCCATCTCGCGCTCACTCAGGCCACCACAGTGTTGGATGAGTCGATCGGATAGGGTCGACTTACCGTGGTCGATGTGAGCAATAATACTGAAATTGCGAATGTGCTTCATAGAAAATCTGTACGCTAGTTAATTCGATACTGCCTTCCTAAAGCAGCATAGACGTTAGCTTGCTGGGGGCCAAAGGCTGGAAGGGAGACCGTGATCATTGGTTGAGCTCTAAGGGGCGGAATTCTACTCGATTTCGCCCACAGTAGCTACGCTTTGTCGCGCCCTTGATGAACACCGACAATACTGGGCTTGGCATGGTTGCCGGATTGCTGTCGAGAGAGGCGGCGGCTGAGCACAAAACCCAGTGCTAAACCGATGCCAGCACCTGCGATACTCAGGCCCTCACTGCTACCATTTGCGGCGCCTAGCAGCGCTCCACCAGCGCTACCCAGTACCAGACATACCAGCGGTAACAGATAGACCAGTAAGGCGTGGCGCACCAACTGCTTGGCAGGCAGGCCAAGTTCGACCTGCTCACCGGGCGCAACCTTAAGTGGCGTGGCCACCTCAAAACGATGCACCCGCGAGGGAAAGGCCTTGGCCAGCGAGCTGTTGCCGCAGTCTTCGGCCTTAGAGCAAGCGCTACAGGCGCTGCGCGAGATACACTCTACTACCGCGCCGTGTTCGGTGACTTCTACCACCTTGGCGGTTTCGATCAGTAGCTCGCTCTGGTCCTGCTTCATCGGTCGGCCGCGTTATGGCTGCTCAAGGCGTGGCGAAAATTTCACGCTGTCGGCGATGCGCGAGGCGGTCTCCGGTGGGATCTCACCGACCACGGTGATCTCGATACCGTTGCGCACCACGGTGTGCAGGCTGGTCGCGCCTTGGCGAACCAGGTGCTCGCGCAATGGACTGGTGGTGCCGATGGGATTGATATACACCGAAACATCAAACAGACCATCGCCCAATTGCATGTAATCCACCGATTCGGACAACAGCACCAAGGAGTGCTGCTCACGGGCGCGTACCTCCATGCCAACCGGTTTCCAGCCCAGCTGCCAATCAACTTGCAGCTCTTCGCTGGCATCAAGGTTGGCACCGGTTACCACACTCGGCAGATCGATACTGGCCAGCTCTTGCATCCACTCGTTGGGCTTGCTGAACTCAATCAGACTCACTGCCATATGCTGCTCAACCAAATCCCCTTGGCGATCGACGATATCGATGCGCAGTGGCAAGGCTGAGTTAAAGTCCAGCCATAGATACAGGCCATACATGTCAGCGGATTTCGGCACGATACGCATCACCTGCGCGGGTCGGCCTGCTACCCGACTCTTACCGGCAATGACCAGCTCGTAGTTGG
Source organism: Aliagarivorans taiwanensis DSM 22990 (assembly GCF_000429505.1). Taxonomy (GTDB): domain Bacteria; phylum Pseudomonadota; class Gammaproteobacteria; order Enterobacterales; family Celerinatantimonadaceae; genus Aliagarivorans; species Aliagarivorans taiwanensis. The sequence goes on along the minus strand of NZ_AUBZ01000010.1, from coordinate 83,936 downwards.
CGCTGAGGCGCTCAGCTTCCAAGGCGGCTAAGTTGCCAAAGATGCCCGGCAAACGCTTAGAGGTCAGGCTATAAGGCGGCTGTCCGGCCTCGAAGTAGGCGACCTTGTTGGCGCGATAAACCGCCTCATGGGCAGGTCCATTTAGGTAGACCCGGTGGCTGATCTGCACGTCATCGACTAAACCGTGGATAAAGCGCACCGGCTCGATATGGCCTTGGCGCACCTCGATGTAAGCCAGTTCGTAGTTAAGATGATGGAAGGCATGCTGGAAGCGCATTAGCAGATCAAGCGCGGTTTCCTCACGGATTTCTTCTTGCGAGGCCAGCATTGGGGTGACCGCCTGAACGGAGGTGTCGTTACTAGGAGATTCCGGAAGGACGGTTTCAGAAGCTACAGAAAAAGAAGCCAGCGCAATCAGCGCTGGCATCATCAATACAGTCTTGCGCATAGGCGAACTACTCTACAACACGCTGTTGGAACCGATGGTCTTGCAAGTAGGCGCTGATACGTTGACGCTGCTCGAGGATCTCAGCTTCAGTCATTTCACGATGCTGTGGACCTGACTGCAGGCTGACCGGGCTTACTGCTCCACCAACCGGAATGGTATTAAATACAGGCAGTGGCTCTTCGCCGCCCTGCTCTACAGAATACTGCTGCACGCCAATAATCGCGGCAACTGCAACTGAAGCCGCTATCGCATATTGACCCGCGTAACGGAAGAATTTGACGACTTTGGCTGAAGAAGGCTTGTCTTGCTCAGCTTGTGGGCGTGGCGCCACAATGGCTGGTTCCTCTTCAAGGGCCAAGGCAACTTGGTCAGCGATGTCGATTTCAATGCGCGGAGCCACTTCGCCCCGGATAACATCGCCAATCAGGTGATAGTCACGCCAACTGTCGGCCAGTTCGGCGTCATTAGCTAACTGTTCCAACAACTTTGCATCCTGCAACTCGTTGTCAATTAGCGCTGATAGCTGCTCGTTATTTGCCATAATCTCTTTCTTTTCCCAAAAATCACCGGCTCAATAGCGGCTTGATTCGCTTGTCGATAGCGTCCCGGGCACGGAAAATACGCGAACGTACTGTCCCTACAGGGCACTCCATCACGCTTGCGATCTCCTCATAGCTTAGTCCATCCAGCTCTCGAAGCGTAATCGCAGTACGTAAATCGTCGGGTAATGCCTCTATCGTAGCAAAAACCACTTTCTTAATCTCGTCTGACAGCAGTAACGTCTCCGGAGAATCGCCTTCTCGCAGGGCTTCACCGCCATCATAAAACTCAGCCTCTTCGGCATCCACATCGTTAGCTGGCGGGCGACGCCCTTGGGCCACGATGTAGTTCTTTGCGGTATTCACCGCAATCCGATATAGCCAAGTGTAAAACGCACTTTCACCACGAAAATTCGGCAACGCCCGGTACGCTTTGATAAATGCTTCCTGAGTGACGTCTGCGACGTCGCCAGGGTTTGCTACATATCGGGCAACCAGACTTGCCACTTTGTTCTGATACTTCTTTACTAACAGACCAAAGGCGGCTTTGTCACCGCGCTGAGTCCGCTCGACCAACGCTTGGTCAGTCCACTGTTCACTCATTGTATGCTACCGACCCCCTAATGCTTGAAATTCGGTAGCTTTTTCGGTGGCGCACTTTTTAGGACTACTGCTTTTCAAAAAAGTTCTCATCAATTCGTTTTTATTTCATTTGGCAAGCGCGACACTGCACAGCATCTTGTATTTCGGTTACACTAGCGCCTCATCCAGTCTGACAACAAGCATCAAGAACACTGCAATGGAATACACAAGCGACGTACTGGTTATAGGAAGTGGCGCTGCCGGCCTGACTCTTGCCCTTAATCTAGCTGATTATGCCAAAGTCCACGTTTTGAGCAAGGGGCCGTTGAAGGAAGGCTCGACTTATTATGCTCAGGGCGGGATAGCCGCCGTGTTCGACAAGAACGACAGTGTCCCACAACACGTCAACGATACCTTGATTGCCGGCGATGGCCTATGTGATGAAGAGGCGGTGACCTACACCGCCGAGAACAGCAAGGCCTCCATCGATTGGCTGATTAACTTAGGCGTTCCGTTCGACCAAGAACAAGACGCCAGCGGCGAGACCAACTACCACCTGACCCGCGAAGGTGGCCATAGCCGTCGACGTATTCTGCACGCCGCCGACGCCACCGGTAAAGCGGTGCAACGTACCTTGGTAAGCAAGGTGCTGGCTCACCCCAACATCACCCTGCTAGAACGCTTCAATGCAGTTGACCTTATCACCGAGCAGCAGGGCGAGAACAAAGTCGCGGTGGGCGCCTATATCTGGAACCGTAACCGCGAGCGGGTTGAAGTGGTTCGCGCCAAGTTTGTCGCCTTAGCGACCGGCGGTGCCAGTAAGGTCTATCAGTACACCTCTAACCCAGATGTCAGCAGCGGCGATGGCATCGCTATGGCGTGGCGCGCAGGCTGCCGGGTGGCCAACATGGAGTTCAACCAATTCCATCCAACCTGCTTGTATCACCCCGATGCGCGTAACTTCCTGCTTACCGAAGCGCTACGCGGCGAAGGCGCTCTGCTAAAACGGGCCGATGGCACCCGTTTTATGCCCGATCATGACAAGCGCGAAGAGCTGGCCCCGCGAGATGTGGTAGCACGCGCCATCGACTACGAGATGAAGCGCTTTGGCAGCGATTGTGTGTACTTAGATATCAGCCATCGCGACGATGAGTTTATCGAGCTCCACTTCCCCACCATCCTCAAGCGCTGCTTAGAGCTGGGGATCGATATCCGTAAACAGCCGATCCCGGTGGTGCCCGCAGCCCACTACACCTGTGGCGGAGTAGTCAGCGACCTCAACGGCGCGACCGATATCGCCAACTTGTATGCCATCGGTGAAGTTGCTTACACCGGCTTGCATGGCGCTAACCGTATGGCCAGTAACTCGCTGCTAGAGTGCGTGGTGTTTGCCCACAGCGCGGCCAAGCATATCCACCAGCGCCTCGATAAGGTTGAGCTGGTATCGAAACTGGCAGACTGGGATGAAAGCCAGGTAAGCAATTCCGATGAAGAAGTGATCATTACCCACAACTGGCACGAGTTACGCCTGTTTATGTGGGATTACGTGGGTATTGTGCGCACCAACAAGCGTTTGGAGCGAGCGATGCGCCGCATCCATTTGCTGCAGCAAGAAATCTTCGAGTACTACTCCAACTTCCGCGTAGGCAACAACCTGCTAGAGTTGCGTAACTTGGTACAAGTGGCGGAGCTTATCGTCGCCTGCGCGATGCAGCGGCACGAGAGTCGCGGGCTGCACTACAACCAGGACTACCCCGACAAGCTACCGGAAGCGAAACCGACCATTCTCGATCCCAACAGCTTCTACCACGGCGGTCAGCTCGACTAAGCGAGCAAGTTGATCACCGCACACAATCGCCGGTAGTCGCTATCTTCAGCACTATCGGCGAACACCAACCAATAGCGGCGCTCACCTTGGCGTTGTGCAACCACCAAACAAAAGCCCAAGCCCACCCGACTTCGTTGACTCCACTGCCACGGCGCTTGATCGCCTGAATCGGCTAGCCAAAGCTGCTCGGCTGAAAAACTAAACCGGGGGCGGTAGCGCCACCAGTGCAGCAGGCCGAAGACCAGATTAATCAGGGGTAAGGTGCTGACGCTGAGAAGTTGCCAGTGTTGGCGAATGACCGCCAGCATCACTAGCGTAGAGAGAAAGACTAAGGCCAGGTAACTAAGAGAGCGCCTGGCCTGAAGCTTATGCTTTAATGCGCTTGAGGATGACATTCACCATCTTCGCCAACTCAGGATCGTCGCATTCACGGTGACCCATAAACCAGCTAAACAGATCCGGATCATCACAGGTTAGCAAGCGACGGAAGGCTGCTTGATCGGCTTCGCTAAGTTGGTCATAGGCTTCATCAACGAATGGCATCAGTAGCACGTCCAGCTCCAACATTCCGCGCCGACAGGCCCACTTTAAGCGTGATTTACTTTGTTGCATGTTTTTCCTCGAGGCTAAAACCGCATCACCGGCAAATAGACTAGCCGGGATTTTTCGCTGCAAACCATACCAAATTCGTGGTTACTTGTCAGAAATTCAGCTCACTAAAACCACCAATTGCTGGCTGTTCATCACTTCGTTTATCCAAATGGAGAAACGGCGCTTTCAGGCCTCAAGGTGCTGCGTTGCCAACGCTTTTTTTGTAGTATGCTTGCAACAACGCTTTAACCTTAGCCAAGAAGAAACGCAGACAAAGCAGGCTCACACGGCTAATCACTAGGTTCCCTGGCTTGCCAGCGGCAACGGAGTTAAACCATGACAACCAATGCATTGTGTCCCATTCCCCCGATTTTTGTTCAAGGCCTCAGCCAATGGCATATCACCGAGGTAAGCGGTGAAGAGGCGGCCAGCTACCTACAAGGACAGCTCACCTGCGATGTGAGCGCCTTACAAGTTGGCCAACACAGCCTAAGCGCCCACTGCGACCCAAAAGGCAAGACCTGGTCGGTGATCCGAGTGGTACGCCTTGATGAGCAGCGCTTCCTCTATCTGCAGCCGCAGTCAGTTGCAGCTACCCAGCTAGCCGAGCTGAAAAAGTACGCGGTGTTCGCCAAGGTCGAGATCAGTGAGCCAGAGAACCTGAGCCTTACCGCAGTCATGGGTAACCAAGCTGCCAGCTTTATTAGCGAGCAGTTTGACGAGAACCTGGCCAACCACGGCGGCCTACTGAACGATGGCGGCGTATGCATTCGCCTCGATGGCCCACGAGTACGCTACCTGGTGATCAACCAGCAAGGGCTAACAGCGCAGCCCGCTGATAACACCTTGGATGCCAACCAAGTGTGGCTGGCTGGGCAAGTCGCCTCTGGTCTACCGATGCTTGAAGCCGCCACCAGTGGCGAGTTTATCCCGCAGGCGCTTAACCTGGACAGCCTCGAGGCAATCAGCTTTAGCAAGGGCTGTTACACCGGACAGGAAACCATCGCCCGCGCCCGCTATCGCGGCATTAACAAGCGAGCCACTCACCGCTTGGTGGGCCACAGCCAACGCCTGCCAGAAGCTGGCGACAAGCTGGAGCTGCAACTAGGCGAGAATTGGCGCGCCAAGGCCACCGTGCTGCAAGCCGTGGCCATCGAGCCCGAGCATATTGAACTGCTAGCCGTCAGTGATAAAGAGCTGGAAGCCGATGCGCGTTTCCGCCTCAGTGGTGATGACAGCAGCCAGTTTACCTTGGCACAACTGCCCTACTCTATTGGCGAGTAAAAGTCGATTAGAGAGTAAAGCCCGTTAACCGAACGGAGAGACGCCTTGTCTCTCCGTTGTTTGATTCCGCCCCACTTCAATATCCTGCGCTAACCTCATATCCGAACAAGCTCTGAGCCACTGTTTTCGCAAGTAATTACTTGAAAATTATTGTGAAATCCCAAAGCTGTCACAAATCGGTTGACTAACTCAGCCAAATCACCAAAGTGACATAATGACGTCATAATTTCAGTCTATGGTTAACTAGATGGCAAAGAGCAGTAAAACCGATAAAACGGCGAAGTCGGATAAACCTAATTCTGATAAGCCTAAATCCGATAAACCTAAATCGGATAAACCTAAGTCGGAAAAATCAAAGAAGAACACTTCGTTGCGCCTCGATCCGGCAACGCTGAAAGCGTTAAAGATCCGGGCCATCGAAGAAGAGCGCTCGGTGCAGAAGATTATCGAGTCACTGATTAAGGCCTACTTAAAAGGCAAAATCTCACTCTAGGTGCGAACGGTAACGAGAATAATTGCAGGGAGAATTCACCCATGAAGCCAACCCATGTGATGATCATCCCGGTCAGGGAAGTGGCACAAGGCAGCCAACGTGTTGTGCAAATCTGTCTGATAACCAGCCGAGCCTCGGGCGAGTGGTTGGTGCCTAAAGGCTGGCGCGAGCAGCGCACGGTAGACCGAACTCAAGCCGAGCGCGAAGCCTTTGAAGAGGCTGGGCTGCTTGGTAAGGTGATTCCGATGAATAAGTCCGCCAAACTAAAGGCAGTAAAAAATGGCAAGAAGCGCCACTGCAAACTCTACCTGATGGATGTACAACAGGAGCTGGAGCGCTGGCCCGAACAGCATCAACGCCAGCGCCAATGGGTACCCATCGACCAGCTACACCAACATCTAAGCTCCAAGCAATTAACTAAATTAGTGCGCAAGTACGCCGCTTAAGCCTGTGGAGTATTTGCGCAGCTATCCAGTTATTGATTAAGCTGGCATGAGTTAGCTGGTAGCGGAGGTTATCGTGAGGTGTTGGCGAGCTATGCTGATTGTAATAGCGCTGTTCGGTTTCTCCGCAGCGCAGGCCAACGCGCAAACCGAGTTACGTAGCTGGCTGACTGAACAAGCCCCCTTTGGGCGATTCGCCAAAGCCATCAACCGGCAGCTTGAGTTGCCCTTTCCCCTCGAAGACCCACTCGATAACCCTGAGCAAGCAGATGCATTGCTGCAATGGCTGGCTAATGCCAGCGAGCAACTGCAGCAAGCCAAGCGCTACACCTCGCCAATACAACACAGCCTTGGCCTGGCCAACCTGCTGCAGTATCGTCGCTATCAGGGGCTGGCCCAGCAGTGGCAGAGCCATCAAGTGTGGCTTGGCGACCCCAGCTATCACCGCCAAGCGTTGGCGACCTTGCTGTTACTCAACACCCTCGATGCCGCCCAAAGCGAAGCCATTCTCGATGCCCAGCGCGACTGGCTGGCTGCGCAACTTGAGCTTCAACCTCGGCTAAGTAGTCAGCTCAACTTTCAGCGCCAGCAACAGTTGCTCGCCTTTAGCTATTGTCTGGCCTATGGCGCTCACCCCGGAACGTCTTCGCTGATGCAGTTTCGGCCGCACTATCAGGCCCACTACTGCACGCCGCTCTATCGCCAACAGCAGCGTGCTTTCAATGAATGGATTGTTCCAGCGAGCAGCCATTAGCTGGCAACAGAAATTTTCACACAATCCGGCCCAGATTTAGGCTAGTTTTTGCTTTAGGTCCTTACCTTTTTAAGGAGCAGTGATGCAAGCCATTATTCCCTACTTGAACTTGGCCGGTCAGGCCGAGCTGGCGCTGGCGTTTTATCAACGTTGCTTTAACGGAGACATCACCACCATGATGCGCTTTGGCGACAACCCCAGCGACGCCCCCATCCCCGATGAGCTAAAACAGAAAGTGATGCACGCCCACTTTAAAGCCGGGCAGTTGGAGTTTATGGCCTCTGATGGTATGCCCGGCGAAGAGCTACAGCCCCATGCAGGAAGCATCGAGCTGAATCTAAACTTTAACGACTTGGCAGAGCAGCAAAAAGTGTTTGATGCTCTGGCGGAGAACGGCCAGGTGATACATCCCTTACAAGACACCTTTTGGGGCGCCCGCTTTGGCCGGATTAGCGACCAATACGGGATTAGCTGGATGCTGAACTGTCAGTTGTAGTCATTGACGCGCAGTTTACATTCCCCGGCGTTTAAAGAAGTCAGCCTCGTTGCCAGTATCGGGCACGTAGAGATTGAAGGTTTTGTCGGCAACGATCTTGTTGTCGATCTCGATGGTCATCCGCCAGTCGCCCAGCTTGTTGCTGACCGGCGCCCAGATGGTGTCGCCCAGATAGAAGTTCCAATCGTTGCTGCGAATGTACTCTTCGCCACGAAACGGGGCCATCACCTCGCCGTCTTCATCGGGAATATCGGGGTGATAGATGCAGTACACCAGCTTTTCGCCGCGGGCTTTTTTGATGTTGATGATCATGCCGAACTCCACCTCTAGTTTGGCTTCAACGTCCAGCGTGAACTGTTTAATTTGCGGTAGCGATTTGTCCTCGCTGTCCCAGGTCGAGTAGATCCCGTAGCTATGTAGTTTGACCAGCGGTTTCGCCTTGGCCATAACGACTCCTAAAATTAATTCGTGTTGCTTCTCAGCTACTGTTAAGCTTAATCGAGACGCATTAAGCGCTGCTTATCAACTGATTTCAAGGAAGAAAAATGAAAAAGTTCAGTTTGTTGCTGCTCTGCCTAAGCTTCAGCCTACAGGCAGCCCCGGTCGATGAGTTGGTCGATACTCTCGCCGGCCCCAAGTCTATTGAGCGGATCCACCGCCAACTCAATCGCTATCTAATTAGCCAAAACTCGGCACTGGCTGATTATCAGGATGTTCTCGACAGCTGGTCACAACAGCACATCACCTGGAGCAACTTAGCGCCCGAGTTTAAAGAGTTGTATGCCAAGTACTTCAGCGATGCCGAGATCAAAGAGTTGCTGGCATTCTACAAAAGCCCAGTGGGACAAAAAAGCTTGGCGGTATCAGAGCAGATCAGCCGAGAGGGTGCCGCAGCCAGCCTGAAACTAGCCAAACAATATGAAGAGCAGCTCAAAACGATGCTAGTTGAAGAGCGCAGCCGACGCGAAGGTACAGCGACTAACTAACGCGCTCTATCTATACCCGAGCATTCTCAAACGGCTAGCACTCTGGTTATCACTCGGGCTAGCCGAATTTGTGATACTGCTGATAACGGGTCTTCATGGTATTGCAGAAACGCTCCATTGAACGACTGTCGCCATGGGCGTGGGGGTCGTTCATCATCACTTCCACTTGCTCTTGATAGCGATGAAGGCGCAGTTCGTTGTTGAACTGCAGACGTTCGATCTCCAGCTGCACCTCTTGATAACCTTGGTGCAACACCTCGTTCATGCAGTTGAGGGATAAGCCCAGATAGTGAGCCACACGAATGGTCTGGCCATCGGTTGTCGAGCGCATCAGCTCCTGCAGCAAAGCGGCATAGCCCATGCTAGCGCTAAACTCTTCAGCGTTGAGTTCCATACCACGCAGCAGCGCTTCTACGTCATCACGCACGCCACTTTCATTAGTATCGTGACCAAGCCAGCTTCGCTCCAACTCAGCCAGATATACGTAACGGCGAAACTCATCACCCTCGCTCAGCTGCTGCTCTTTATAGGCCTCAACCGAATCACGAAAGTCACGATCAACGGGTTCACACGCAGCTATGACTGCCCACAAGGGGAAAACAAGAAGCGGTAGATATTTAATATTCTTCTTTTTAATCAACATCATGCTAGACACCTAATTACCGTAACAACATCCTAGCACAACGATTTGAGTAAAAACTTATCAAGATCAATACCGTGAGACATTCCACGGTATTGAACAAGGGCGTTACTCGGAAGCAACCTTAGCCGGTTGCAGACCCAAGCGGCGCTGGATAAACGCCAGCAACATGCCGTAGAGCGGCACAAACAGCGACAGATTCACCGCCACCTTAAATACATAATCGACCCAAGCTATCTCTACCCAGTGCTCAGCCATAAAGGCATCGGAGCTGGCATAGAAGGCCACCGAAAAGAACAGCATGGTATCGGCCAAGTTGCCGAAAAAGCTCGAGGCGGTCGGCGCAATCCACCAACGCTTGTTGCCGCGTAGACGGTTAAACACCTTCACATCTAACAGTTGGCCTAGCGCGTAAGCCAGGAAGCTCGCCAATGCGATACGCGCCACGAAGGTGTTAATCACCAACAACTGGCCAAAACCTTGGAAGGCCCCTTCAAAAAACAGCACCGATACCACATAACTCGACACCAGTGCCGGCAGCATCGCCGCAAAGATAATCTTGCGGGCCCGCTCGGCACCGTACAGGCGCACAGTTAAATCGGTTGCCAGGAAAATGAAAGGAAAGGTAAAGGCTCCCCACGTGGTGTGGAAACCAAAGATAGTAAACGGAAGCTGCACCAGATAGTTGCTGGCTGCAATCGTCACAACATGAAACAGTGCCAAGATCAGCACATTGCGCCGCTCAAGCGCAGAAAGGGATGTTAACCACATGGGTAGTACCTTCTTTTTGTTAATTGGGGTGAGAGAACCCAAACACCAGTTTTCTATGCCCTGAACCCGTACAGTTGTTAACCAGCGAGTCACAAGGGGGCGCGATATTCGCACACTTTGTCGGTATTTTCACCCATTTATTGGCAAAATTTTGTATTTATTTTGCTTAGAGGTGATGCATTTGTGGTCAGTTTGCTTAAACGAGAACCAAGCAAGGGCCGCGCGCTATGCTTGATCGGCAATTTCTGGTAACAATGTGGGCGCTAAAAGAGAAGTCTTATTAAAGGATCCGCCGTGTCAGGCCTATTACGAATCATACTTATCGACACCCACCTCAATGGCGTGGTCGAACTGAAACTGGACCAGCATAGTAATATCTGCGGGACCAACGCCTCGGGTAAAACCACCCTGCAACGTTTGATTCCGGTATTCTATGGCGAATACCCCAGCCGAGTTGTCCCCAGCACCCGCGACAGCTTTGAGCGCTGGTACCTGCCGCGCGAAGCCAGCTACATCAGCTATGAGTATCAACAGCATGACGGCCAAATTGCTCAGGTGATCCTCTCCAGCGCCCGCGAAGAGCAAGGCGTCAAGTATCGCTTGGTGGGCAAACCTTTTGATCTGGAAGACTTCGTTAAACAGCGCAGCGACACCGGCATTCTGTGTTTTAGCCCCGACGAGTTAGGCCGCGCCTTCAAAAAACGCGAATACCAAGAGCAACCGGTGGCGGTGAGCCGCATGCTCAACACCCGCCAGTACCGGGCGATTATCCAGAATGACCGCGGCCTGCAGCTAGCCAGCGATGGCGATATCAAGCAGTTGGCACAACGCTTCTCGATGTGTGACCCGCGCCATAGCCTGCGCCATATCGAGAAACTGGCCAAGGCAGTGCACTCCAAAGAAGGCAAGATGGAAACCATCAAATCGATGATTGCCGCCATCTTGGAAGAGGACGGGGTATCACTCACCCCCACCAAAGTGAATGCCGCCAACGCCCAAAGCTGGATCCAGGAAAGCCAGTTGATTGAGCACTTCGAATCGAATCGCCCGAAGTTTGTGAAGTTGGAGCAGTCCTTCCATCAGCTGCAAAGTAACCTCGAGCGCCTCAGTCAGCTTAACCGCTACCTGAAGAATGATCAGGCGCTACTGGCCGCTGACAGCGAGTCCCAGCAAAACCAGCAGCAAGGCGCCAAGCTTGCGTTGCAGCAACTGGAAACCCAGTGGAAAGAACAAAGCTTCGAGCTGCAAAAACGGCTGAGTCAGGCGCAAGCCGATGAGAGCACCTTCGACGAGCAGCTCAACCAGATTGAAGACCAGTACAACCACTGGCAAGACAAAGAGATCGACAGCTTGGTGGATGAGCTAGAGCTGCTGCCAGGCCGCCGTGAGCAGCTAGCCGAGGTGACCCAGCGCCACCAGCTGTTAACCGAGCAGCACAGCAACATCGAGGCGGCATTTAACCAGCGCAAGAGCGAAACCAACGAGCAGTTGAATAACGCCCTTGCCAAACTGCACCCAGAGCTGACCACCATCAGCGAGCAGCTCTCCCGCGAGCGTCAACAGCAGCAACAAGAGATCAGCCAGCTAGAGCGCCAGCATCAGCAGCAACAGAGCGAGCTTAAGCAGCGTTTCTCCGAACAGCAGCATCAGCGCCAGCTCGAGCAGGTGGAGCTAAAAGCCAAGGCCGCTAACTTGGGCTTCGATGCCGAGCAAAACAACCAGCTCAACCAGCTGGATACCCGCTTAGAAGATGCCCAAGCAAAGTTACAGCACTTTAGCCAGCAGCGCCGCAAGCAAGAGCAGCTGCAACGCCAGGCGCTGGACAGCCAGCACGACTGCGACAAGCGCCTGACTCAAGCGCGACATGAGGCGCAAAGCGCGTCGCGCCAGATTGCTGATTTGCGCGAGCAGCTGCACCCGCAAGATAACAGCCTGCTGGCCAACCTGCGCAGCGAAGCGCCGGGCTGGGAAGAGCACATCGGCAAGCTGATTGCCCCCGAGCTACTCAGCCGCCGCGACCTGAAGCCGGAGTTCCACGGCGAGTCCGATAGCTTCTTCGGCCTCAAGGTCGACCTCAAAGCCATCGAACTGCCTGCGCATGCCAAGAACGAGGCTCAGCTTAAACAAGAGCTGCAACTGGCAGAGGCCGAGCTGGAGCAGTATCAGCTTCAGCAGCAACAAGCCGAGCAAGCGCTCGCCGAGGCCAACAGCGAGCTGCAAAAGGCCAAGTTCAGCCTTAACCAAGCCAGCTCTGCCGAGGCCAATGCCGAGGAAAAACTCAGCCACCTGCAACAAGAAAAGCAGCTACTCAAAGAGCAGTTTAACCAGCAGCTGGAAACCCGCCGCCTCAGCCTGCAACAGCAGCTGACCCAGCTGCAAAAGGCGCTCGACGCCGCCGATGTGCAGCACCAAGAGCACTTAAGTGAGCAGGAAGAGCAGGCCCAAGAAACCCGCCTTGAGAAGATGGCCTGGTGGCAAGAGCGAGTCGATGAGCTGGAAGATAAAGAGCGCCGCGCCAAGCAGCGCATCAGCGAGCGCCAACAACAAGCCAAGCAAGCGCTTGATGAGGCCGAGCAGTGGTATCGCGCCGAGCTGCAAAACCAAGGGCTGGACGATGCCATGATCATCGACCTGGCCAACCAGCAGAAACAACTGAAACAGCAGATCCTAAGCGCTGAAGAGAGCCAGGATCTGGTGAACGAATACCGAATCTGGCACAAACAGGTGTGGCTGCAGCAAAAACCGTCGCTGCTAGATAAGCTGCAACAGGCCAAGCAAGACCACAGCCAAGCCAAGCAAGACTTCGCTCAGGCTCAGGCAGCCTTCAAGGCCAGCCAGCAACAGCAGCAAAGCGAGCTCAAGCAGTTACAGCAGAAGCTCGACGGGCTCACCGCCCTACAAGAGCAGCTGGCAGGCCAACTCAAACAGCTTAAGCAGCTACAACTGCCGCCGCTCAGCAGCGAGCAGCTAAGCGATCCAGACCAAGCAGCGATAGCCGAGCATCTGCGCGAAGCCGAGCAAGCCTTGCACCAGCGCAAGCAGCAGCTGCAGCAAGTTGAAGATGGGGTGCGCAAGTTTGATAGCCTGCTAGCCCAGCAAGCCGGCAGTGAGTTCAGCGATATCTGGGAGCGAGCACGCCAAGAACACCTACGCTTGGATGCCGACGGCGATAGCATCACCGATTACGTAGCACTGGTGCCGACCTTGAGCGATCTGCTTAACGGCCTGCTACCGCAGAAGATCCAGGGTCTTATTGAGTTGGGTCGCAACTTCGGTATGAGTATCTGTAACTTCTACCAGAACCTGCGCGATATTGATCAACGCATCGAGAGCCAGAGCCGCCGCATCACCAAGGAGATCGGCGAAGATCTGAGTCTTGATGGCGTCAGCGGCTCGGCAGTGAAGATCCGCTCCAAGATCGCCGAACTGGAGTTCTGGGGTGAGCTGGAGAGCTTTGTCAGCCACTACCAACAGTGGGAAAAACAGGGCTTTAGCCAGCTGCCTGAGAGCGACTATGCCCTGTCGATGAAGCAAGCGCTGGAGATCATCGGCCGCAGCGCCCTTAAAGAAGGGATTGGCCGCCTGCTGATGGTGGAGCTGCACCTACGCGAAGGCAACAGCGACCTGATCATCCGCACCGATCGCCAGCTCAACGAGAGTAGTAGCCACGGTATGGCCTACCTGATCTTGTGTAAGTTCCTACTGGCCTTTACCCGCCTGCTGCGTGGTAATGCCGACAGCGCCATTCACTGGCCAATCGATGAGCTGGGCACCCTGCACCAAAGCAACGTGAAGAAGATCTTCCAAGCCTGCGATCACAACAATATTCGCATTCTCGGCGCCTTTCCTAACCCCGAGTCGGAGGTGCTGGACTTGTTCACCCACCGCTACATCATCAACCGCGAGAAGCGCCAGCTACAAATCGTGCAGCCACGGGTAAGCGCGCTGCAGCAAAAACTCGAACAAGCCCGTAAAGCGAAGGAGGCCAGCTAATGAGTGCCGCAATGACCGAGAATGGCCGCGTATTAGAAGCCCTGCTACAAGGCCAGTTTATCTGTGCCGTTAGCGATGAAGACGCCTTCAGCTACTTAGGCTTGGAGGCTAACCGCGCCACCATCAACCACCAGCTCGCGCCGCTGAACCGCCGCCTAGCCAGCGCCTGCGACGGCGAGGTCTACTTCTGCGCCTATGAGGTGCTGGGCGATGATGAGCACCGGGTGCTGAGCTCGCAGTTCCAAGAGATTGCCACCCACCTACATCCTTTGGTGGAGTGGCTGCTGCTGGCGCAAGAAGCCCAAGGCAGCGATGCGCCGCTATCGGCCGGCGATCCACTGCGCCTCAACGAGCTACAGAGCGTGATTGAAGACACCCCAGCGCTGCGCGAGCAGCTGGCCAAAGTGGCCCAATACCGCCTGTTTGGCTCTACCAGTAACTCGGTGGATGGCCAGCTTAAGCAGGTATTCAAGCGCTTAGTGGAACACGGCTACTTTATCCGCCCCAACCCCGAGCGGCTGATCTACACCGCCACCGCCAAGCTGGACTACCTCTACGAGCTGCTGCGCTTTATCGATGAGGCGGAAGACCTGGCGCTCGAACAGCACGCCATGGATGCACTCAATCAGCAGGAGACCTTGCTGTGAACCCCAACCTGCTAAAAGCCGGTAAGCGCCTGTTTAAGCTGTTGGATCGCAACAGCGAGGCGCTAATGGAAGGCTATGCCAATGGTCAGCTAGACGAAGCCGAGCTGGACGCTAAGCAAGCCCAAGCGCTGCTGCAGGCAGGTTTGGTGTTTCGACCTGACGCGGATAGCCCGCTGATGCTTAGCTCCAACCTGCGCAGCCTGCTGGAAGAAGCGCTCAGCGATATCCGCAACCGCGAGATTGATGCCAACGTTGGCACCCGCTTAAACAGCCTGAAAACCCTGGCCAGCCACTATAAAGAGGCGCGCCACCAAGGCGATCTGGCCGCCGCCGATGCCTACTTGCAGGATCTGACCCAGCACACCTACCAGCTAACCGAGAGCCTGCGCCACAGCACCCGAGCGCTGTGGAGCCGGATCAACAACGAGTTTGGCTATGTGGCCAGCCTCAGCGCCAAGATCCGTGAAAACCAACTGGCTCAGCAACAGGTGAAAGAGCTGCTCGACAGCCTGTCGCTGCTTAGCTTTGAATCGCTCAGCCAAACCGCTGGTGATATTCGCGAGTTGCGCCGCTTGCTGGTGCTGCACTTAGCGGTAGCGGTGGAAGAGTGTACCCAAGAGCTGGCCGTGGTGCAGTCGCGCCTGTTGGCGCTGCTTGGACGCTTCCGCGAACTGCGCGGCAAGGCGCGCTTGCTCAAGGGCTTTGCCCTGCACTGCGAGCGCCAGCCCGATTACCAGCCGAAGGACTGGACGCTACAAAGCCAGCTACCTGATCTGCTGAATCAATCGCCAGCCTGTATTCGCCCGGCAGCGGTGGACATCCGTCATCAGGACCATGAGCAGCAGCTGCTGAGTTTGGCCAGCAAGCTTAAGCCGCGCCGCCATAATCAACATGAGCCGGAAGCCTCCAGCGAGCTAAGCTTGGAAGCCAGCGAAGAGTTCGCCCTGAGTGAGCAGCAGATCAAGCGTGATGTGGAAGACTACTTAGTCTCCAGCTTCGATAGCCTGCAACAGCTGAGCGCCTTGGATTATCTGGAGCAGAATGAGCTGACATGGCCAGCCGAAGTGTGGCTGTATCAGGTATGGGGTAGCTACCACGCCCTGCCCGACGAACAGCGCCAGTACTTTAGTTTGGAGCATCACGAAGAAGACTATGGACAGTTTACCGGCAACCGGATTGTGACCGACATTACCGTGGCGGTCCGCTGATATGGCACTCGGGGCGAAGCACCGTAAGATGCTGGAAGGCTGGTATCAGCAGCACAAGCCCCGAATAGCCCTCTACCGCGGGCAAACGCCGATTGCCGCAGTCTCGGCCATTATCGAAGAGTTTGATTTGGCCGACCACATTCAAGGTCGTGAGCTACTGCTCAGCGCGACCACCTATCAAGAGCTGGCCGAGCTGTGTAAGAAGCGCAAAGGCTGGGATCTGGCAAACCCGGTAAGCAGCCATGCCAGTCGAATCACGCTGTCTGAGCACGATAACGAAAAACACGCCGATAACGCACCTGACAGGAATTACCTGCTATGCCGAGACCTTCATCAGCTACTTAGGCTATTGGGCAAGCCTGCTACCCTACCCGAAGGCATCAGTCTGCGCCTACCCTACTGGCTAGTTCAGCTAAGCGACTATCAAAATCTGATTCTGGTAGAAAACCTGGATGTATTTGACCAGTTTGCGCAGTTTGAACTGCCTGATTCAATCACCCAACATACCACGCTGCTGGTGTACCGCGGCGACGCTGATTATCCCGGCCATGCGCTGAAGCAACTGCTAGCCTCAGCACACGCAACACTAAAGGTTATCAGTTGTTGTGATTTCGACCCTGCTGGATTTGCTATTGCTCACTCCTCACCCACCATCACCCATGCCCTATGGCCAAAGCTTGAGGCCGACCACATCAAGCAAGCCCAAACAATCAAGCGCCGCGAAGACTACCAAAAGCAAATCAAACGCTTAGGTGGAAAAGAGCACGCCAGCCAACGTTTAGTTGGATGGCCAGAGCAATGGGCACGATGCCTGCATAATAAAACCAGCGTAATTCAACAGCTTATGATCAAGCTGCAAATTCCGCTTTTCCTCGAAAAGCGGCAACAAGATCAAGCAGAATAACCCGCATACAAAGCGCTAATCGGTTGTTTACGCTGGAGCTAATTGCAATAGTGTGAGATAAATCCCACTTATCGCTGACGTTTTTTTGCACGATTAAATAGTGCTAGGCTATTTAACTGGTCGGATCTTTCCTTTAGAATGCGCCGCCACTGTATCCATATGGGTTAAACGATGAAAGTAGTCGATTTTATCAAGACCAAGCGCGAAATCTTGGCGAACAATCCTCTGGAGCTAAAGGACTGGCTTTCACCATCACTGCGTGACTACTGGATGGAATTCCTGAATAAGGCGAATCAGACTCAACTGGCGAGTCAGGTTCGCGAGAGCTTGGTGAGCAATGGCCAAGCCACCAGCGCAGTGAACGGCAGCGATGCCGAAACAGCAATCGCAGTAGAGCCTGCGAAGCCCGCTATTGAATTGAGCGCAGACGCGCAAGCGGAGTACGACACGCTGTTGCCACAGGTGGGCGAAGAGATCCACGTGGGCGAATGGCTGCACCTGGACCAGGCGCGCATCAACGAATTTGCCAACGTCACCATGGATCATCAGTGGGTACACACCGATCCTGAGCGTGCCGCCAGCGAATCCCCCTTTAAGACCACCATTGCCCATGGCTTCCTAACCCTATCGCTCATCCCTTACCTGAGCGACAGCGTCAATCCTGAGCAGCCACAGCACCCCAACGCTAAAATGGTGGTGAACTATGGGCTGAATCAGGTGCGTTTCCCTTATCCACTTAAAGTCGGGAACAACGTGCGAGCGCGCACAAAATTACTTAGCGTGACCCCCATAAAACGTGGTCTGGAGCTAGTAAAAGAGATGAAAGTGGAGATCGAGGGTTGCCGTCGCCCGGCATGTGTGACTGAATCTGTAATCAGACTCTATTTCTAAGGCCTGCCTCAAGCCCAAACAGTGAATGATGCAGGCGTGTTGGAGAAATGCCCATGCCTGCAGAATTTCAGCTTCACTCTTCTCAGCACCTGCACCTTGGTGCCCAATCCTATCGCTACCTATTGTCTGAGCCCTTAGGCTATCAACCGGCCGACGGTTGGCCCATGGTGGTATTTCTGCATGGCCGTGGCGAGATTGGCGGCGATATCAGCCACCTTGAAGACTTTGGGCCACTGCGCTATCAGCAGCGCCATCAGCTGGCCGCGTTCACCCTTACCCCACACGTACCGGAAGGACGCATGGGTTGGGAGCTGGATGAGCTAGAGAGTTTGTTAGACAAGCTAATGGCGCGTCACCCAATCAATCCTAAACGGGTCTACCTCACGGGCCTGAGTATGGGCGGCTTTGGCGCACTTAACTGGGCATTGCGTTCCCCACAGCGCTTCGCTGCCCTCGCTCCCATTGCCGGTGGCGATCCCAACTTGCTGGCTCCTTGGTCGATGCAGTTGGACGCCCGGCCGATCTGCAGCACCCTTTACAAACGCCTCAATGATCTGCCCATTTACCTAGCTCATGGCCTGCTCGACGATGTGGTGCCCGCCAAATTCTCTCAGGAGCTGTTTGACACCCTGGGACAGTTGCCAAGAGAGGCCCCCCTCAACTACATCCAATACCCGCAGATTGCCCACCCTTCCTGGGAGCCAGTCTATGACTCTCCCGCCTTTTGGGCATGGCTGCTGGAGCAGCAGCAATCCTCGGTTGCAGATAGCGAGCCGGTAGTCGCTGAGATGCACGAGTATCAAGGGCGCTATGGCAGTGAAGGCGATTTTGTCACCATCCATCAAGGTGGACGCTTGGAGCTGCACTGTCAGGACCAAGAAGGTCAGATGATGGAGCTGCCACTGGCGGCGATGGGGGAAGATATGTTCAGCTGCAGTATTGGTGTACTGCGCTTTATCCGCGAACAGGGCGAGCTGAAACAGTTAGTGCTCGCCCGCCTGGCCTTGCTCGATAAGCTCGATTAATCGAGGATCCGCTTACTGTAACAGCTGGTATCGATATCCAGTAGCTCTACCGAGAGTTGCTGGACCTTAGACGCTTGCTCTGCACTGCGCCCTGGGAACAAGTGGATGCGCAGATGCACAAAGCTTGGGTCAGCAAAATCGGCTTGGTAGTAGGCAAAGCAGCTAACCCTGATTTTTACTGTTCCTTCAGCAAACAGCTGGCTGTCTTTGGCACAGCGATAGACCGCTTGAACCAGCGCTTGAACATCCAGCGTTTCTTCCAATTCACCGGCATATTCAATCAGGCAATGGGGCATGGCTTGCTCTCCTTTTCGAACTAATACCAATCTACATAAGTAACTGATCATTCTTGCTGGTTAAAATCATTGATGACAGCGTCAACGCTTTTGTAATTAGTCCACTAGTTACGGCAAGCGCCTCCTTGTCCTCAATGATTTTCCCTGCGCAATATCTGATCATTAACTTATCCAGGTTGGAATAATTTCAACTAGTCAAATTTTAGGCATTGTGGTGGACAATGCTTTCGGGTAATATCCGCGCGATTTCGCTCCAAAGTAGACATGGATCACAGTTTTGGCGCCTGCGATAAGGATAACTGCGCCCTGCCTACGGAGTCCTTACTTAGCATATTTAGGATCACTGTTACATGACAAGCCAAACCACTGCCAACCCAGCACCGCTGGGCCTGATGGGCTTCGGTATGACCACCGTACTGCTCAACATCCACAACGCGGGATTCTTCCCAATCGATGCCATGATCTTATCGATGGGTCTGTTCTACGGTGGCTTGGCACAGGTAATTGTCGGCATCATGTGCTTTAAGCGTGGCGATACCTTCGGCACTACTGCGTTTACCTCGTACGGCCTGTTCTGGCTGACCTTTGTTGGCCTGTTGGTCATGCCGAAGATGGGTCTGGCGGAAGCTAGCCCGCATGCTTACATGGGCTGGTACCTGGCAATGTGGGGACTGTTCACCGCCTTTATGTTTGTTGGCTCACTGCGCTACCCCGTTGCCAAGCAAGTAGTATTCGGCAGCCTGACCATCCTGTTCTTCCTGTTGGCGATCCGTGATTTCACCGGCAGCGAGCTGATCGGCACCATTGCTGGTTGGGAAGGTATCTTCTGTGGCCTGTCTGCCATCTACTTCGGTATGGCACAGGTACTGAACAACGAATACGGCCGCGTGATCCTGCCTATCGACCGTAAAAAGCCAGAACTAAAACTGGCTGCAGCAGCTTAATTGCTCACCTTGGGCAAGCGCATCAGCTTGCCCTTGCCTGCCACTGCAACAGTATGATTCTGTTGCGCTTCACCTTTCCAGTTCGCACTCCTTGCCCGGGTAATCAAAGCGCTGTAAATTAGTTGCCAAGTCGTTAAATACTTAAGTACTTGCTGTGACTTTATCCCCCAAATTACTGCTTTGTGCAGCTGCAGTGGCCGTATTGGGTCTGGCGAGCGGTTTCCTCGCTCAGCAGTTTGTTCGCTCATCGCTGGCGCAGGTTTATCACGCTTGTGAGCTGGATGCTCAGGGCAGTTGCAGCTGGCTGGTCGAGCAGCAGCAATGGCAGGTATCGCTGCCAGGGCGCGAGTTGGCCTCTATGCAACTGCATCCGATAGATATCCAAACCAGCAGCGAGTTTGCGCCAGAGATCACCATGACCATCGCCGGCATCGATATGTTTATGGGCGAGATCAATCAAACCCTGCAGGCCGATGAACATGGCCGCTATCACAGTGAAGTGTTACTGCCTTACTGCACATCGGGAGAGATGCGCTGGTTGGTACGCATTGAATCCAACGATCCACAACATCCCATTCAATTAGGCTTTGAGGTAAACAGTCAATGAAGACGTGGCAGTGGATCGTGACGATCCTGATAAGTTTCGCGCTGGGCTTCGCCAGCTTTCGCTTTTTTGCCCCCGATGAGCCAGCACCAATAGCTGCTGCGCCCGCTTCAACAGCGCCCATTCAGGTGCCCGCTGAGCTACTCAACATCACCAGCAGCGACGGCCGCTTTAGTGGCCTTCAACCCGCGCAAGCCCTGTATATCGCCTACTTTGGCTTTACCCATTGCCCGGATGTCTGCCCCACGTCTCTGGCGATGCTATCAGGGGCCTTTAACGCCTTGAGCCCTCAGCAGCTCGCTGCCGTACAAGGCCTGTTTATCACTTTAGATCCCAAACGGGACACCCCAGAGAAAAGTACTGTGTACGCAGGCTATTTTCATCCCAACATCGTCGGTCTCACCCCACATGAGGGCCAGCTACTGGGCTTGAGCCAGCAGCTGGGGGTGTATTACAAGTATGTCGACACGCCTGACTCAGCGATGGAATACAGCGTGGACCACAACTCGTTTTTCTACCTGCTTGACGGACAGGGTCACCTGCTGGAGCGCATTCCCCATACCTTGGATCCTCAGCCCTTGGTTGATGCGATCATCGCTCACATAGACAACTAAACATTTTTCACCGGAGATACCTATGACACGGACGTTATTCATCTCGCTGTTGCTTAGCCAGCTTGGCCTGCTCAGCATTCCCGCCTTCGCCGAAATCATTATTGCTCATCCCTATGTGCGCGCTACCCCTCCGGGCGTGACGACCTCCGCCGCCTTTATGCATATTAAAAATGATGCGGCGTCTTCGCTCAGCTTGGTCGGTGCAACCAACCAACAAGCCAGCAAGGTAGAGCTGCACACCATGGTGCAAGAGGGCGATATTATGATGATGCGCCAAGTCGATACGATTGAGCTTCCAGCCAATAGCGCCGTGATGCTCAAACCCGGTGGCTTACATGTGATGTTGTTCGGTTTGAAAAAGCCTCTAGTGGAAGGAGACAGCCTGGAGTTGGAACTGCAGTTTAGCGATGGCTCAAGCCAACAGATTAGTGCGCCAATCAAGAAAGTGGCAGCGGGCATGCAACATCATAAGCATCAGCACTAAACGCTAAGCAATACGACAAGCAATAAGCATTACCAAGGCGAGAGCTTGCCTCTCGCCTTGGTAATCGATAACTAACGCTCCATAAAATCATCAATCACCAAGCCATAGTCCCGCGCTGACACAGCCTGGATAATCTCCTCTTCCTCAAAGCCATTTAGATCGATCAGCTTGAAGGGGCACTGCGCATCCGTGGCCAAGTCGAACACCTGCTTAACCTTGGGTCGCAGCGGCTTCATCTCGTTACGCTGTACCACCACCGCCAAATGATCCGATTTAAGCTTCACCATGGTCCCTACCGGATACACACCAATGCAGCGGATAAACTTCTCCAGCAACACCTTGTCACATTGGGCACCAGCGCCACCGAGTAAGGTCCGAAATGCCTCGGTTGGCGTCATACCACTTTTATAGACACGGTCAGCGGTTAAGGCATCGTAGCAGTCCACAATAAGCGCCATACGCGAGTAAACGCTCAGTTGATTGCCTTTGAGGCCCAAGGGGTAACCGCTGCCATCCAAGCGTTCATGGTGGTTGCTGGCCACCTCAATCATAATCTCACTGAAGCCGCGCTGTTTACTTAAGATCTCTCTGGAGTGGACCACGTGCTCACGCATGATCGTCAGCTCAGCATCATCTAGGCGACCAGCTTTATGCAGTACCTCGTCGGGGGTCATGATCTTGCCGATGTCGTGAAGCATGCCGCCAATCAACAACTGGCGCTGTACCTGCTTATCCATCCCCAACGAGCGGCCAAAATACGCTAATAGCATCCCAACATTCAGCGAGTGCTCCATCAGATAACGGTCTTTGGCGCGGATCTTGGCCAGGCACAACAGGGCATCGCTGTTGTTATCCAATGAATCGATTAACGCGCCAGCGGCCTTCTCCATCGGCCGGATATCGATGGGCTCCCCTTGGCGTAGCTGCTCAAAGTACTTCCCTTGCAGCGATTTTGCTTCGTTGAAGATGGCCTTAACTTTAGTGCCTTCGGTAGCCGGTTCTGGCTGCGGGGGGGATTCAGGTAGCTTCTTCTCTTCCAGCTCTTCATGCTCGCTAGAAAACTGGTGGGGAGCATCGAGTTGAACTTTGACTTTCCGAATACCTTTTTTTTGCAGTAAGGCAATCTGCTGGGTGCTGGAGATGCGACCAGACTGGGACAACGAGGCTTTACCGGATTGCTCCGCAATGCCGACCACAAGCATGCCCACCTGTAGCTGGTTAACGGGAACCACGGTTAGCTTTACACCACTATTCGTCATTCGTATTTGTGCACTCCGTGCGTTTTAGATGGTTCGCATTCCCTGCGCCGTGAGTCCACTGGCTTCAATCTCTTGGGCCAGCTCATGTACTTTCAGTTTCTCTAAGGCACTGAAGCCTCCCTTTTTAGGGCTGAGGGAGGAAAAGTTCAGCGTACCGAAAACCCGCTGTTGATACCATATCGGGGTGGCGATATAGCTCTCTAATTGCAAGGCTTGGTAGCAAGGGTGCAGGCTCCAGTCGCTGAGCTTGGCCACGTGGTCGATGGCAATCATCTGCTGTTGCTCAACCACCGCCTGACAATAGGTGTTGGTGAGCTCATAGCGGTCGCCTACTTCAACAAAGCCTAGCTCTGAGTAGACGTGCAACACCAAGTAATGGTCGCCATCCACTTGGCTGATAATGCCCATCTCCATACCCAGTTGCTGCGTATGCTGTTTTAACCAGTTGTCCCAATCCATGGCAAGGTCAAGTAATTGTTAGTTCAATCAAAAAGGTAAACTATTTTCAGGGATTTCGCGATCCTCGTATACTCACAGTATGGATGCTATCACTATTGTTCGGATTACTATTTTCCTCGGTCTGTGCGTGAGCTTGCTGCTGCTGGAAGCATGCTGGCCAAAGCACAATCGGGCTATTCCGCGTAGCCAGCGCTGGCCGGCCAATTTTGCGATCCTGGCCTTGGGGCAGGTCCTGACCCGCTTACTGCTTCCCTTATCTGGCGTTGGTCTGGCTTGGTATCTGCACGCACAGGGATGGGGGCTGGGCAACTGGCTGTCGCTCCATCCGCTGGTTTGGGGCGTGGTCTGTATACTGCTGTTGGATGCCCTGATCTACTGGCAGCATCGGCTGTTCCATCGCATCCCTTGGCTGTGGCGTTTGCACCGAGTCCATCATGTTGACCAAGACTTCGATGTGAGCTTGGCACTGCGCTTCCACCCCATCGAGATCGTGCTGTCGCAGCTGCTGAAACTGGCGGCTATTGCGTTATTAGGTGCTCCGGCTTTGGCAGTGGTGGTGTTTGAAATGCTGCTCAATGGTATGGCGATGTTTAACCACGCCAATCTGGCCTTGCCCGAGCGCTTGGAGCGCTGGCTGCGTTATCTGGTGGTGACCCCAGATATGCACCGCATCCACCATTCACAGCGCCCGGATGAGCACCACCGCAACTTCGGCTTTAGCCTGTCATGTTGGGATCGCTTGTTTGCCAGCTACTGTCATGCGCCGCTAGAGGGCCAGCAAGGCATTCAATTTGGTCTGAAGAACTGGCCGGATAGCCGCGATAATCAGCGCTTACTCGGCCTGTTGCTGCTACCGTTTCGCAAGCGCTAAGCGCATACTGCGCCTCGGAGCGGAACTCAAAGCCCTGCTTTTGAGCAAGCTCGGGTATAATAGCCGCGCTCGTAATTAACCCTTCTCTGTATAACCTAACTGGCTGCAAACCAACGGGAAACCATGTACACCGGACTGTTATTGATCTTAGGCGCCTTGTTCGCCGGCTACTGTATTCGCATTCACTCTCGTTCCCTACAGTTGGTACTGCGCCGCTTTAGCAGCGCCATGCTCTACCTGATTCTGTTCCTGATGGGCTTTGGCCTGGCCTTGGTCGAAGACTTAGGCAGTAACCTACTGGCGATGCTGCAACAAACCCTGTTCTTGGTCGGCGCATTGCTTATCGCGAACTTAGGCTGCTTGTATCTGATTGGCCGCTATCTGGCGATGCCAAGTCCTCACAGCGAAATCGCCGGTCAATCGAAAGGCGCCTCACTGGCAGAGCCGCTGCGACTGATTGCCACTGTGGGCGTCGGCCTGCTACTGGGTTTACTGCATGGCCAAGCGCTCCCCGCCCAGTCTGCTATTGCCGAATGGGCGCTGGTAGCGTTGGTGTTTGCCATTGGTATCGACCTGCGCGCTGCCGGAATCAGCCTGCGCCAGCTACTGCTAAATCGTCGAGGCTTGCTGATCGCCCTTACCGTGGTGGTGAGCTCAATGCCGGTGGGTCTAGCGGCGGCCTGGTATTTTGAGCTGCCGTGGGCGGCAGGCCTGGCGATGACCAGCGGCTATGGCTGGTACTCGCTGTCGGGGGCGCTGATTGGCGACGGCTTGAACCCGGTTCTGGGCAGTACCGCCTTTATGGTGGATATGGGCCGGGAGCTACTTACCTTGCTGCTGATCCCCGTACTGATGACACGCAGCCCAGCAGCCATTATCGGCTATGCCGGGGCCACCGCCATGGACTTCTCACTGCCGATGCTGCAACGCGCCGGCGGCAACCAGATCGTGCCGGTTGCCATCGCCAGCGGCTTCATCCTCAGCCTGCTCTGCCCACTGCTGGTACTATTCTGGCTCGGCTTGGTCTAGCCGAGCTACCTCTTCTCTGAGCAGCTCAAGGTCGCCCGGGAAGTCGTGCACCAGCTGATGGATCCAATCCTCCACGTTGTCTTCCCAGGCGGGCAGCTCGGGGCTTTGGATCTTGTTGGCCAAGCGCTGTAAACGCGCCAAGCCCACCGAACCGGCAGCACCCTTGATCTTATGCGCCTCACTGGCAATGCCTTCCTGATCCTGAGCGGTCAGGTTCGATTCGAGGATCTTCAGGTAGTCCGGCATCACCTCCGCGAACAGCTCCACGCTGTCGATAAAGATCTCGGGACCAAGGTTCTCAACAAACTGCGCGATTAAGTCATAGTCGAGCACCGGTTTCGAGCTGCGGCTTAGCACCACATGGGACGGTAGTTTCTTGGCCGCCGCCTGGCGCTCGGGCTGCTGCTCCTGCTCACCGATATAGAAAATCTTGTTCAAACAGCCAACCATCGCGTTGTAGTTAATCGGCTTGTTGACGATATCGATGATGCCCGCCTCATCAAAATCGGCCCGCTCGCGGATCACGTTAGCAGTCAGGGCCACCAATGGCGGCAGGTGTGAAGCGGGGAAGCGCTCGCGAAGTCGCTTCGCCACATCAAAGCCAGTCATATCTGGCAGCTGTATATCCAGCAGGTACAGGTCGAAGTCATCGGGGTTGAAGTTATCCAAGGCCTCGGTGCCGGTCATCGCCACCGCCACCGTGTGCCCAAGCTTCTCCAGCAGCGCTTTGGCGATGGTAACGTTTAGCTCCACGTCTTCCACCAGCAGGATCTCCAACGGCGGATGCTCAATCTGCTCAGCCTGTTCAGGCAGGCTGTCTAGTTCCACCTCCAAACTGATGGTAAAGCAGCTGCCCTTGCCCGGTTCACTCTCCACCTCTAAATCGCCGCCCATGGCTTGCACCAACTGACGCGAGATGGCCAGACCGATGCCGGTACCGGTGGCCTGCTTGCTGCCTTTGGCCTGATAGTACATGGCGAAGATCTGCTCTTGCTCCTCTTCGGGGATCCCGGGGCCGGTGTCATGCACCTCGATGCGCAGGTCTACGCAGTTATCGTGCTCGCTTTCAAAGGCGCGCACCACCACCTCAATCTTGCCAGACTCGGTGAACTTCACCGCGTTGTGGCACAGGTTCCATAGCACCTGCCGCAAGCGAGTTGCATCGCCATTGATCACCGTGGGCACCGGGCCGTGTTGCTCCATGCTAAATGCCAACGACTTGGAGGCTACCTGCAGGCGGGTCAGGGTTTCGATATCGGTCAGCAATGCTTGGAAGTCCATCGGCGCTAAGGCCACTGCAAAGCGGCGGCGATCCAGCTTATCCAAGTCGATGATGTCGTTAAAGATGTTCCCCAGCGAGGTCGCGCTGAGCAAGATGGTGTTCACCTGCTTGCGCTGCTCTTTATCCAGCGGGGTATCCAGCAGCATTTGGCTCAGCCCCACAACACCATTAAGCGGGGTACGCAGCTCGTGGCTGAGGGTAGAGATAAACTGGGTCTTATCGCGGTTGGCCTTCTCCACGCTGGCTTGGTGCTGCATGCGTTCGGTGATGTCCCGGCCAAAACCAAGCAGCCCCAAGCGCTTACCGGTGTGCGCATAAAACGGCACCTTACGCAGCTCGAAGTAGGCCTTGCGACCATCGGGGTATTCCAGCCACTGCTCATAGGTCACCAGGTCATCGCTTTCAAACACCTGCCGGTCGGTTTCGATGATCCGCTGTGCCACTTCGTCGGGATAAACATCGTAGGGGGTGAGGCCAATCAGCTCTTTCTCGCTATGGCCGGTTAGCTCTTCGTGGGCGCGGTTACAGCCGTAGAAACGCCCCTCTTCGTTGCGGTAGTACACCAGATCGGGGGAGCTGTCGATAAAGCTGCGCAGCAGGGCGTAGCGCTCATCGGACTCGGCTTGGGCGATCTGACGCTGTTTCACCTCGCGCTCGAGCTTAAAGATCGCCTGACTCCGTTCCGACTCGGCGCGCTCACGCTCTTCGATCTCGCGGTTGAGTTGGTCGATGTTAGCCTGCAGGCGGTTGGTCATCTGCAGGTCTTTGGCACGCATCTGCTCGAGTTTGCGGATCATCCCGGTCAAACGCTGACGCGACTCTTCCAACTGCTCGACGATCACCGACATAAAGAACACCGCCCACGGGGTGATGATCAGGCCGAAGAACACCGAGCGCACCAGATCCACCGAGGATACATCGCCGGTCAGCGCAAAGGTTACGCTCACCTGAATGGTTAGCGCCACCAAGATAATCAGCACCGCTAAGGTCGCACTAAACCTCACCACGCCAAGGCGCGACAACAGGAATACGTAGTAAGTAGCGAGCTTCTTAAATGGATGCATGCTTATCTTCCGTTAGCTATCTGGAGGGCCGAATAATACCCCCATAGAAAGTTGGTTAATTTTGACTTGGCTTTTATGGTATAACTAGCCAACTTTTTTCCCTCTCCGCTGTTCATCCCAGCTTTTCGCACACTAATTGGAGTACTTGGTGCATGCCTAAGACAATGCCTGACATCGCGAACACCTCTCGAGCCAACACTGAGGGCACCCTCAACTGGGTCGGGATGGGTCACATCGAAATGCCCATGATGGCTGCATTCGATGGACAGGCGCCAACGCGGGTCAGCACCAAGATCGACGCCTTTGTAAACCTGGCTGATCCCAAAGCAAAGGGGATCCATATGTCGCGCTTGTACCTGCTATTAGATGAGCTGTCCACCAGCGGTGTACTCGATTATGCCAGCATCAGCAGCCTGCTCGAAGGATTTATTGAAAGTCATCATGAACTTAGTGATCGCGCCAAGGTCACCTTCCAGTTCGACTATCAGCTGCGTCGTCACTCACTGATTTCCAAAAAAGAAGGCTGGAAAAGCTACCCGCTAACCATCACCGCCGAGCTGAGCCCGCAAGGCCTGGATGTTGAGCTGGGCCTTGAAATCCCCTACTCATCCACCTGCCCATGCTCTGCGGCGCTGGCCCGTCAGCTGATCCAAAAGGCCTTCAGCGAACAGTTCGCCGAGCAATCACAGCTAGATGCCGACACGGTTTACCAATGGCTGGGCAGCACCCAAGGGATTGTGGCTACCCCGCACAGCCAGCGCAGTATTGCCGAGTTGAAGATTAAACTGCAGCAAGGCGCTGGCGACATGCCCTTTGTGTCGGTCATCGATGCTGTGGAAGATTGTCTGAAAACCCCGGTACAGGCAGCAGTGAAGCGCGAAGATGAGCAGCAGTTTGCCCTGCTAAATGGCCAAAACCTGATGTTCTGTGAAGACGCTGCGCGTCGCGTCAAGCACTGCCTGGAGCAGCGCGCTGACGCGCAAGACTTCTGGTTGAAGGTACACCACCTGGAAAGCCTGCACGCCCACAATGCGGTGGCGGTTGCCACCAAAGGTATCTCCGGCGGCTACACCGCCTAATTCACGCGCCGTTGGTGCAAGCCTGTCCTACCTCGGTCAGGCTTTCACTGGCGTTTGAACAATAGCGCGCTCGTCCGCTGTTCTTGGCCTTGTAGAGCAGCTCATCGGCCATCGCCACCAGCTCACCGTAGTCGCGATTAGCCGCCGGTTGGATGGTGGCCACGCCAACACTCACCGTTAGATGTGGCTTCACCTTCGAGAACTGGTGCTCAAAACAGCGCTTCTCAAAGGCTTGCACCAGATCGCCCGCCACTTTCTCCGCGCCCTGCTGCTCCGTGTTGGGCAGCAACACGGCAAATTCTTCACCACCATAGCGCGCGACTAAGTCCGAGCCGCGCTTGATCACCGAACTGACCAGACCCGCTGTAACTTTTAAAGCTTCATCACCTTTTTGGTGACCATAGTTATCGTTGAACTGCTTGAAGCAGTCGATATCCAGTAGCAACAAGCTCAGCGGCAGTTCTTCGCGGGTATGGGTCACCCACAGCTCGCTTAGCCGCTCATCGAAGCTGCGACGGTTAGCCACCTGGGTTAGGCTGTCCATAAAGCTCAGCTCTTCGAGCTGCATAATTGCATCGGCCAGCTGCTGCTGGGTCTCTTTGCGCTCGGTCACGTCGCGGGTAATGTAGATCACCCCTTTCTCGCCACTCACATCATCCAGATAGGGGCCTTTAATCACCTCGTACCAGCGCTGTTGACCATCGTTGAAATAAACCAGTTCTTCATAGCGCAGCGGCTCACCCTCATCGAGGATCTGTTGGTTCTGCTGAAGGTGGATTTCCAGCGCCTCGCCTTCCACCACTTCGCTAAGGTGTTTGGAGATCACCTCACTGCTGGTGCCACCAAAGATAGCGGCAAAGGGCTCATTGGCCCCCACGATAACCCCTTGGTCATCGAAAAAGCCCAACGGATCGGGAGTGGAGTTAAACACAGTACGAATCAAGCTGTTCTGGCGACCTAGCTTGCGCTCCGAGCTCAAGCGGTGTTGGTTTTCTTGCTCTAACTTACGGTTCAGCTGGTGCCATTTGGTAACATCGTAGGAGACACTCAGCACCCCGGTTACCAAGCGCTGCGGATTACGCAGTGGATAGACATTATGCTGCAGCAGGATCTGTTGATCGTCCGGTGCGCTAAACCACTCAGTGCTTTGGCAACGTTCACCACTGAGCACCTTTTCGTCAAACTGCTGGCTCTGCTCAAGCTCTTCCTTAGTCATAAAGTCGGCCATGTTCTTGCCCGACAGGCCACTGGGCGACTGGCCGTGGAAGCTGGCCCAAGCGCTGTTACAGCCCAGCAATCGACCTCCGGCATCGCGGAAGTAGATAAACTCGGGGATCGAGTTCAACACATCACCAAACAACGTACGCTCTTGCTCCACCGATTTAAGGTAGTCGTAACCGGCCGCGTCTTCATAGGCGTTGATAAACCAGCTCTTGCGGCCACGGTAGCGGCGATGATTGGCGTACAAAATCGCAACCGAGCGTTGGCCGTCTAAGCGGAAGTTCCAGTGCACCCCGAGCACCTGGCCGCGCACCTGACTCTCAGACAGGCGGCTTAGCAGTTGCCCGGCCATACCGCTTTGGGGAAAACGCCAATGGCTACCTTTATTCTTGAGCTGAAACAGCTCGCAGGCTTGCTCGTTGCAGTAGAGGATCTTTTGACTGCTGGCGCAGAACACCAATTGCGCGCTGGGGCACAGCCCACTGATGGAGCGCACCCGGTTATACCGCACGCTAACCCGAACCAAAACCGTGGTCAGGCCGAGCACGACGGCTAAAAAAAGAAACAGACTCAGCTGTAGCCAAGAATCAGTGGGGAGTGTGTAAGACATTGAACTGTATAATCATTCCGTGTACAGCTCTCTAATTTACAGTAAACGCCTCAAAGATAAAGGGCTAATGTGATCAATAATTGCTCTATCTAACAAACTGCGATCAAGCACTTACTCACTGCAGTAGCGCGAGCCCTGCACGCCTGTCGCCGCCAAGCCCTTGGCAATGGCGGTAATCGGCGGCCAGCGCTGCTCACACCAATCCGGTGCCACCAACAGCGGTTTACGCGCCTCGGCCGCTACCCGGTGATAGACCACCTCCGGCGGGGTGTGCTGAATCAAACGTATCGCCTGTTCCACATACTCGTCTTG
This sequence comes from Aliagarivorans taiwanensis DSM 22990, assembly GCF_000429505.1. Taxonomy (GTDB): domain Bacteria; phylum Pseudomonadota; class Gammaproteobacteria; order Enterobacterales; family Celerinatantimonadaceae; genus Aliagarivorans; species Aliagarivorans taiwanensis. The sequence goes on along the minus strand of NZ_AUBZ01000010.1, from coordinate 53,285 downwards.
GCTCATCAGCTGGATGCGACCGGCACGATAGGCTTTGGCCATAATACTGCCTTCTACCACATGCAGTGGATGCAGCTTAATGCCATCCACATCCAGCGCCAGTACTTGTTGCAAGGTTTGCATGTAGTGCTCAGGCCCCTCACCCGGCAGGCCTAAGATCAGGTGAGCGCACACCTGCAAATTCAGGGCTTTAGCCTTGGCCACGGTATCAGAAAATTCGGCCAAGCCATGGCCACGGTTGATGCGCTTTAGGGTGTCGTCGTGGGCGGTTTGCAGCCCCAGCTCAAGCCACACTTCTTTGCCTTGCTGCTGGTAGTCGGCCAGCAAGTTCAAGACTTGCTCGGGTACACAATCGGGGCGAGTGCCAATACATAGCCCCACCACTGAAGGGTCTTCCAACGCTTGCTGGTACATGCCTTGCAGATACTCGATTTCAGCATAGGTGGAGGTGTAGGCCTGGAAGTAGGCGAGATAGCCGATGTCTTTATGTTTCATTTCCGCCTTGCGCTGCTCTAGCTGCTCTGCCACGCCCAGGCTTTGCTGGTGCGGCTTTACAAAGGAGTCAACGTTGCAGAAGGTGCAGCCGCCACGGCCGATGGTGCCATCGCGGTTGGGGCAGGTAAATGCACCATCAACGCTCAACTTACGCACCCGGTGGGGGAAACGCTGTTTTAGATGACGACCGAGGGTATTGACGTAAAGATCGAGTTGCACCGTAGATTACCGCTTAACAATGGCTGCTGAATAAAAGTTGGGCGATTTTAGAGGAAGCCCGAGCAAGAGTCAGCTATTTTTTCAAGAAGGCACTGGCGTGCCCCTCAGCGTAACGGATACTGAATCGCACTGTAAGAATATCTCATTGAAAATAAAAGAATAAGCTGAGATATCCGCGCCAATCAAGGAGGAGAACCATGGCAATCTATGATCCTCAACTGGTCAAAGATAACTGCGGCTTTGGCCTGATCGCCAATGTCGAAGGCAAGCCCAGCCATAAACTGGTGCGCACCGCCATCCAAGGCTTGCAACGTATGCAGCATCGCGGCGGTATCTCCGCCGACGGTAAAACCGGCGACGGCTGCGGCCTGCTAATGGCCAAGCCCGATGGCTTTTTCCAGATGCTGGCCGAGCAACATGGCTGGCAACTCGCCCCCAGCTACGCGGTGGGGGTGTGTTTTCTGCCCACCGATCCAATCAGCGCTCAGGCCGCCCGCCAGCTGATTAACCAACAACTGGAACAAGAGGCGCTGGACGTAGTGGCCTGGCGAGAAGTGCCGGTAGAAGCCGACATCCTCGGCGAGCTGGCCCGGCAAACCCTGCCACGGATTGAACAGGTGCTGATCAACGCCCCAGCTGGCTGGAGCGGCGATGACTTGGAACGTCGCCTGTATATGGCGCGCCGCCGGTTGGAGAAAAAGCTCGACAAGCTAGCCTGCTATATCGCCTCACTGTCAGCGCAAACGGTGGTGTACAAAGGGCTGTGTATGCCCGCCGACCTGCCGCTGTTCTATCCCGACTTGGCGGATATCCGCCTGGCCAGCACCGCGTGCCTGTTCCACCAGCGCTTTTCTACCAACACCTCACCACGCTGGGAGCTGGCACAGCCGTTTCGTCTGCTGGCCCACAATGGCGAGATCAACACCATCGTCGGTAACCGTCAGTGGGCCAAGGCGCGCGGCTATAAGTTCGCCTCGCCACTGCTGCCGGATCTGCAAGACGCCGCCCCCTTTGTTAACGAAAGCGGCTCTGACTCCTCCTCCTTAGACAATATGCTGGACTTGTTTCTGGCCGGCGGCATGGACCTGTTCCGCGCCTTCCGCTTGCTGATCCCGCCCGCCTGGCAAAACCACCCGAATATGGATGAGGACCTGCGCGCCTTCTACGACTTTAACTCCATGCATATGGAGCCCTGGGACGGTCCGGCTGGGATCGTGATGTGTAACGGTCGCTATGCCGCCTGCGGACTCGATCGTAACGGCCTGCGCCCGGCCCGTTACGTGCGCACCAGCGAAGGCTTTATCACTCTGGCCTCCGAGATCGGCATCTGGGACTACCAGCCTGACGAAGTGCTGGAGAAGGGCCGGGTTGGCCCGGGCGAGCTGCTGGTGATCGACACCCAAGAACATACCCTGTGGTCGTCGTTTGAGATTGATCAGCAGCTCAAGTGCCGCCACCCCTATCGTGAATGGCTACATAACAACTGCAGCCGCCTGACCCCAGCAGATCAGCTCAGTGACGAGCAGATCCAAGACGCACCCATGGACGCCGCAGAGCTATTGGTACAGCAAAAGATGTTCGGCTACAGCCGCGAAGAGTTAGAACAGGTCGTCCGAGTACTGGGCGAGCAAGGCCAGGAGGCCACCGGCTCGATGGGCGATGATGCGCCGATGGCGGTGCTCAGCTCGCGCAGCCGCTCGCTCTACGACTACTTCCGCCAGTGCTTTGCTCAGGTTACCAACCCACCCATCGACCCACTGCGCGAGCGCCATGTGATGTCGCTGGCCACCTTGATTGGCCGCGAGCAAAATGTCTTTAGAGAGACCACTGGCCACGCCAACCGCTGTGGCTTTGAATCGCCCATCTTAAGCCCCAGCGACTTTAGCCAGCTGCTGGAGCTGGATGCCAAACACTACCAGCACCAACGCTTGGAGTTGAACTACCCAGAATCGCAAGGCTTAGAGGTCGCCCTAGAGCAGCTGTGTGAGCGGGCTTTGGAGGCAGTGCGCGCAGGCGCCGTACTGTTGGTGCTGAGCGATCGTAGCCTACAGGCGGATCATCTGCCGATCCCCGCGGCGATGGCGGTCGGGGCAATCCAACAGCGCTTGGTTGAACAGCAGCTACGCTGCGACAGCAATATCATTGTCGAGACCGGCTCGGCGCGCGATCCCCACCACTTTGCGGTGCTACTCGGCTTCGGCGCCACCGCCATCTACCCCTATCTGGCGCTGCAAAGCCTTAACGCCATGGTGAGCGATGGCAAGATCCCACTGAGCGTACGCGAGGTACAAGGCAACTACCTTAAGGGCATTGGTAAGGGGCTGCTGAAGATCATGTCGAAGATGGGGATCTCCACCATTGCCAGCTACCGCTGTAGCCAGCTGTTTGAGGCGGTTGGGCTCTCTTCCAAGGTGGTCGAGCGCTGCTTTACTGGCATTGCCTCACGTATCGAGGGGGCCGATTTTAGCGACCTGCAAGCCGACCAACGCAATCTGGCGACCCGCGCCTGGATCAAACGCCGCCCCCTCGAACCCGGCGGCCTGCTGAAGTACCAACACGGTGGGGAATACCACGCCTATAACCCGGATGTGGTGCAACTGCTTCAGCAGGCTAGCCAAAGTGGCGATTATGCCACCTACCAGCGCTTTGCCGATGCGGTCAATCAACGCCCCATCTCCAGCCTGCGCGATATGCTGGCGCTCAAGAGCGCCGAGCAGCCGCTGCCCATCGAGCAGGTGGAAGAAGAGCAACAGTTTTTCCGCCGCTTCGATACCGCCGCCATGTCGATTGGCGCGCTGGGTAAAGAGGCCCACGAAACTCTGGCGGTCGCCATGAACCGCTTGGGTGGCCAAAGTAACTCCGGCGAAGGGGGCGAGGATCCCAGTCGCTTTAACAGCGAGCGCAACTCCAAGATCAAGCAGATCGCCTCGGGCCGCTTTGGCGTCACCGCCCACTACCTGCGCAATGCCGAGGTGGTGCAGATCAAGATGGCGCAAGGGGCCAAGCCCGGAGAAGGCGGTCAGCTGCCCGGTCATAAGGTCAGCGTTGAGATCGCCAAGCTGCGCTACTCGGTACCCGGGGTAACCCTGATATCGCCGCCGCCACACCACGATATCTACTCGATTGAGGACTTGGCCCAGCTGATCTTTGACATTAAGCAGATCAACCCGCAGGTGCTGGTCTCGGTCAAGCTGGTCTCCGAGCCCGGAGTCGGCACCATTGCCACCGGGGTGGCCAAGGCCTATGCCGACCTGATTACCATCTCCGGTTACGACGGTGGAACCGGCGCAAGCCCACTCACCTCGGTCAAATATGCGGGTAGCCCTTGGGAGCTAGGGCTGGTCGAAACCCACCAAGCGCTGGTCGATAACGGCCTGCGTCATAAGGTGAGACTGCAAGTCGACGGCGGGCTGAAAAGCGGGCTGGATGTGGTCAAAGCCGCCATTCTTGGCGCCGAGAGCTTTGGCTTTGGCACCGGACCGATGGTGGTGATGGGCTGCAAATACCTGCGGATCTGCCATCTAAACAACTGCGCCACCGGTGTCGCCACCCAAGACGAGACCCTGCGCAGCAAGTACTTCCTCGGCCAAGCAGAAGCAGTCATGAACTACTTCCGGCTACTGGTGCGCGAGGTGCGCGAGCTGATGGCCAGCCTTGGCGTGGCCGAGCTGACTCAGCTGATTGGCCGTACCGATCTACTGGAGCTGCTGCCCGGCATCACCGCCAAGCAGCAAAAACTGCAGCTGGGCGAGCTGCTGGTTCGCCAAGACAGCCCCCATCCACAGTTTAACCAGCAGACCAACGCGCCTTTTGACAAGGGCGAGCTAAACCTGCAGCTGTGGCAAGCGGCCGAGCCATTATTGGGTAAAGCCGCCAGTCTAAGCTTTGGTATTCGCAACACCGATCGCAGCGTCGGTGCGCTACTGAGCGGCGAGATTGCCCAGCGTTATGGCAACCAAGGGCTTGCCGCCACCCCACTGACCTTGAAGTTCAACGGCACTGCCGGACAAAGCTTTGGGGTATGGAATGTCGGCGGCGTTGAGATGGAGCTCACCGGCGATGCCAACGACTATGTCGGCAAGGGCATGACCGGCGGCAAGCTGGTGATCAAACCCCACCTTGGGGTCGCCTTTGCCGCCCACGAGGCCAGCATTATTGGCAACACCTGCCTGTATGGCGCCACCGGCGGCAAACTGTTTGCCTCGGGCAAGGCGGGCGAGCGCTTTGCGGTGCGCAACTCCGGGGCCATCGCAGTGGTGGAAGGGATTGGCGACAACGGCTGCGAGTACATGACCGGCGGCATCGTGACGGTGTTGGGCCAGACCGGGATCAACTTCGCCGCGGGCATGACCGGCGGCTTCGCCTATGTCTATGACCAAGACGGCCAGTTCGCCCAACGCTGCAATGGCGAGATGGTTGAGCTGCTGAGCGTTGCCGAGCTGCCAATCCATCAAGAGCACCTGCGTGGCCTTATCAACGATCACCTCGATGCTACTGGCAGCCCACGCGCTCAAGAGCTGCTTAACGACTTCGAAAGCCAGGTTGGCCACTTCCATCTGATTAAGCCCAAGTCTGCCGAGCTTAGCTCGCTGCTGGGGCATAAACGTAATTCTGCCGCCGAGCTGCGGGTGCATGCCCAGTAAGGGCGCAAGGAGGTCACTATGAGTAAGAATGTCTTCCAGTTTGTAGACGTGCAGCGGGTCGACCCTAGCAAGAAGTCCATCGCCCGGCGTCGCAGCGAGTTTATCGAGATTTATCAGCCCTTCTCGGCCACCCAAGCCGAGCAACAGGCCGATCGCTGCTTAGACTGCGGGAATCCCTATTGCCAGTGGAAGTGTCCGGTACACAACTACATTCCCAACTGGCTGAAGCTGGCCAATGAAGGGCGGATCTTAGAGGCGGTCGAGCTATGCCACGAAACCAACAGCCTGCCTGAGGTGTGTGGCCGGGTCTGCCCGCAGGACCGATTATGCGAAGGCGCCTGCACCCTGAACGATCAGTTCGGCGCGGTAACCATTGGCAATATCGAGAAGTTTATCACCGATAAGGCCTTTGAGATGGGCTGGAAACCCGATCTTAGCGCCGTCGAGCAAACCGATAAGACGGTCGCCATCGTCGGCGCCGGACCGGCCGGACTGGCCTGCGCGGATATACTGGCGCGCAACGGTGTGAAAGCCACGGTGTTTGATCGCTATCCACAGATCGGCGGGCTACTCACCTTTGGCATCCCCGCCTTCAAGCTGGAAAAATCGGTAATGCAGAAGCGCCGCGAGATCTTCGAGGGCATGGGCATCGAATTTAGACTCAACTGCGAGGTGGGCAGTGACGTGGCCTTCGAGCAGCTACTCAGTGACTACGATGCGGTATTCCTCGCCCACGGCACCTATCGCTATATCAGCGGCAACTTCGAGCACGGCGATGCCGACGGCGTGGTCGACGCCCTGCCGTTTTTGATTGCCAATACCTACTATGTGCAGGACTTCGCTAACCCACCGGCCCCCATCTCCATGCAGGGCAAACGAGTGGTGGTGCTCGGCGGTGGCGATACCGCCATGGACTGCGTACGCACCTCGGTACGCCAAGGCGCCAGCTCGGTCACCTGTGCCTACCGACGCGACCAAGACAACATGCCCGGCTCCGCCCGCGAGGTCTACAATGCCCAAGAAGAGGGGGTGGAGTTCCTATGGAACGTGCAACCACTCGATGTGGTAGTGAACGCCCAAGGGCAGGCCTGTGGCGTAAAGCTGGTGAAAACCCAACTGGGCGAGCCCGATGAACGCGGCCGCAGACGCCCAGAGCCAGTGCCCGGCAGCGAGTATGCGCTGGAATGCGATGCAGTGATCCAAGCCTTTGGCTTTCAGGCCGCCGAACAGCCTTGGCTGGCCGCCCATGGGGTTGTGCTGGACCAGTGGCAACGGGTGGTTGCGCCTGAGCAAAGCGAGTTCGCCTTCCAAACCTCCAACCCCAAGATCTTCGCCGGCGGCGATGCAGTACGCGGCTCTGACTTGGTGGTTACCGCCATCTATGAGGGACGCACAGCTGCTGAGGGGATGATGGATTACTTGGGGGTGTAGTTGCCCCTTTCCTTCCCGACCCCGCAGCTTACATACCAAGTTCAAAGTTGCCGGTCTGTTGTTCATTAGCGTCAAACGCCAAGCGCTATTGATAAGACACTTGCGCTATTGCGCAATCTAGGCTTTGCACAACATGCTAGCGACGAGTTATGCTTGAAGCCATTCAGTTTATTAACCCTAAAAAGGAGCGCCGGTGTACATTCCAAAGCACTTTCAGCAAGACGATATCGAAGCGCTGCTGACGCTTGTTCGCAGCCATCCCTTTGCCACGCTAGTTACCCATTCGCAGGCTGGTCCCGATGCGATGCACCTCCCTATGTTGCTCGAGCAACAACCAGATAAACTGTTGCTTAAAGGGCATATCGCCAAGGCAAACCCGCTATGGAAAACCGCAGGGGAATCTGCGCAAGTCCTTGGCATCTTCCACGGCCCCAACTGTTACATCTCACCCAACCACTACCCAAGCAAAGCGGTACATGGGAAGGCGGTGCCTACCTGGAACTATGTGGCGGTGCATGTAAAAGGTAGCTTGGCCTTCAAACACGACAAAACTTGGCTGCTTGAACTGGTAGATGGCTTAACTCAAGAGCACGAGTCGAAAGAAGCCAAACCTTGGTCGGTGAACGATGCCCCAGACAGCTATATCGACAAGCTACTGAACGCGATAGTCGGGGTTGAAATCGAGGTAGAACAGATAGAGGGGCAATGGAAGCTTAGCCAGAATCAGCCGCCAGAGAACATTGCTGGCGTTATCGAGGGGCTGAAAAAGTCCGGTGATAACCGCGCAAAGCAGGTAGCTGAATGGGTGAGTAAGAGCCACTCAAAGCACTAAGCCGCAGCTGATAAGGCCGCTTTCTACGATCCGCAGTTCAACTTTAGTGAACCAAACACACCAGTTCACAAATCCACACTCACAGTGTAGTCTTTCATGCTGAAATACCTAACCTATTGTAAAGGTTAATAAAAAAACAATAATCAGCAACAAGGATGTAAGATGAATAAACTGATTTTCGCTTCAGTTATTGTATCTTCACTACCCTCAGGTTGTGCATCAGTACCTACTGAGTCGAATGCACAAGAAGAGCAGGCGAAAGCATTTAGCGCCCCCTCCGACTCAATGGCAGGTCTTTATATCTTCCGCAAAGACTCATTCGGTGGAGCCGCATTGAAAAAAGATGTGTTGGTCGATGGTGAGTGTATTGGCGAAACAGCTAAAGGTGTATTCTTCTATCACGAGGTAGAAGGCGACCAAGAGCATACACTTTCTACCGAGTCAGAGTTCTCTAATAACGATATCGTTCTCTATACCGATGCAGGCGAGCTCTACTTCATTGAACAGTACATCAAGATGGGCGTATTCGTTGGTGGCGCGGGACTCAAGCAAGTCGAGAGCGACGAGGGTAAAACCCAACTAGCTAAACTAAAAATGGCCGCCAAAGGCACTTGCGGCAACAACTAAGCACACCTCTAATAAAGGCATAGCGCAGTGCTATGCCTGTTTCGTTCGATGAGCTTCACACCATTAGCGCTTGTCTGCCAACACTAATCCACAAAACGGCTCTGGAACAGTTCAACCAAGGCCTGATTCACCGAATCATCCGAGGGTAGGCCCTCGCCGTTGTGGTAGATGCCAAAGTTGTACTCGTGGTAAGCGTGGTAGTTAAAGTGGGTGCCGCGCTGCTCCAGAATATCGAGCATATCCTCCACCCAGCGCTCGCCGCCTTGGTCGTCCTCGAAGCAGTGGCGGATACAACCGAACTCCCCCAGATACAGCGGCACGCCTTGGGCGCGGGCCCAAGACTCAATCAATTCGATCTTCGCTTCCAACAAGGGGCGATCCCAAGCTAGTACCTGATCGACGTCCCCTAGAAAATCTAGTCGCAAGCGACTCGTAGACCCAGCTAGCCCTTGGCCTCGCATCAAGCCAGAAATCTGATAGCCATAGCCCGGCTTGGGCACAATCAGCTGCGAGCGGCTGGTCCAGTCGGCACCAGCAGTGGTTCCCTCGGCGCGGCGCACCGCGAGCCCCGACTCTTGATACACCCGGCCGCTACCGCTGCCATTCTGACTCCAAAAGTACCAGTTCTCTTGGTTGCTAAGGTCCACCTCCATCAGCACATTACCCCGGCTGGAGCCGGGGGCATATTCCAGTACCACCGCATCGGCAAACTCAACGTAACCGCTCACCGCCTTGGCCGCTAACACCGGATAAAGCACCTCGACCTCTAGATCGTTTGCCCACCAGATCTCCCCTTCCATCTGCTGCCATTCGCTGTGGTCTTGAGCCAGTGTTGGATTACCAAATGTTCCCCCGATCCAGCGGGAGTTGCCAACAATCTCATAGCGGTAGGGATCAGGATATTCGCGAGCGGCGCTATAGCCATCCAGCCAATCGGCTTGCTGATGGGTCAAGGCCATCGGCTCATAAAAGTGGTACTGGTAGAGAATGTTAAGGTCGTCGAGTCGGAAGAAGTTTTGCTGCTCATCCACTTCCCAGCTGATCTGGGTGCCCAAGATCCGCTCCACCGAAACAATATGCTCGGGATTGACCTCGCGGATAGCCGCGACGATTTCATTGGCTAATTGCTGCCACTGACTATTACTGCGGGTGGGCCGTGGCTCGTTGAGCAGATCAAAGGCGGCAATGTTCGGGTGCCCCCGGTAGCGCATCGCGATGGCTTGCCAAAGTCGGGTCAAACGCTGTTGGTTGCTGCGCACTTCCCACAACGCATCTCCAGCACCGTTGGACTGATAGCCCCCTTGCGGGGCGTGCATGTTTAGCACCAGATAGATGCCATGTTTCTCCGCCCACTCAAGATTCTTGTCCAGCCAATCCCAGCCCGCCTGACGATAAACATAGGGCTGGCTGTCTCTTTCAAACAACTGATAGTTAAGGTAGAAACGGATGCTATTCAGCCCCATCTCTTTGAGGCGGACATAATCACGTTCGTCGTGGTGCTGAGTAGGCGCATTAGGGTTAGACCAAATCTCGTTACCAAAGGCGACGCCCCGTAAGGTGTGCTCTTGCCCAGCGCCATCAACAATCTTCGCTCCATCAACCCGTAGGCGCTGGCTATGATCGTACTCATCAAAGGCGCGGTAAACCGGCACATCCAAGGGCGGAAGCGATTGATCAGGCTGTTCCAGTGCCCCACCGGAGCTGCCACAGGCGGAAACCAACAACACCGCACTTAATCCGAATAATCCTTGCCAAATCAGTCGCATCACACCACTCCTGCTTTCCTTGTGCATTGAACAGAACAACAACGCCCAGTACACCAGACCTTTCCGATAAAAAAACGTGATGCCATCGAAAAACTATCTATCTGTTTTAAAAAGAGTTTAGAACGGTGAGCTATGCCGCAAGTGGGTGAAAGAGAAAGCAACCCTAAGGCTTACTTTGGTCAATAGCTGGCTGTGCTACAGTGATTAGATGCTGTGTTTTCGGTTGTGCCGCTCTAACCATCGTTAGTGAGAGTGAATCGATAGCACGCTCATCGGTTAAAAAGCAGGTAATACGCTATGCGCCTTGTCTTGTTGTTGTCACTACTGCTCTCCTTTGGCTCGATGGCCGAGCACCGTGATGACTGGGACGTGGTGAAGATCTGTCACTTGGAGTGGGGACGCTCAACCGGCGACTACCTCAAGGACAAGGGCTTCTACCTGCACCTTGCCGAATCCATCTTCGTCAACGCCGGTTATAAGGTGGAAACCTATGTGCTGCCATGGAAGCGCTGCCTAAAAAGCACCGAGGCAGAGCTTATCGATATGGTGGCCGCCGCTTGGTTAACCCCGGAAAACACCCAGAACATGCACTATCCACCGGTCTTGCTATCTGGCTATCTGGCTATATCGCCCAGAATCACCTAATCACCACTAACACGAGTATTCAAGATTCTGAGCCTGAGTCGCTGCAAGGTCTACGCTTTGGCAGCCCGGCCATCAACAGCCTTCCCGATCGAATTCGCAAAGAGTACGTACCGCTGTTCTCCAGCATCAAGTATCAAAACACCCAAGTGCTGAGCATTAAGATGCTGCTAAAAGGCCGCATCGATGTGATCTACAGCCCGCTCGATACCTTCCTCGATGTCTATGACACCTTACCGCGCGACGACCGCCCTGCTTACAAGGTGCTACAACCCGGCTTTGGTGGGCAACCGGTGGGGCCGTTGATCCCGAATAACAGCGAACGCCCGGTTCGCCAAAAACGCCTAATAGCCGATTACAACCGCTCGTTTCGTGAGATGTGCCTCGATGGCCGTCTACAGCAGATCATGATTGAGCATAGCGAGGAAGATGGCCTGCTAACCCACCTGCAATATCCCGACTTACCGGACTTGCTGACCCACTGCACCTTGCTGCTGAATGCCCAACGCACCAATGAAGATGTGAGTGACGAGCAGCTACTTACTCTGTCGGGCCATCTCGACAGCGCCCCTAGCACCCGCCTCGACCGACACGTCAATCAGGAAAGTGATTAGCCCGTGCTATACTGCGCGGCAAATTTCAGACTAAGCGAAAACTATGAGTGATACCGAGATGTTGGCAGGCTATGCACGCCTGACCGCCAAGCAACGCTACGAGCAGCTAATCGAACAGACCCGTAAAGCAGGCGCGCTTTGGACCCTAAGCGATGAGCAAGGCTGCCTAATCGTCGATACCGAGAAAGAAAAGGTGCTGTTGGTGTTCGCGAGTGAGCAGCTGGCCAAGGCCTGGGCCGAACAAGATCACCCAAGCTTTGCCCCACTCAGTATTCCAGTAGAGATGTTCATCGAGAAGTGGGCACCGGGCATGAGCAATGATGGCTTCGATGTGGCAGTTGCTCCGTCAATGGCGGGTGAAGGCACTATCGTTAGCCCGGGCCAACTGGCCGAAGAGCTGAGCACCGGTAAAATCGGCTAAGTTTGTTGTCCGCAGCCGCCGCGAGTATTTTTTTAAGCCGCAACTCAGTGTATGATTTGCGGCTTATTTATTGAGCCCCACGCAGGGGCGAATGTTGTAAATCAAACAGGAAAAGTCATGACTACGAATGCGTTAATCGAAGATTTGAAGGCAAGGGGCCTGATCGCTCAATGCACGGCCGATGAGGAGTTGGCGGAGCACCTTTCAAGCGGTTATCGCACCTTGTATTGTGGCTTCGATCCAACCGCCGACAGCCTACACTTGGGCCACTTGGTACCACTGCTGGTACTTAAGCGCTTCCAAATGGCGGGCCACAAGCCTATCGCTCTAGTGGGCGGCGCTACCGGCCTTATCGGTGACCCAAGCTTTAAAGCGGCTGAACGCCAGCTTAACACCCCCGACGTGGTAGCCGGATGGGTAGATAAAATCAAAGGCCAAGTCAGCCAGTTTATCGACTTCGACTGTGGCGAGAATGCTGCCATCGTCGCGAATAACTTGGACTGGACCGGCGAGATGAGCGCGCTGGATTTTCTGCGTGACGTGGGTAAGCACTTCTCAGTGAATGCCATGATCAACAAAGAATCGGTACAGCAGCGTCTGAACCGCGAAGGCTCGGGCATCTCCTTCACCGAGTTCTCTTACGCCCTGCTTCAAGGTATGGACTTTGCCGAGCTGAACAAGCGCTACGACTGTACCCTGCAAGTGGGTGGTTCTGACCAATGGGGTAACATCGTCGGTGGTATCGACCTGTCACGCCGCAGCAACCAAGCCCGCACCTTTGGCCTGACCGTACCGCTGATCACCAAGTCAGACGGCACCAAGTTCGGTAAAACCGAAGGCGGCGCAGTATGGCTAGACCCACGCAAGACCTCGCAATACGCCTTCTACCAGTTCTGGATTAACACCGCCGATGCCGATGTGTATCGCTTTATGAGCTTCTTCACCTTTATGGCGCAAGATGAGATTGAAGCAGTACGCAAAGCCGACGCCGAGCGCCAAGGCCGTCCAGAAGCGCAAAGCATTCTGGCCCGCGAAGTAACCCGCTTGGTACATGGCGAAGAAGGTCTGCAAGCTGCCGAGCGCATTACTCAGGCGCTGTTCTCTGGCGATCTGAGCCAGCTAAGCGAAAGCGACCTGGCCCAGCTGGCCCAAGACGGCCTGCCAAGCGTGAGCGTTGAGCAAGCTGAAATGAGCCTGGTTGAACTGCTGACCACCACTGAGCTGGCCAAATCGAACAAGATGGCGCGTGAGTTCATCGGGAACGGTGCAGTACAAGTGAACGGTGAGAAGGTCACCGATCCAATGGCTAACTTCAGCGAAGACGATGCCCTGTACGGCAAGTACAGCATCATCAAGCGCGGTAAGAAACTGTTTAGCTTGGTAAAATGGGGCTAATCGCCTCTTAAACCAAGCCAACCAACAGTAGTTACTGAGCAATAGTGGGCACTCACATAAGGGTGCCCTCGTCTTTCCTTGCTCCGCGATTGCTGTCGACATACACTGGTGACACAAGGGCTATTTACCCAATTGTCATAATTGCGCCGCAACGGCGTGCGATAGTCGGCACGATAATAAAAGGATGAAGAAAGACTATGCAAATTCGCCCAATTCAAGAACAAGACGCTACCCGTGTTGCTGAGCTGGCAACCCAGCTTGGTTATAAACCTACCGCACAAACCGTCAAACCGAACATCAACGCGATTCTGGAAAACTCCGCCCATCAGGCCTTTGTCTATTTGGACGAGCAGGATCAAGTGATTGGCTGGGTGCACGTATTCGTGGCGCTGCGCCTCGGTTCGCTGCCCTTCGCAGAAATCAGCGGCGTGGTGGTAGACGGCGAGACTCAAGAGCAAGGTATCGGCCGGGCTCTGGTAAAACATTGTAAGCACTGGGCTCGTAGCCGTGGTGTTGCCCATCTTCGAGTACGTTGTGACGTTGAACGTGAGCAGGCCAACGGATTTTATGAGCACATTGGCTTTAAACTAAGAAAAGACCAACACGTGTATGTACGTGAGTTATAAGAGAAAACTATGACTACAGCGATTATCGGCGCAATGGAGCAAGAAGTTGTTGCACTGCGCGAGCTAATTCAAGACTGCGAAACCTATAAATTTGCCGGCTGCGAACTCTACAGCGGCACCATCGAAGGCCAACAAGTGGTGGTCACCCGCTCCGGTATCGGCAAAGTGGCAGCAGCGATTGCCACCAGCGTATTGATTGAGCGTTACCAGCCCACCCGCGTGATCAACACCGGCTCTGCCGGTGGCTTCGACCCGAGCCTGAAAGTGGGCGATGTGGTGATCTCCAGCGAGGTTCGCTATCACGACGTGGACCTCACCGCCTTTAACTACGAGATGGGCCAATTGCCGGGTAACCCCGCCGCCTATATCGCCGATGGCAAACTGGTGGATGTGGCCAAGCAAGCCGCCGCCGAGCAAAGCGGCCACAAGATTATCAGCGGTCTTATCTGCACCGGCGATATCTTTATGGCTGCACCAGAGCGCGTAGCCAAGGCCCGGGCCGACTTCCCGACCATGGCCGCCGTTGAGATGGAAGGGGCAGCGATTGCCCAAGTCTGTCACTTGGCAAACGTACCGTTTGTGGTGATCCGTTCGCTGTCTGACATTGCAGGAACTGAATCCCCCGTCTCCTTCGATGCCTTCCTGGAAACCGCCGCCAAGCACTCCACCGCCTTGGTACTGGCAATGCTGAAACGCTTCGACAGCTAATATGCAACAGGGGCTGCAATGGATTAGCCTGAGCCTTCCATGGCTGGCAATCTTTGCCATTGTGTTGATACCCGGCTTTGCCATTCATGGCGTGGGTGGGTTTCTGCCTTGGCTGGGCAGGCGCTTGGCCGCCAAAGTCAACCGCGCCAACAATGGCCCCCATCAACAACGCATCGCGGGTTTACTCGCCGCGCTGGTGCTGATAATCCCCTGCTGTTTAGGCTTGGCGCTGTTTAACAGCATCAACCCGCTCTCTAGCCCCTTCGACGCCCTGCTACTCGTATTACTGCTCAATTGGCAAGGGCCAATGAACAGCTTCCAGCTGACCGCCCTGCAACTGGAGCAACACCAACAAGCCCGTATCGCCCTCAAGCCTTGGCTACTGCGCGAATGCCAAAGCCTCACCTCGGTTGGCGTGGCCAAAGCCGGTATCGAGATGTTGCTGCTACGCTTGGCAGCGCAATGGTTTGCCCCGGTGTTCTGGTATGCCTTGGCGGGCATCGAGATGTGCGTGTTGTATGTGATGGTCTACCAACTGCACCTGAGCTGGAACCCCAAGCAAAGCGAGTACCGCCAGTTTGGCGCAGCCCTTAGCCGCGGCTACAAGCTATTAAGCTGGCTGCCATTTAAGCTACTGGCGCTAGTGCTGGCCAGCCAGGGGGATTTTCGTAGCAACCTGCAGGCAGTTAAACAAGGTTTTCGCTGGCCGTTTAGCGGCAGTGGCAGCTTGCTTAGCGTCACGGCCAACAACCTCAAGCTGGAGCTGGGCGGCCCTCGTCATTACCAAGGGCAGCGCATCGAGCAGGCCTATTTTGGCCCAACCAAGTGCTACCCCAGCGTGCCGCAGATGCAGAATCTGATCACCCAGCTACGCCTGGCCTCACTGCTATTTAGTCTAATCATCGTTCCGGTCTATCTACTTCGTCATGCTCTCTAGATGTTGCTACCTGCTGCTGACGCTGTTGCTCAGCCAAACAGTGTTTGCCGCCAATCCTCCAGCGCAACGCGTTATCGCCCTAGCCCCTCACCTCACCGAACAGGTATACGCCCTGGGAGCAGGCGACAAGCTGGTCGCCGCTGTCGAATACAGCGACTACCCGGAAGCGGCAAAGGCCCTTCCCCGCTTGGGTAACGCCCAATACATCAACCTTGAAGCAATACTCGCGTTTGAGCCGGATCTAGTGCTGATTTGGCCACAAGGCGTGCAGCTCAACCTGGCTGAACAGCTCGCCAGCTTTGGGATCGCCACCTACCTGAGCGAAGCTAAGGACTTGTACGCGCTACCCGATAACCTACGCGCGCTCTCTCAGGCACTGGGAGTTAGCGCGCAAGGCGACGAACTGGCCGGTGAGCTGGAGCAGCGCTTTGCCGCTCTCAAGCGGCAGGCCACCTCGCGCAAGTCTATAAGCGTGTTTTACCAGCTGAGCGATCAACCGCTGATGAGCATCTCTGCCAGTTCTTGGATCAATGAAGGGCTAAAACTGTGCGCACTGGAGAATATTCTTAGCGACGCCAAAGCGGCCTATCCCTTGGTCGATGTGGAAACGGTGGTCGCGGCCGACCCACAGCTTATCTTGCTGGCGGGCCCAGATGCGGGCTGGAATCAGTGGCCGCAAATGCGCGCCGTACAAGACGGGGCGCTGCTTGAGCTAGAGGTAGACCGGCTACACCGGCTCACCCCACGCACCCTCGATGGTATCGAGCAGCTATGCGAAATGACCGATGCGTATCGATAAAAAAAGCCCACCTGTTACCAGATGGGCGAGAGCATAGAAGAGTGAAGCCATCGCTTCATTGTTGTATATGAAATAAGCGTGCCACTTTATAGCATGTTAGTGAAAACGCTAACAGATGACTCGCTGAACGGCTCTCGCTAGCGATACCAAATCCCCGGCACCGGTAACTTATCCGCCAGAAAGTCAGGATTGATGGCCAAAAAGCGGCTGGTAACTTCCATCATCCGCGAGGCCGATGCCACCACCGAGCGCGCATCGCCAATATCGCAGTAGTGGGCTGCGCCCAGCTCGATAAATGCCGGTTCCAGTTTGTCGTAGTTCAGAGAGATATCGCCACACGCCGCTTCATGGCGGTGCATCTTACGTGGGATCAGCGCGTCATCCACCTTCACGGTCATCGCTTCTGGCTCGGCGGTAAGTCGCTTGGGAATGTTATTCCACTCCTCCACCCCGTGAATGAAGGTGTTCTTGGTAAGTGGGCAGCCCAAGAACAAGATCTGCCCACCGACATCGACCAACTTACCCATCGAACCATCGCGCGGGCATGGCGTGCTAGCGTGCGCATCGTTGGCGATATAGCTGGCCGCCCCCTGGCCCACCGCCACGACCGAATGAGTGGGGTGCAGTGAGCGACAGACCTGTGGGCGCTGGCGCAAGCGCTCGCCCAAGATCCCCACACACGAGGGTTCTTTGCGCGGGTCAAAGACGCCTCCCGGGTTATTGTGTTTATCCCAAGTGTGACAGGCTAATAGCAGCAGCCCCGGCTGCATATACTCACACAAGGCATCCAGTACCGTGTCGGCGCCACCTTCCACATGACCGATGGCTTTCATCGAGGCATGTACCATCAGCGTTCCTGAGCGCACAATCCCCGAGCGCTCCAAATCATTCAGCAAGCTTTGACGAGTATGCATAATCTATCCTGATTTTTTTGATCCACTACCACAAGGATGCCTTCCATGATGCAGGGGCTGAGCACAAATACCAAGCGGGATTAGCGTGTTTCAACCCACGATTTCCGTAAAATTACTACTGCAAAGCTATTCAGTTCTCATTTGAGGGACTAGACTGGTATCTGGCTCTGGTCAAAGCACCCGTTGCTGGATAAAATCGCGATTTAGGTCACCTGAACAGATTGTAAAACCGGAATGGATTCAAAATGGGCTTGATCAATCTTTTACCGCCCTTGCATAAACGCTTACTGGTACTCAGTCTTGCACTGGTTGCCATCGCAGGCTTTATCCCCAGCAAGTCAAAATCAAGCCATAGCATCGATGGTCAGCGCACCGATCTGGTGATTGGCGAAACCATCAGCGCGACTGCTGCAAGCAACGCCAGCAGCCAGCCGCCAAGCCTAAATTCAAGTGCATCAGGAAGCACCTTAGCGGTTAGTCAACGCAACGGCTCCTCCGCCACAGTGACTGACTCAGCGCCGGTTAAGCTCGCCCCCAAAGCCGCTCCGCAGGCCCCAGCGCCTACCGTGGCAGATGCGATAGCCAAACACACAGAGCAACCCGCGACGACTGAAACCCGTGATGAACCCGTAAGCGCAAGCGCCGCCCAAGCCAGTGAGCCAGCAGAGCAAGAAGCCGAGGCGCCTCAGCTTGCCAGCAAGCCAACGGATACCCCTAGCGAAGCACCAGAAAATGCGACAGCCGAAGCGCAAGACCCGCCACTTGAAATCGCCGAACAGGTGCCAACCCCCCCCGCTTCTTCTGAGCCTAGTAAGCAAACACTGGCCGCCGAACAACTACTGGCCGAGCAAGAGCCAGTCCTTATGGTGTTCAACGAAGAGAGCGAGCTGCGACAAGGGATGCGCTATCAGCTGCCGCTGGCGGTGAGCTCAACCCCGGCTCCGGAGAACAAGCGCGAGCTCTATAGCAAGCAGGTGCAAACGGTTAAGAACGGCGACAGCTTGGCGCTACTATTTTCCCGAGTCGGCCTAAGTGCCGCCACCCTGCATAAAATTGACACCTTGGGTGGCGATGCCAAGCAACTGCGCAAGATCCATCCGGGCGACAACGTTGAGTTCTACCTTGATGATCAGCAGCAACTGGCTGAACTGCGCTACCCACTGGATAGCCGCCGCACCTTAAGTATTCAACGCCAGCAGCAAGGCAGCTTTGTTGCCGATATCGAAGAGCAAGCCGTTGAGCTGCGCTATGGCTTTGCCGAGGGCACTATCACCAGCTCGTTCTGGAATGCCGGGATCAAAGCAGGTCTTAGCCAAGGGCAGATCATGTCGCTGGCGGGGATCTTCGGCTGGGACGTCGATTTTGCCCAAGATATCCGCTCTGGCGACCACTTCGTGGTGCTATTCGAAGAGCAATACATCAACGGTGAGTTCGTCGGCTATGGCAACATCGTCGCTGCCGAGTTTACCAACCAAGGCGACACCTTTCAGGCACTACGCCACAGCGATGAGAACTACTACGGGCCAGAAGGTAAGCCAATGCGCAAAGCCTTCTTGCGTGCTCCAGTCAACTTCCGCTATATCAGCTCCAACTTTAACCCGCGACGTTTGCATCCAGTAACTGGCAGAGTGCGCCCGCACAACGGCATCGACTATGCCGCCAAAGTGGGCACGCCAGTGGTTGCAGCGGGCGATGGTCGAGTTATCGAGGCAGGCTACAACAAGTTCAATGGCAACTACGTGTTTATTCAGCACAGCGCAACCTACGTGACTAAATACCTGCACCTGCACAAACGCCATGTAAAAACTGGCCAGCGGGTACGCCAAGGCAAAACCATCGGCACTGTGGGCGCAACCGGTCGGGTCACCGGCCCACACCTGCACTACGAGTTCTTGGTCAATGGGGTACACAAGAACCCCAGAACCGTGAAATTGCCCGAGTCCAAGCCGCTGACCGGCCAAGACCTGGCAAGCTTCCGCGCAAACTCGACCCCACTGCTGGAGCAGCTCAACAACACCAAGCGAGTATTACTGGCGATGCGCTAAGAAGAATGGGAAGCAAAGATTTTGCCGCTTCCCTGCCTTCTCTGCGCGCTGTACCATAAAGCTACCGACGACCACTGGCTGTATTATGGACCTTGAACACCCGCTAAAACTGGAGCAACAGCTTTGCTTCTCTCTATACTCCACCTCTTTGGCAATGACCCAATTGTACAAGCCGCTGCTCGAACCCTTAGGCCTGACCTACCCGCAGTACTTGGTAATGCTGATTCTGTGGCAGCAAGATGGCGTAGGGCTTAAAGATATCGCCCAGCAACTCGGTCAAAAGCCCGGTGCGCTCACCCCCGTTATCAAGCGCTTAGAGCAAGACGGCGTGGTAATTCGCTCGCGCCGCCCCGACGATGAGCGGGCTCTGGCCATCTTTCTCAGCGATAAGGGCAAAGCACTTAGGCTGCCTGCAGCAAAAGTAGGAGAATGCGTCGCCGAGGCCTGCGGTATGCCGCTGCAAGAGCTGATTCAACTTAGAGAAACCCTGATCAAGCTGCGCCACAATCTGCAGCGCTAGTTCCTAGCCCAGAGCTCTGCAGTCAAGCCAAAGAATAAGCGAGCAAAAAAAACACAATTTTTGGCTTGCACAAATTTAGTTATCGCGATAACTTTATATCCAACGGTCAGCAAAGACCGCTTTTTTATCGAGATATAGTTATCGCAATAACCACTTTATTGAAATTCAGGAGAATGATCATGCAAGCCATCTACAGCACCAAAGCCACCTCGATCGGTGGCCGTGAAGGCAACTCAGCCTCTGACGATCAGCGTCTACAAGTAAAACTGAGCACCCCCAAAGAACTCGGTGGTGCAGGCGGCGACGGCACCAACCCAGAGCAGCTATTCGCAGCGGGTTACTCAGCCTGCTTTATCGGTGCATTAAAGTTTGTCGCGGCCCAGCAAAAAATCAGCTTTAGCAACGAGCCAGAAGTGACCGCTGAAGTGGGTATCGGCGAGAACGACAAAGGTATTGGCTTCGCCATTGATGTGAGCCTGGCCATCAAATTGCCAGGCTTGGAAGGTGAAGCCGCGCAGCAACTGGTTGAAACCGCCCACCAGGTATGCCCCTACTCCAACGCCACCCGTAACAACGTTGATGTGAAACTGAGCATTGTCTAGCGGACCACACTCGCAGGAAAAGCGGCTTAAGTCTGTTTTCCTGCGAATCAATTCAAACCTAACACCCAGCTAGCACTCTGCTGGTGATACCTGCCGCGCGGGGGGCATAGATAGAGGGGGCACGGCGCTCATCTGGAGTGGGGGGTGTCGGGTTTCACGCCACATTCTTAGTCGCTGCAGGCTGTGTCACCACTCCCGCTCTTGATATCATCGCGCCATCACAAATCCTTCGTCAGTACTCATCGGGCACCACCCATAACGACTTATCCTGGTAGATGGGGTGAGGGCTTAAAAAAGGGTTTCCCACCGTTAACAGTAGCCTGTGCTTGAGCCCTGCTTGACGAATATCATCGCCATAGAATTGGTCAAACAGCAGCTTGAGCTCACCACTTTCATGGAGCGACCAGAGCCCTTTTTCGATTCTCTCTTTCAATCTCGCTTCTTGGGGAGAC
Organism: Aliagarivorans taiwanensis DSM 22990; assembly: GCF_000429505.1. Classification (GTDB taxonomy): domain Bacteria; phylum Pseudomonadota; class Gammaproteobacteria; order Enterobacterales; family Celerinatantimonadaceae; genus Aliagarivorans; species Aliagarivorans taiwanensis. The sequence continues at coordinate 32,597 of NZ_AUBZ01000010.1, read as the reverse complement.
ACAAAAAAGAACATCGGTAATGGCACATACAGTGCTTTGGTCTGCTCTACCACAATACTTGGGTACTTAGTTCGGTAAGCTTGGTACTCAGGGAACACTTCATTAATGCCTCTTACAAAGTAATCAAAGCGCCCGTAGTGCAACATGCCAAACAACCCGTCGTAGTTGTTACTGGTTACTACTGTGTACTCCAGTTCGCGAAACACTTTGGTGGTGCTCCATTGGGAGCCTAAGCCTGCGCGTAAGCTCTTTAACTGCGTGACATCTGATAACGCCGAGAAACGGGACTCGTTTTGCCGAGTAATCAATAGCAAACGATAGTTAAGCAGCCCCCGCAAGATTGGAAAGTAGATGGGGGGCAGCGTCTCCTCCCAATGCTTTTGAAAGGGAGCGTTGTAAACATTGATGATTTCACCGCGCAGTAGCTCTTTGAGCGCACGCTCGCGCTGCAGCAAAAACGGGGCGAAATCTATCCGGTAGTCACCATACTCGCTTTTGGTCACCTCCAGCGCAGCGGTAAGCAGCGACAGCGGATAATCATTACGTTTATCTTTCTCAGAGTGGGGGGGATTGTATCGGACAACGTCCAACGCCAGAGAAGAGAAGGAGATACAGCACACTAATAGGAAGACAAAATTTCTTATTGATATCAATGTCATAAATAGTTCTCCTTCTGGGCTGGAGAAAAGCTTAGTACAACATTGCGCGCAGACAGCGACAAAAAAGACAAGGTGTGATGGGGCTTACTTGTAAGGTAATAAAAACGCCTCCTTAGCGGAATAATCTCCAGACTGTTCTATAATTTTGCCCTGTTTAGCTGGCCACAATCGGCATTGCCCTTCGCGCAACTAACAGCGAAAGGGCAGCCATCCACCAAATCAAACACGCGTGACGCTTGCCTTGTTCTGTCACCAGAATGGTGGCTAACCAAGTATTGCGACAGTCACTCGCGCTTAGGCCGACTCAGGCGAAGCCTGATGCTTTATCGCCCCTCGCCTGCGCCGTTCACCGAAGTGATGCATACGATTGCCCAGAACCAATAAGCAGGGCGTGAGGATCAAAGTTAACACCGAGGCAAACGCTAGTCCGCCAGCCACCGCAGTCGCCAGCTGCGACCACCACTGGCTAGAGGGCGCACCAACACTGACGAGGCGATTAAACAGGTCGATGTTCAGCTCCAGCACCATCGGCAACAAGCCCAAGATCGTAGTGACCGTGGTCAGCATCACCGGGCGCAAACGCTGGGCACCAGTGCGCATGACCGCATCGATACAGTCCATCCCTTGCTTGCGGAACACGTTGTAGGTATCGATAAGTACGATATTGTTGTTCACCACAATCCCCGCCAAGGTGATCACCCCGATTCCACTCATGATCAAGCCGAACGGCTGCTGCGCGATCAGCAGGCCAAGCAATACCCCAACGGTGGAGAACAGCACCGCCGACAGGATAAGCCCCGCCTGATAGAAGCTGTTAAATTGGGTCACCAAGATCAGCCCCATGGCGAACAGCGCCACTAAGAAAGCCTGCTCAAGGAACACCTCGCTCTCTTGCTGATCCTCATTTTCACCGCGGATCCGAATGTTCACCAATGGGTCTAGCTCCAAGGCCATTGCCTGCTGCTCCAGCTTGGGCAGCTCAACGCTGAGGTTAAAGCCCGGCGCCATATCTGCGCCGACCGTCAGCACCTGCTTGCCATCGACCTTATTGATCACGTCCTGCTTCTGGTGTGGCTCAAGGCGCACAAAGCTGGTGATCGGCACCATGCCGTAGGCGGTCTTCACCCGCAAGTCGCTGAGCCGGGCAATGCTGCGGTACTGCTCGGGATAACGCACCTGAATGTCCAGCTCGTCATCGGCATCATCGGGGCGATAGCCGCCAATCTTCAGGCCATTGGTCATAAACTGCAGCGAGTTACCCAGCAGCGAAACATCTGCCCCGTAGCGCGACGCATTGCCGCGATCCACCTTCACCTGCCACTCGATGCCCGGTTTGGCGGTGCTGTCTTCGATATTCACAAAGGCCGGGCTTTGCTCCACCAGCTGCCGCAGCTTTTTGGTCATCTCAGGCAGCCGTTCAGAGAAGCGCGAGCTGAGCTCGATTTGCAGATCTTTGCCACCGGGAGGGCCCGCTTTATCTTTACGGAACTCGATCTCCAAGCCGGCGATGACCGACAGGCGCTCACGCATCTCCTCAATGATCTCATTGGCCGGACGACGCAGGTCCCAATCCTTGAGGTTGACCCGAATACTCCCTAGCTGATCGCCGCCCACCACGGTGTACAGCGTTTCATAATCGTCCAGGTCGAGGATCTGATCTTCGGCTCGCTTAACCACCGCCAACTGCTCTTCAATGGAGAAATCGCCGTAGGAGCGCATTACAATGGTAAAGCCGTTGGGCTCAACCTCGGGGAAGAATTCAACCCCCTTGCCCGCCGTACCGTAGGCGAAGATCACCCCAACTGCCCCCACAATGGCCAACAGCAACACGGCTAAGGGCATGCGCACCGCACGCTTTAATGAGCGCAGATAAAAGCCGGTAAAGCCATCAAGTTCCTGCCAACGCCCCTCTTCGGCCAAATCCAAACGTCGCTGCTGCTTGTCGCTTAGCTTACGCTGGCGGCCAAACACTTTGCCAAGAGTTGGCACAAAGATCAGCGCCATCACCAGCGAGGCACTCAAGGTCGCAATCAAGGTCAGTGGCAAGTAGCCCATAAACTGCCCCACAATACCCGGCCACGCCAGCAAAGGCGCAAAGGCTGCCAAGGTGGTGGCGGTTGAGGCGATAATCGGCCAAGCCATGCGGGTGGCCGCATTGGCATAGGCTTGGTGACGCGGCACGCCCTCGCTCATCTGTCGGTCGGCGAACTCGGTTACCACAATGGCGCCATCCACCAGCATGCCCACCGCCATGATCAGCGCGAACAGCACCACCATATTGATGGTCAGCCCGGATACCGCCAGCAGCACAATCCCCGCCAGAAACGAGCCCGGGATGGCAATGCCCACCAGCAAGGATGAGCGTACGCCCATCACTGCGATGATCACGATCACCACCAGCAGCACCGCCGATAGGATGTTGTTTTGCAGCTCGGAGAGCATGGTCTTCACATCTTTCGAGGTATCACCGGCATAGCCCACCTGCAGGCTCTCGGGCCAGAAGGTCTTGGCCTGACTCACCAGCTCTTTGACCTGAGCAATAGTGTTAATCAAGTTCTCGCCGGGGCGCTTACTCACCTCCAAGGAGATGGTCGGCTGGCCGTTTACCCGCGCGTAGGTATTGGGATCTTTGAAGCTGCGGCGAATGGTAGCAACATCACCAAAGGTCACCACCCGGTCGCCATCCACTTTCACCGGCAAGTCCACCACATCCTTGACCGTCTCGAACACCGCCGGAACCTTGATGGCGTAGCGACCGCTGCCGCTGTCCATGGTGCCGGCAGTAACCAAACGGTTGTTACGGCTGATCAATGAGGCGATATCGTACTGGTCGAGGCCGTAGCTCTCCATCAGCATCGGGTCGACCAGGATCTCCAGATAATCATCGCGGTCACCGCCGATCTCCACCTCCAGCACCTCGGGCATGGTCTCAATCTCATCACGCAGCTCACGGGCTGCGGTCAGTAAGGCGCGCAGTGGCAGCTCACCATATAGCAGCACGGTAATCGCCGGCTGTTCGCTGGCTAAGGTGACTTGATGCACCTCCGGCTCTTCACCGCCATCTGGCAGCTTGGGCTTGGCTTCGTCAACTTTGGCGCGCACATCGGCCATCGCCTCACTCAGCGGTACGCCGACTTCAAACTCCAGCACTACCGAGCCATGGCCTTCGGCGGCGGTTGCCGTCATCTCTTTGAGGCCTTCCAGCGATTGAAGTGCCTGCTCCATGGGGCGGATCAGCAGGCGCTCAGCATCTTGCGGCGAGATCCCATCGTGGGCCATCGACACATAGATAACCGGGATTTCAATATCTGGCTCAGCCTCTTTGGGAATACTGATAAAGGTGCTCACCCCGGCGATCAGCAGAAACACCAGCAGCGAGATGACTGTTCGGCTACGCGAAAGCGCCGCTTCGATTAGCGCCTTCATTGGCTTAGCTCCTCGGCTGCCGCCGCGCCTTGGTAAGGCACCGCATCAACCGGATCGCCATGGCGCACAAAGCCTTGGCCGAGGGTAATAATGGTTACCTCACCGTCAAAGCCCCCCAGCCAAGCGCCATCAGACTCGGAGCGCAGCAACTGCGCCGGCACAAAGGCGACCCGCTCGTCCACCACGGTTTTTACTCCCAAGGTGCCATCTTCATCCAAGGCCAGCACCGCTGGAGTGACTTTAAGCGCTTGCAGTTCACCAAGAGGGATACGCACCTCTGCGCTCAGACCCGCCTTAAGCGCCGCATCGGGGTTCTCGACCAATACCTCCACTCGGAAGGTCAGTGTATTGGGATTGGAGACCGCTGCGATAAAGTCCACTTCGCCCTCTACCGCTTCACCATTGAGCAGGGTTACCTGAGCTGGCATGCCTAAGCGCAGTTTTTGAATATCGCGCTCGGCCACATCGGTGCGAACGATTAAGCGGCGGGTCTCAGCCAGCTTAAGGATTGGATCGCCAATGCCTAAGAATGCGCCCTCTTCCACCATCCGCTCATCAAACACGCTGTCATAGGGTGCCAATACCTGAGTGTTGGTAATCGCCAACTGCAGGTTTTCCACTGAGGATTGCGCCTCGACCAAGGCTGCGCGCGCCTGCGCCAGGCTGGCCTTGCCTTGGAAACCTTGTTTGTTAAGCGCTTTCACGCCTTCGTATTCAATTTCGCGCTGCGCCAGTAAGGCTTGAGCACGGGCTAATTGCGCACGGCGATCTTGTACATCGAGACGCGCCAACGGTTGACCCTTCTTCACTTCGCGGCCCGGGTCCACCAGATACTCAATCAGGCGACCGGAGACCTCGGCAGATATCACGCTAACCCGACGCGCCTCAGTGTGGCCATACAGTAGCAATTGATCTTCGATAGTTTCGGTTTGGAATTGGCTCACTTGAACCCGGGTTGGCGGCGGAGCACTCGCACTCCCGTCTTGCTCTGCTGCAACCACATTATTGCTGCCATCCGGCGCCATGCCAGAGGCCATCCACAGGCACACGGCCAAGACGATCACAATCGAAAACAAGTAGGGGCGAACAGCAACAAATTGTCGAAAACGCGAAAACATAGGTGGAACATCCTTATCCAAAACCAACAGCCAAGCTGAGAGTGAAAACCAATCTTTCTACATTTGAGAGTCTTTACCCGCTGCGAGCGGCGCTAATTGGTCGCCAATTTGTGCAACTGGTAAAGAAGCAGCATACCACGGGCTACTTTACCCCTAAAGTAAGCGCTCTAATTGTCATATCTTGCTATTTTTTGACCCGTTTTTGACCAAGCGTACAATTATTAGTACAGCCAAACAGCGTAGTGCGCTCACTCCCCTTTGCTACGGCAATAAAAAACCCGGCTAAGGCCGGGTTTTCAAAGCAGGTTTTCGACTCACCAGTTAGATACTGAACGAAGAGCCACAACCACAGGTAGTGCTAGCGTTGGGGTTGTTGACCAAAAAGCGCGAGCCTTCCAAGCCTGAGGTAAAGTCAACGATGCCGCCCACCAAGTATTGCAGACTCATGGAGTCAACCACCATCTCAACGCCCTGATTGGTCACTACAGTATCACCATCATTCACTTTCTCATCGAAGGTGAAGCCATAGGAGAAACCAGAGCAACCACCGCCAGTGACATACACTCGCAGCTTCAGCGCGTCGTTCTCTTCCTCGGCAATCAGCTCTTTAACCCGCAGCGCAGCGGCGTCGGTGAACTGGATAGGAAAGGCACTGGTTTCGCTTACTACTGACTCTGACACTATGGGATTCCTCGGATTAATAATGGCCGCATTATCTAATACCCGACTAATTAGTTCAAGTATTCGTCCGACCGTGAGAGTTGCTGAGCATGATCAGTTTGCATAGGCACGGCAGTTCAACCAAGCCCAAAACATACCGATGGCTAATTGCTATCTAGCTGCATGGTGTTTCGGGGGGAATCGGTGGTGTTCGCCCCGCTGCCTTGGCCTTGAGGCGCCACCAATCTAGTGGCCGAAGGCGCGGTTTGACTCGCCTCGCCATCGGATTCAATCAGCTCAACCGTGGTGGCTTTCTCAACCTGATCTAACTGCTCCCCCTGCGCTAACTGGGCCTCTGCTTGTACGGCCGCCTCGCTGACGCTTGGCGCTTCGGCCTCGGTAAGCTCGCTCTGTTGCAGCGCTGCTTCCCCCGCCTCTTCCTGCGCTTCTTGTGAAACCAACTCCGGTGTTGGCAGCAGTTCGATGCCTGCGACCGGGTAGTCATCGGCGATGGCCAGCGGTTGCCACTCTTGATTGAGGGTCAATCTGTTCACCTTGCTGGCGTTATCAGCCTTGAAGCTGACCACCACCTGAACCTGCTCCGGTAAAAAGCCCTGAGGTAGCTTAAAGTTACTACTTAGTTCCTGAAAATAGCGGAACTTAAAGCTGGGCAAACTGCCGCTATCACGCAGATCCGATAAGCGGTACTCTCGTGGCTCGCCTTGTTCGCTACCGCTGATCAGCAAGTCCACATCGCCATCGAGCCAGCGCTTCTTATGAGCCACTTGAATCAACAGGACCTGCATCCGGTAGTAGCCCTCACTCAGTTGCTTTTGCAGCTGGAAGCGCTCAATCACCGCGCCACCGGCGCTCTGCTCCGGGGCCATAATCCGGCGATACAGGCTCAGCTCTTCTTGCAGCTCAGCATTGAGCTCCTCGCTTTGACGCAGTACCTGCTGCAGCTGTTCCACCTCTGCTTGGCCAATAACCAGGGCCTGCTCGGTTAACTTCAGCTGCTGTTGTAGCTCCAGCGCCTGCTGATGAGCAAGTTCGCTAGCGCGTTCAACTTCCCCAAGCTGATGCTGTTGCTCCATATTTAGGTTGTGTGCCAACCACACAATAAACAGCGCCAAACTGACAACGAAGGTAACGATAAGCAGCGAGAGTCGTTTCAAGGGATACATCCAGATTAATCCATTACTGTCCGCAGTTTACGTGGAAATGCGAGGGGATGAAACGCGCCACATCATCTAATCAGCGCTGACTTAGACCTAAATTTTGATATAGTGATCGGCAAATTCTGCCTGAGTTCAAAGGATTAAACATGTCTCGCTCTGAATCACTATTCAGCCAAGCCCAACAAGCCATCCCCGGCGGTGTTAACTCCCCGGTGCGCGCCTTTAACGGCGTTGGCGGTACCCCGCTGTTTATCGAAAAAGCCGATGGTGCGCGCATCTATGATGCCGATGGCAAAGCCTACATCGACTATGTAGGCTCTTGGGGGCCGATGATCCTTGGCCATAACCACCCAGCGATCCGCCAAGCGGTCATCGATGCTGCCGAACAAGGCTTAAGCTTTGGTGCGCCAACCGAGGTGGAAATCGAAATGGCCGAGCTGGTATGTAAGCTGGTCCCGTCGATGGATCAGGTACGCATGGTCAACTCCGGCACCGAAGCCACCATGAGCGCCATCCGTTTGGCCCGCGGCTACACCGGCCGCAGCAAAATCCTCAAGTTCGAAGGCTGCTACCACGGCCACGCTGACTCGCTATTGGTAAAAGCCGGCTCTGGCGCACTAACCCTCGGTGAGCCCAACTCCCCGGGCGTACCGGCCGATTTCGCCAAACACACCCTGACCGCCAGCTACAACAACCTTGATTCAGTTAGCGCACTGTTCAAAGAGTTCGGCGAGGACATTGCGTGCATCATCCTCGAACCAGTGGCTGGCAATATGAACTGCATTCCACCACAGCCGGGCTTTCTAGAGGGGCTGCGCAGCATCTGTGATGAGCATGGCGCACTGCTAATTATCGACGAGGTAATGACCGGATTCCGGGTTGCCTTGGGTGGCGCGCAGAGCCACTACGGCATTACCCCCGACCTTACCTGTCTGGGCAAGGTGATCGGCGGCGGTATGCCGGTTGGCGCCTTCGGCGGTAAAAAAGAGGTGATGGCAAAGCTGGCGCCACTCGGTCCGGTCTATCAAGCTGGCACACTATCAGGTAACCCGATAGCCATGGCAGCGGGTTTGGCTGCGCTCACCGCACTGCAAGAGCCAGGGCTGCACCAACACTTGAGCGCGACCACCGAGCGCTTGGTTAACGGCATCAAAGCCGCCGCAGAGCGCCAAGGCATTCCACTAGCCACCAACCAAGTGGGCGGTATGTTTGGCCTGTTCTTTACCGAGGCGGAGCAAGTCACGAACTTCGCGCAAGTGTGCGAGTGCGACCTGGAACGCTTTAAGCGCTTCTTCCACCTGATGCTGGACGAAGGAGTCTACCTGGCACCTTCCGCCTTTGAAGCGGGCTTCACCTCACTGGCCCACAGCATTGAGGATATCGACGCCACTATCGCCGCTGCTGAACGTTGTTTTGCCAAGCTAGCCAGCGCGTAATTAAGGTTAGGGGGCGCTTGCCCCCTCAGTTTCTTTCCCAATCACAGCCACCTTCGGCCAGCCGTTTAGCGATAGACGACAAAGCCCACATCGCGCTTGATAAAACCAATACGCCCTAGCTCCAACTTTTCATTTCTTTACATATTTCTTTAAAAACAATCTGTTAGAATATCTCGCCGTAAGTGGCCTGACGCTGCTTGCAACAACAACGACATCGGGAAAGACATCCAAGGATGTAAACATGTCTGACGTACAACAAGTACCAACTACCGCAGCCCCTACCGAAAAAGACAACAACGCGAAAACCCATGCATTGATTGCCTATGTAATGATGGTACTGGGTCTATTTACCGGCGTATTCTGGCTGGCGGGCGCCATCTGGGGCATGGTGAAAAAAGGTGATGCGGCTGGCACCCTCTTTCAAGACCACTACGACAACATCACCAAGACCTTCTGGGTGGGTCTGATCATCGGTATTGTGGGCTTTGTACTGAGCTTTGTGGGCATCGGTATTATCGTGCTAATCGCTGGCGGTATCTGGTGTCTATACCGTGTAATCAAAGGTCTGGCACGTTTGACTTCTGATAAGCCTTACAACTAAGCCACACTTTGCAGCAAGCGACGACGTTTCAACTTCGTCTCTTGCTGCCCCCCGATAAGCGTCCTGCTTGGGCTCAGTTAAAAATCCGCTGCAGCCAGTTACCCGCCTTGCGGGTTTGCTCTCTAAAACAGCTATCAACCTCAGCAGTCATTTGCTGATGCGCCGGTAGCAACACCACATTACCGCAATCCGCCGCCGTTACCCGGCCGGTTTTCTGCGATACATTCACCCAAGCCAGCGCATCCGGTTGCAGTGGGCGTAGCGACTGTGGGTAGCTCTTTTGCAAATAAGCAGCATAGACTGGCAAAGCCGCCGACGAACCGGTTACCCCGGCGCTTTGGTTATCATCACGGCCCACCCAAGTGGTGACAATCTCTCGCTCATCAATGCCGACAAACCAGCTGTCGCGCAGGTCGTTAGTGGTACCGGTTTTCCCCGCAAGAGCCACCTTGGGCACCCGCCAGCGCAGGGATTGCGCGGTACCGCTGCGCGTCGCCTCTTGCATGCTATAAAGAGTCAAGTAGTTAGCCATCTCTGACCAACGTCGCTGGGCCTGCACCTTCGCCTTGTACAAGCTGTTGCCTTGGCCATCGTGTACCTGCTCCACCGCGTACAAACGGCGGAACTCACCATCGCCACCGAGGGTTTGGTAGATCTGCGCGACCTGATAGGGCGACAGGCTGGTACTGCCGAGTAGCAGGGCTGGAAAGGGTTTAAGCTCTTGCTCAAGCCCGGCTAGGTGCAAGGTGTTGATCACCGAGTTCAGGCCCACCTCCATCCCAAGGCGTACCGTGGGCACGTTGAGTGAATCGGCCAGGGCGCGGTAGAGCATCACCGGGCCACGAAACTCGCGGTCATAGTTGTTCGGCTGCCATTGATTACCGTCATCCAATGTTAAGGTCAGCGGACTGTCATCGAGCAGCTCACCCAAATGGTGGCCTTCCTCAAACGCACTGAGGTACACAAAGGGTTTTACCAAGGAGCCGATAGGCCTACGCGCATCTAAGGCCCGATTAAAGCCGCGTAGCGCTTCGTTGCGTCCGCCCACCAAGGCGCGGATCGCCCCGCTATAGCGCTCGCTCACCACCATGGCGGTTTCTAGCTCCGGCTTGCTCTTATCCAGCTCAGTCAACACCGCACTGGCGGCTTGCTGGGCATGCCGTTGTGAGCGCGGGTCGAGAGTGGTGAAGATCTTCACCCCATTGTGCTGCTGCCAACCACTGGCATGCTGCTTCAGCTCGCGCTGCACCAGCGTCATAAAGCCGGGAAGTTTTTGATAGCCCATGCTGCCACGGCGGATAACCCCTAGGCCTTGCGCGGTGGCGTGCTGGTAGTCATCGCTGCTGAGCAGCTCGTGCTCCACCAGCAGCCACAAGATCAGATCGCGGCGCTTGAGTGCCCGCTCGCCATGTCGCCACGGATCGTAATAGGAAGGCCCCTTGACCAAGCCCACCAGGGTGGCTATCTGCTCAACCCGCAGGTCACTGACCGGCACCCCAAAGTAGAAGTAGCTGGCCAAGCCGATGCCATAGACCCCATTGCTGCCGTTCTGCCCCAGATACACCTCGTTGAGGTAGGCTTCCAGCAGCTCGTCTTTGCTGAAACGCAGCTCCATCAGTACCGCGATATAGGCTTCTTGGGCCTTGCGCCACAGGGTGCGCTCGCGAGTCAGAAAGAAGTTTTTAGCCAGCTGCTGTGTCAGGGTACTGCCGCCTTGTACGGTGCGACCGGCACGTAGGTTAACCATCAAGGCACGGAGAATTGCAGTCGGTGAGACGCCATCATGTTGGTAAAAGTCACGATCTTCGGTTAATAGCAGGGCATCGATCAGTTGCTGGGGCACATCTTCCAAACGCACCAAGATCCGGTCTTCCTGATCGCTAACGTTAATCCGCCCAAGCAACATCGGATCGAGCCGGGTTTGCGCCAGCTCTTCGGCGCTGTCGCGATGTTGGATCTGGGCCAAACGCTGGCCGTTAAAGGTCAGCAGCAGCGGCAGCTCAGGCTCGCCGCCATCGGCAAAATCAAAGTTGCGCCGCACCAGTTCGATACGGGTGCTGGACACGGCATACTCACCGGCGCGCTGGGCCCGCTTCACTTTGCGGTAGTTCAGTTGAGCCAGCTCGTCCTGCAGCTCTTGGCGGGTCATCCGCAAACCGGGATAGAGCTGCAGCTCGCGCCCATACACTGCAGCGGGTAGCTCCCATTTGTCGCCAGCGAAGCGCTGTTGGATCTTGCTGTCGAGGTAAACGCCCCACAGCAACAGCACCGCAAGCACGCCAATACCTAGCTTGGCTCCTAGCACTAACGCCCTACGCCACCAGGAGCTAGCGTTCTTGGTAGTCTTACGCGTACGCCCTTTGCTTGAACGGGCTTTGGATGGCTTTCTCGGCTTGGCTTTTGCCTTGGTGGTGGCTTTAGTGTTGCGACCTTTTTTGGCAGCACTCATTGGCAGGGGATCCCAACGACGAAATACTTAAGGAATGGCCATAGGATACCCTGCTTTTGTGACGCATGCAGCTCTGTGGAGAAGTTAGCCGGCGAGCACACTTTTTTGGATATAGTTTGCATCTTTTCTATCGCTCTCGCGTCTTTAACTACACATGAATAAATTCACGAGAGAACCCCATGTTAAAAGTTGTCAGCTTCACCATTTGCCCTTTTGTTCAACGCATCACTGCCTTGTTAGAAGCCAAGGGGCTGGATTATGAGGTTGAATACATCAACCTAAGCGAAAAGCCACAATGGTTTTTAGACGTATCCCCCAACGGCCAAGTGCCCTTGCTTATCACCGAACAAGGCACGGCGCTGTTTGAATCCGACGCCATCGCCGAGTATCTTGAGGAAGCCTATCCGGCGCTGCAGCCCGAACTCAGCGCTGAACAAAAAGCCTTGAACCGGGCCTGGAGTTATCTAGGCACCAAGCAATACCTGCTGCAATGTAGCGCTCAAAGCAGCCAAGATGCCACCACACTACGAGAGCGCAGCGCCAAACTGGCCAGCGCCTTCGCCAAGGTAGAAAAGGTGCTGGGCAATCATCGCTTCTTCAACAGTGAACAGCTCAGTATGGTGGATATCGCCTGGCTACCGGTGCTGCATCGCGCCGAGATTATCCGCCAACGCAGCGGCTATGAGTTTCTGGCGGGCTTTCCCAAGGTCAAAGCTTGGCAGCAAGCACTGCTGGCCACCGGCTTGGCAGAACAAAGCGTGGCGGAGGAATTTGAGCAGGCGTTCAGCCGCTATTACCTCAGCGACAAAACCCTGCTCGGGCGCTGCCGTTGCGCGCAGCCCTCAAAGTGCCAGTGCCATAGCGAAACCCTTGCTCAGTGTTGTATCGAGCAGTGTTGTATTGAGCACGCTGATTGCTGTAACGAGCCCGTCAAAGCCAAGCGCAAAGAGAGCTGCTGCTAAGGGTAGTGAACTTAGTCATCGCGCTACGGCATTGAAATAAGTAGGCTGAAATAACCTCAGCTCAGGAGCGCTTTCAGTGACCACCGACTTCGACGCCATCATTGCTCGCTTTCGCTCTGCAGAGCATCTCGCTGAGTTTATGCAAACTAAGCTCAGCTATGCCTCTGCAGAGCAACGCGAGCACAGCAAAGCACATGGTTGCCAATGGAAACAGCCACAGCAAACCTACCGGGATGGATACGGTTTTTGCTATGACTTGGCGAGCTTTGCACTGACGGCCCTTGCGCAGTCGAACATCGCGTCAGCCAAGCTGTTGATGGTGGCATGGGATGAGTGGGGAGTGCGGCAAAATACCGCCCATGTCACCTGCTTTTATCCGGTGTCGACGGCGCGCTTTATATGTTTCGACAATGGCAAGTTGTATGGTCCTATGGACAAAGCGCAGCTCGAACAGCAGACATCCAGAAGGCACGCAATCCGGTATTATCGGGTGTTCGATGCCCATGAGATCCCTTATCGAACACCCTTCAATGAGCTGGGGAAGTTATTGCGGGCAGCGAACCCAGTCACTGGCCTAGCATTCGCTTAGTCTTGCGCGTCGCCACCGCCGTTGTCGGATCATCTGGCCAAGGGTGCTTGGGATAGCGCCCTTTCATCTCTTTTTTCACCTCTTGATAGGCGTTTTGCCAGAAGCTGGCCAAATCTTGAGTGAGCTGCAAGGGGCGGCCGGCAGGTGAGAGCAGCTCCAAGGTGAGCTTTACCTTGTTGCCGAGTATCGGTGAGCCGGGTTCGCCGAACATCTCTTGCAGTTTGACCGCCATCACCGGCGCTTGCCCTTCGCTGTAGCGGATCGCTACTTTGCTCCCCGATGGGGCTTGGTAGTGGGTCGGTGCCAAGCTGGCTAACTGTTGCTGTTGCTCCCAGCTCAAGCGCTGACTGAGCAGCGCCTGCCAGTCGAGTTTTTGCAACTGGCCCCAGCTGCGACAGCTATCCAAATAGGGCAGCAGCCACTCATCGAGCTCCTCGAACAAACTTTGCTGATCCAGCCCCGGCCAGTCGCTGCGCTCAAACCATTGCTGGGCACAGCGCGCCCTTACCAGCCAGGCTTGCGCGGCTTCATTGAGTGGCAGCCAGGCAAGGCCTTTTTGTGCCAGCACCTCGCGCCAGCCTTCGATTAAGGCTTCACCACTGGGCTGGGCGGCTACTTCTTGCTTGAGAACCAAATTGCCCAGGCACCAGCAACGCAGCGCCTGAATCCGGTGGCTCTCACTCGACCACTGGCAGCGCTGCTGCCAGCTAAAGCGCTCCGGTTGGAGCCGTTCCAGCTCAGTAATATCCAAGGCAGCGCCTAGCGCCAACTGGCCTTGAGCCTGCCCTTCTCGCCAGAACAGGTCCGCCACCACCAAGTAGCTTTCTCGGGCCAAGCGGTGCTGGCCATCAACGCTAACACCAAAGCCCGCAGCCAGAGTATAAGCGCCCTGACTGCGCTTAGTGGCGATGCGATCCGGGAAGGCTTGCGCCAATAGCAATCCATCCCATTTGTCGGCATCTGCGCCAGTACCACGTTTGGCTAGCTTGAATCGTTTAGTTAAGCGCTCCAGCAGCTGCGAATAACGCTGCCGCGCCGCACCTTGCAGTGCTCGCTGAGCATGGTCGGGGCTCAATGCATCGCGCGGCAACGCGCCACTTTCTAGCAATGCCGCCAACTCGCAGGCGCGGACTAACACCTCCTCGCCCAAACGCTCCTGCCAAGAACGAGCTTGCAGCAGCATCGCGCCAATACGCGGGCTCATACCCAGCTCGCTGACTTGCTGGCCAAGCTTGGTCAGTTGCTTATCCTTGGCCAATCCCAGCATCTCCAGTAGCGCATAGCCTTGCGCCAGCAAGGCCTTGGGGGGTGCATCTAACCAGCTTAATTCGCTGGCCTGAGCGCCCCATTGGGCTAAGTTGAGGCAAAGGTCGCTTAAGTCGCTGCGTAGGATCTCGGCTTCGCTGGCGAAGGGGCGGTGGTTGAGTGCCTCTTCGCTGTAGAGGTGGTAGCAACGCCCGGCCTGCAAACGCCCGGCACGACCGGCCCGCTGGATGGCCGAAGAGCGGCAGACCATACGGGTTTGCAAGCGGGTGGTGGCAGAGGCGGGATGAAACGACGCCTGACGCTCTAAACCACTGTCAATCACACAGCTGATCCCCTCGATGGTGAGCGAGGTCTCCGCCACATTGGTGGCCAGTACTATCTTGCGTTTGCCTTGCGGTGGAGGCGCGATGGCCGCTTGCTGCTGCTCCAGCTTAAGCTGGCCATACAGCGGATGCACCTCAAACTCGCGACCCAAGCGCTCATTCAAGCGCTGCTCCAGCTGGCGGATCTCGCCTGCACCGGGCAGAAACACCAGAATATTGCCACTCTCTTGCTCGCAGGTTTGCAGGCAAAACTGCGCCAGTTTATCCAGCCACGCGCGGTCGCGTGGCAGATTATGGTAGTGGTGCTCAATGGGATAACTGCGGCCTTCGCTAATCAGCTGTTTGGCCTGAGGGAGCAGGGCTTGCAGCGGCTCCAGATCGAGGGTCGCTGACATCAATACCAGACACAAGTCCGGGCGGTAGGCTTGCTGCACCTCAAGGCTCAGCGCTAGTCCTAAGTCGGCTTGCAGGCTGCGCTCATGGAACTCATCGAAGATCAGCATCGCTACCCCGCTTAGCTCCGGGTCGCTCTGCAGCTTGCGGTTTAGTACCCCTTCGGTGACGATCAGCAGCTTGGTCTCCGCGCTAGCCTTGGTCTCCCCGCGCATCTGATATCCGACCCGCTTACCCACCGGCTCACCGAGCTGACTGGCCAGATAACTGGCGATATTGCGCGCGGCCAAGCGGCGCGGCTCCAGCATAACAATCTGGCCGTCGAGCTTAGCTTGACGCAGCAGCATCAGCGGCAGTGCGGTGGACTTACCGGCCCCCGGCGGGGCGCCAATAATCAGCTGGGCTTCATCGGGTTGCTCGGCGAGGTATGACAGCAGCTCAAGAAAAATCTGCTCAATCGGTAGGGTGCTCAACAAAGATCTCTTAGACTAAATAGACACGCAGGCTAGTCTACCGAAACATGTCACAGGCAACCAGCAAGGCTATAACCTCTAAGTCATCGTCGGATCCATCGCAGCGGCAGCGCGTCTTCTTCGCACTCAGCCCCGAGCGAGGACTGCGCGAAGCCATTGAACGGCAAGCCGCCGCGCTGTATCAGCAGTGTGCGGCATCAAAAGTAGAAACGGCACAGCACACCAAGCTTATCCCGGCGCGTAATTTTCACCTGACCTTGGGGTTTTACCCCGCAGTCTCCTTGCCCGAGCTAGAGCAACTGATGCAATTAGCCACCAGCGTGCAAGTGGTGCGCTTTCAGCTCACATTAGATCAGCTCGGCTGTTTTGAGAAAGCCGGCATCGCCTGGCTGGGCTGCAGCGAGGTGCCAAAGGAGCAAACAGCGCTGGCGCAAGTACTGCGCCCCGCAGAGCCCCACCCCTTTGTGCCGCATATTAGCTTGCTGCGGCGCTTTAATGGTTCGTTGTCACGCAACGTACAAGGCCTTAGCTGGCCGGTGAACAGCTTCGAGCTGTATCGCTCACAACGCAACAGCCACGGCTCGGTCTATCAGCGACTAGCCAGTTGGCCGCTAGTTGGGTAGCCTACTGGCCATCAAAACACTCATGCGATATGCCAAACGATGCAATTAGAGCTACACACCGCAACCCTACTTAAACGCTATAAGCGCTTTTTGGCCGATGTGGTCGACTCGCAAGGCCAAGAGTTCACCCTACACTGCCCGAACACCGGCGCGATGACCGGCTGCGCCGAAGCAGGTAACACCGTTTACTACAGCCTATCGGATAACCCCAAGCGCAAATATCCGGGCACCTGGGAGCTGAGTCAGGGGGAGCATATGATTTGCGTGAACACGGTGCGCGCCAATCAGTTGGTGGGAGAGGCTTTGGAACAAGGTGTCATCAGCGAGCTTAGCGGCTATCAGCAGATCCGCGCCGAGGTGCGCTATGGCGAGGAGAACAGCCGCATTGATTTCTTGCTGAGTGAGGGGGAGCAGGCCGATTGCTATATCGAGGTAAAAAGCTGCACGCTATTGGATGAGCGTTTCGGCGAGGGGGCGGGCTTTTTCCCCGATGCGGTGTCAACCCGGGGCCAAAAACACCTACGTGAGTTGATGCAAATGAAACAGCAAGGCTACCGAGCAGCCTTGCTGTTTGCAGTAATGCACAGCGGCATCCGGCAGGTCAGCCCAGCGGCGCATATCGATGCCAAGTACGCCGAGCTACTGACTCAGGCGGTAGACGCCGGTGTTGAGGTCTACGCCTATGCCGCGAGCTTTGCGCTGCCCGAGCTGAGCATCGAGCAGCGCTTGCCGGTGAAACTAGACCCAGCCGATAGCTAACTGGTCACCGGCGCCATTACGCTGTCGATATGGGCCAGGTGGTTGAGTACTTCGTTACCGAGATCGGTCAGGTAGCCGCCATCATCGCGGGTGCACAGGCCTTTGTCGAATAGGCCTTTGGCGGCCGCAACCATCTCCGGCGCGGCATCGCTGCTCACCTTGATACCGGTTTGCTGGCTGCTGGCGTCGAATTTAAGAAGCAGGTTAAGTTCGTTCAGTACATCTTTAGAGAAGGGCATAAGGGGATCTCCGAAACTAAGCCTGCATTCAGAGTAAACCGCCCTGACCCACTTGCAAGTGACAAAGCCAGGTTCTGTTAAGCCCTGCGGCTTTGCGCTTTTTTTGCCCAGGATTTGCACGGCAATTGTTCGGTTAACTGAGCAAAGGCTGTGCTTCGTCGCCGCTGGTCCGCAGCGATGGACGCAATTGCAAGCGTCGCCCTTGGTTGAGATACGTGGTGCAAGCCACCCGCAGCAATGAGCTAAAGTTGCCCACCTTGCCGTCTTTGGCTAGCACCTCACGGTAGATCCGGGTGATAAACACCGCCAAGCTCAGATCGGCATCTTCGGCAATCTCTTCTAGTAACTGCCAAAAGATCGCCTCCAATCGAATACTGGTGACCACGCCATCGACGCGGATGGAGCGGCTCTTTAGCTCAAATAGTTCGGGCTCGGCCCCGGAGTAGATCTCACACATAGCGCAGCCTTACTTGGCGACAAACCGATGTCTAAGCATGCCGCCAAGTCCTGTTAAGTACCCTACAACTTTAGTCGAGCAGCTGATTAAACTGGGCCAACCAGGCAGGATGAGCCGGCCAGGCCGGTGCGGTGACTAATTTGCCATCGGTGACTGCTTGGTCGATGGCAATGTCTGCGTAGTCGCCCCCTGCGGCAGTTACCTCTGCGGCGCAGGCGGGATAGGCGGATACGCGCTTACCTTCCACCAACCCTGCAGCAGTTAGCAACTGCGCGCCATGGCAGATAGCGGCGATGGGCTTATCGGCCTTAGCAAAGTACTGCAACCACTCCAGCACCTCGGCGTTTAGCCGCAGATACTCCGGCGCACGGCCGCCGGGGATCAGCAGCGCATCAAACTCCGCTACTTGGATATCGGCAAAGCCGGCGTTCAAGGTGAAGTTATGACCGGGCTTTTCGGTGTAGGTCTGGTCGCCCTCAAAATCGTGGATTGCCGTGCGGATCTGCTCGCCGGCTTGTTTGTCAGGGCATACTGCGGATACCTCGTGCCCCATCGCTTGTAGCGCCTGAAACGGCACCATCAACTCGTAGTCTTCAACAAAGTCGCCTGCAATGATCAGTACCTTAGCCATTAGGTTCTCCTTAACAAGTGTGTAACATCACACTCACTGTAAACCTCCCGGTTACGGGGTCGGTAGTAGTGGAGTACTACATCGAAGGCTGACTAAACGGCTCAAGGGTATCTGTTTGATTTTACTGAGGATGGTTACGCTCCAGTTTACCAAGTTGTGAGCCCGATCACCGCGTACGCGAACATAGTCGCTCAGCCATCCGATGGATCGGCTTGCCAAACAGCAACATAAAACTGAAGGCAATCGGCCAGGCAACCAGGTAGGCCTGAGCCCAACGCACGACAAAGTCGCTAATCTGTTATCGATGTTAATAAATTCTTCGCGCCGGCTAGTTACTATATATCCCAAACAACCTCAAGATGCAGGAGAGTTAGCAAATGGAATTGGACAGTAGCGACAAACTTAGCCACACCACCCGCGGTCTACATTGGCTGATCGCCCTAACGATTATCGCCCTTTGGGGTGTCGGCTGGTATATGGCCACCAACAAGGTCTATCCACTCTATAGCTGGCATAAGTCCTTCGGCATCTTGGTGGTGCTGTTTGCCGTGGTCCGGGTCGGCTGGCGAATAAAGAACGGTTGGCCAAGCGCCCTACCCAGCCACCAGCAGTGGGAACGCGCACTGTCTAAGCTGGTTCACTGGTTGCTGATTATCTCCACCATATTGATGCCACTCTCGGGCATGCTGATGTCGGCGATGGGAGGACACGGCTTGCAGCTGTTTGGCCTTGAGCTGTTCCCTCACAACCCAATGCCCGACAACCCGCAGCGCAATATGCCCATCAACAAGGAGCTGGCCGAGCTGTTCCACAGCGTGCATGGCATTGCCGCTAAGGTGTTGCTGGTAAGCTTAGTGCTGCATGTGGCCGGTGCGCTCAAACATCATGTCATCGATAAAGACAATACCCTAAAGCGGATGCTCGGGCGCTAATGTGAAAGGGGAGGCTAAGCCTCCCTTGGTTTTATTGCAGCCAAGGTTAATGTCCACGGCCGCCCCCGCCCATCAGGCACTCTGAGCGCCAATGATCGGGCTGCAAACAGGCATAGGCATAATAGCCGTCGCCCTGTTGGTTAATGACATCCAGTCGCCCTTTCCCAATGGCAAAGCCGTCGAAACACGGGCCAGTCCAGTTCACCGACTGCGCTTGGCCAACGTAGAACCGATTCACCTTACAGCTCCGATCTTCAGTCACCATCCATTGACTGCTGTTGTCATAACCGACCAATGAGTAGCGAGGCTCACTGACGGTACTGCATGCGCTTACCAGCCCAACTAAGGCTAAAGAGAGTAAATATTTCATCACGTATCCTCCTCATCCCGGATACGAGAGAAGAACCGCAAAGATCGGTTTCGGGCTCAGATGAAAGGTGCAGCTCGCGTTTCAAGCTGTAAGCAAAACCAGACAGAAGGTAGCCACTAGGTCAACTTGTTGAGCACAGCCAAATAGTTACCGTCATCTTCTGTGCGCAGTACATCGCACTCAAAGCCCTGCTGATCGGCCAGCTCGGCCAAGGTGCTATAGTCCACATCCAACCACGGCAATGGCTCGCTACACTGGCCGCCATACTCAAAGCTCATCTGACGGATCTGCGGCTGACGCTCCGGCCCCAGATAGGAGTTCAACACCACCAAGCCATTCTCATTGAGGTTGATATAGGCCAGCTGCAGCAGCCGCTGTAGCCCCACCAAGGATCCTGCCAGACCGACGCTGCGACCCAGCATCAGCCAAGTGTCGAAATTGTGCGGCAGGGATTGCTTGAAGATATCGCCGCGGATAATCGAGTTTACTCCGCGCAAGCGCATAATGGCGCAGGCCGCGCCCGAGGCATCCAGCGCACTCACTTCCAGGCCTTGCCGTTGTAGGTGCAAAGCGTGTAAGCCTACTCCGGCCCCCACATCTAACACCCTGCCACGGCATAGGGTGAGCGCCACTTCGTCTATCGGATAGTGTTCAGCATCGCGAAAAAACAGGGAGACCGGCAACGACTCTGTGGCTTGTCCTTGGGTATGAACATCAATACACGCTTGCTTATCGCCCAGATAAAAGGCCTGCAGGGCTTCACCGAGTATCTCTTGCGCAGTGCTCATTGCTCACTCCTGTAATCAATGCTATTCGCCGTTGAGTTGATCCAGTATCTCCAGGGCATCGCGCTGTAAGCGCGCCAAGCCCATGGTGAGTATTTCCGTTTGTTCTGCGGGCGCATCAGCGAAGCTGGCCCACTCGCTACCACGCATCCGACAGCGGCTAGCCAGCTTACCCAGGCCGAGGTCATCCAGCTCGAAGCTAAGCGCGGTCCACTGTTCAGCCAAGGCCAGCTGCTGCTCCATTAGTTCGTCACCATGCTGATCTAGATGCTGCAGGTAGATTTGGGTTTTCTGCGCAGCCACCACCACTTGGCGCAAGGCGTTTAAGGACTGCTGGCGCCGCGCGAGTTTGGCTCGCCGCAGATTGCTGACCCACGAGATCGCATGTTTTCCGAGCTCCCACAGTGAAATGGTGGTGACCATCTCAATCACTTACGCCGCTCCCAACATCGAAAAGCCACTCTTTCTGCACGTCTACTGCACCCAGTAACTTGAAAAGATATCCATATAAGACAACAGCTTAGCAGGTGCAGGTTGATGACAAAAGCCGCCACCAAACGCAAGCTGCAGAACTCAGCGACAGCTCACTGTTTACACAATTCTATTTTTGCGAACTCTTTTGGCTAATTAATGCGATTTTCTTTCGATTTTACTAAGACTAGCCTTACAGCATCGACGCTCTTAATCATCAACAGAGCTTAGCGATTAACAGAAGAGGAGAATCACCATGACTGTTCGCCCGATTGTTTCCAGCAAGGCATCCCACGCCACTCGTGATGGTGATGGCGTTAAGATCCAACGCATCGCCGGTTTTCATCAGCATCTTATGGACCCGTTCTTGATGCTTGATGAGCTGAAAGCCGACGAATCAAAAGACTACATTGGCGGCTTTCCCCCGCATCCTCACCGCGGCATAGAAACCCTCACCTATATGCTGCATGGCCACTTCCGCCATCAGGATCACCTCGGTAACGTTGGCGAGTTGCGCGATGGCGGCGCCCAATGGATGAGTGCCGGACGTGGGATCATCCACTCGGAGCTGCCCATCGCCACCGATGGCGCGATGCATGGCTTTCAGCTGTGGATCAACCTGCCGGCAGCAAAGAAGATGCAAGCGGCGGACTACCGAGACTTCCAGCCCGAGACGATTCCCAGCATCACGCTAGGCGACAAACTGCAGGCCAAACTGATCGCTGGCTCGCTCGCCGGACAACAAGGGCCACTGGCGAACCCGGCCGTACCGATGCTACTAGCCGATGTTCATGGCGATGGCGCACTGACATTGCCGGTGAACGCCAGCTTCAAGGCGATGGCGTATATCTATCAGGGTCAGGTAAGCCATGCAGGCGTCAGCTACTCACGGGGCAACATGCTGTTCTTCGGCGAAGGGGATGAGATTAACCTCGACCTGGAAAACGCCGGCCTACTGCTGCTCGCCGGAGAGCCGATTGCCGAACGGGTGGTTCACTGGGGGCCGTTTGTGATGAACACCCAACAAGAGATCGATCAGGCGGTTAAAGACTATCAAGATGGAGTGCTAACTGAAGTCTGAACCGACTAACGACTATAGCGTCAGTCAATCTGACGCTTATCTAAGCTCTCAAGAATTTTCATAGCCTGAAAGTCCTCATAGATAGCAGAC
Source organism: Aliagarivorans taiwanensis DSM 22990 (assembly GCF_000429505.1). Lineage (GTDB taxonomy): Bacteria > Pseudomonadota > Gammaproteobacteria > Enterobacterales > Celerinatantimonadaceae > Aliagarivorans > Aliagarivorans taiwanensis. The sequence continues at coordinate 10,626 of NZ_AUBZ01000010.1, read as the reverse complement.
TACACCTTGCTAGCCCGCACCACATAACGCAGCTCGCCTCCCCAAGATGCGCTGGAGAAGGGGTAGCAGGTGATCAGCGTGAGCAAGGACTCATCGCTCTGCTGCGCCCAAATCGTGTCGTACTGGTTCACCACATACAGGCCGCTGACCCGGTAGCGCAGCTCATTGCCTTGAGCGTCTTGTAGCAGCAGTTGCTGGCCGCGCTCGAGCTGGTCCAGATTGGCAAAGTGGGTATCGTTGTGGCCAAAGATCACCACGTTGCCCGGCTCTCCCGGCGCGGAAGTAGACTGCTGCAAGGTTGGGCCAAAGGCCAGGTTGCGACCATTGGCCCCACTTAGCACCAACAAAGGCTTGTTGCTGCCGGGCAGGTTTAACTTCGCCACCGGATGGGTATCGGCCCACGACCAAGGCTTGTGCCAGCTGCCTGTTGCCAACTGCTGACGCCAAGCATCATTGATCAACCACTGGGCGAGTTGGGCCTTGAGTTGGATGTAAGCACCTTGGCCCAACAAGCCGATGCCGGAGAGCAGCAGGATCACCGCGAGGGTACGTGTCACCGGACAGTCCATCACGCGCTCTCCCGGTTAGCGCCGCGTCCGCTTAGCCCTTTACCGACTAACCCCTTACTCACCACCCCCTTTCCAGCCAACCCCTTACTCGCCAACCAGAGCCGCCAAGCCAGCAAGCAGAGGATCACACCGGCGAGAACCTGAGTCCGGCTGCCTAGCCCGGTTTGTAGCAGCTTGGCTGAGTTCATGTTCCAGCCCGCAGGCATATGCGGCGCCACTTGCTCAAAGGCCAGCGGTGTATCGAGTGGGCGGCTGGGGGTTTTATCCACCGCGATCAAGCTGGTGTGGTCGGTCACTAGGTGGAAATCCAAACCCAGCTGTTGGATCTGCTGGCGCTTTTGCTCGCGCTCCAGCTCACTATCTAACTTAATACTGGCGATCTGCTCTCTGGCCCACTGCACCGCGATACCCTCACCGCTTGCCGCTTGGACCAGCTCGATGCGATGCAGCCAAGGCTGACTCAGCCCCTGCCCTTGGATCTCAAGCGCCGACACGTTTGCGGGCACCTTCACACTGACTAACAAAGGCTCACTTTGATACAGATCCGGCAAGGGTCGAGGCCAGTAATCGGCCGCCTGACGCACGCCCTGTTCATCAAGCCAACTCACGCTAAGGTTGTGCATCACCGGCTGACTGAGTTTGGCGAACAGGCGCTGCATTTGGCGCTGCACCTCTGATTGCTGGGCGATAAAGGTATAGCTACCCTGCCCCACGCGCGCGGCCCGGCGCATAAAATAGCCATTGGGCGCTGTGCCAATGCCCACCATAAACAGCCGCCGCTGCTGCTTGTCGCGCTCAATCATTGTAAACAGTTGCTGCTCGTTGCCCACGCTGCCATCGGTGATAAACACCACCTGCTCCAGCCGCTCGGGATCTTGCGGCTGGGCAAAGGTAAGGGCTAGTGCGCCGGCGATCTCGGTGCCGCCATCGGCCTTAAGACTGCGCACAAAGGCATGGGCTCTGGCCAAGTGTTTCTCGTCGGCAGGCATTGCCACCGAGCCAAAGCGCGCTGCCTGATGGTTAAACACAATCAAACTAAAGGTGTCGTCGGGTTTTAAGCGCGCCAAACCATCGAGCAGGGCCAGACGCGCCTGGCGCATCGACTCGCCGTGCATCGAGCCAGAGATATCCAGTACAAAGGTCAAATGACGCGGCAAAGTTGCTTGAGAGTCCGCCCCTTGCTGCTGAGGCTGCGGCGGCATAATCATCGCCAAGGCAAAGTCGCCCCGTGGGTGCTGGGCCTCGCGAAACAGCGCGGCGCGCGGCGCAGCACTGGGCCTTGGCTGCCAGCGCAGCACAAAGTCACGGTCGCTGATAGCGCTTTGCGCCAAGCTCACCTGATAACGATGATCGCTGAGTGCCTCGCGGTTAATCGCAAAGTTGCTGTCGATGCTTGCCAATGGCAGCCCCATATCCAGCAGTACCGCGATTGAAAGTCCAAGCTCGCTGGCATCATCGCGGCGATAGAATGGGGTAATCAGCGGCGCATCAGGCACTTGATCCGTAGCAAGGCCCCAACCAAGTTCAGAGAATACTGTGGAGTGGGAGGCCTGCACGGTTTTGCCAAAGGCATTGTGCGGGGTTGGCTCGCGAGCGAGCTCCGCGTTGGCTTTAGCTTCATAGTTATCTTGGTTATCTTGCGGCTGGTCCCGGTCATGGCTTTGCAAAGCAGTTACTGGCGCGGCTGAGATTAACGGTACACCGGGGATGTAACGAGGCCCCACGGTGGAGGGGAAGCGCAGGCTAAACTCACCATCGCGGTAATCGAGCATCTGCTGGTACTCAATCTCCACTACCACCGTCTCGCCCGGGGCGATGTTCGCTACCTCGGTGGAGAAGATATTTGGGCGATGCTGCTCCACCAAGCTGGCTTTTTTGCCCTGCTGCTGGGCTTGAGTATATTGCTCGCGCGCCCGCTGCTTGGTTTGGATCTCCCCCTCGATAAAGCGCTCACCAATCCACAGCTTGAGGCGATCCACCGCAGCGTTGGTCGGTAAGGGAAACACATAACGCCCTTGCTGCCACTGGTTGCTATCGTTAACAAACTGCTGCTTGACCACCGCTCGGCTGAGCATCCCGCTCACCGTAATACTCACATCAGTGCTTAACTGTAGCGCCGCTTGGGAGCCGCTATCACCACTCAGCACTAGGCCAAACAGCTGCCGATCCAGCCCGTGCGCATTTGCCTCGCCACGATAAGCCAACTCATCGGCAAACACCCGATAGCTGAAAAAACCCACCGCCAATAAAAACACCAACCAAACCAAACGCTGCCCCCATTTGGGCTTACGTGCCGGCTTTGGCCAAGAACGCCGCTGTCGCCTGAACATGCCTGTACTCCTGTCATCACTTGATAACTCAAGTACACCAAAGCAAGCGGGCAATCAGGGGCAGGAAAGATGATCAATCACGACCAAATATGGCGAAATTAGGGCAGGCTTACCTGAATCACAGCAATAGGCCAAAAACAGACTTTATTTGGTCACCAAGCGTAACTAGATTATCTAGTAAGCCAACCCGCTAACGAGACAGTTATGACCCTTCCTGCGCTTCATCAGCTCATTACTCAGGGCGACCTTGCCGGCTTTACCCAAGCCTTACAAGATGGTGCCGATCCCAACCAACTCGATCCAACAATGGGTAATGCGCCATTGCATATTGCTGCCCAGCGCAGCGATATCGCCTTTGTGCAAGCACTCTTGGAACATGGGGCCTTTATCAACCAGCAAGTTCCCAAGCATGGAGTAACGCCGTTGATGGTGGCGGTGTGGCATCGCAAACCCGCGTTGGTGGCATGCTTGTTGGCCGATAAATACATCAACGTCGAGATCAGCTCGCACTTTGGCTTAAAGGCGCAACAGTTGATTGATCTTGGCGCCGCCGACGATGACCAGTTTGGCCAGCAACAAGCCGAGCAAATCCGCGCCTTGTTCGAGCAACACCACAAGCGACAGCTTAAGCAACAAGCAGCAATGGAGGCGTTTAACATCGTAACCGCGCCATCCAGCAGCGATCAGGAAAAGGCGTCGCGCATGCGCGCGTTAAGTCAGCTGCAAACCCTTAACGCCACCAGCGCGATTACCAGCTCAGGTAACGATGAGCACACCGCGGTAATGGTGGCAGCGCGCGACGGCTTGGTTGCCAGCCTTCGCCAGCTGATGGAACTAGGCGGTGATCAGCAGATTCCTGATCACTATATGCAGGCCATCCCGCTCTACAAAGCCGCCTACAACGGCCATGCGGCGGTGATTGAGTTGTTGGCGGGTTACCCGGGCTTTCAGGAGGCCCTGAACGCGCAAGGGCCAAATAATGGCTATACCCCGCGGCACGATGCCGTCTGGCATGGACACCTAAAAGCGGCGCAGGCATTGATTGATGCAGGAGCCGATACCAAGCTGCGCGCTTACGATGGCACCACACCGTTGGAGCTGGCCGAAGAATACCAATATCAAGAACTTGTCGAGTTGCTAGGAGCTGAAAAATAACCGGTGGTCTTCGCCACCAGCTCAAAGCCATATTTCTCGACAATCGGCCGACTCATCTCGGAGGCATCGATGATCAAGTAGCGCACGCCCTGCTGTTTGGCGACCCGAATCCGCTGGCGCAGCAGGGCCGAGTAGTAGCCTTTGCCACGGTAGTCGCTAAGGGTGCTGCCACCCCAAATACCGGCAAACGGACTAGTGGGATTAAAGGTCAGCCAAGCGGCGGATACCGGTTTGCCATCGCAGTACACCACATACAGGCGCAGCAACTCGGGCGAGTGCTGCTTCAGCTTCAGTAGGTAGTGATACTGCCATTCAAAGCTTCCACCCCAAACTTGCTCTTGGATGGTAACCGCGTCGTGGATCCCGGCTTCATCGCACACTTCGGTGACCACCGCATCATCGCTTAAAGGGCTCTCCACCTTCGCCAAGTCGAGCACCATAAACGACTCTTGCTCACCGGCGCGAAAGCCATGGGCCAACAAGCGCTCGCCCATATCGGCAGGGCGGTCGCAATCGTAGGTCTTCCACTCAAAGCCCAAGCCACGCGCGTGAAAGTAAGCCTGCTGTTTGGCTATCTCGGCATCGGCCGTAGCGGCGGTGAGCTCAAAGTAACTCACATAGCTCCCTTGTTCGTTGGGGCTGACCAGTTTGACCAGTTGGGGGCTTACGCTTAGCTGGCCATTCATGCTGTAAGGTGCCTTGCGCTCATACTGGTTGTACTGGCGCATAATCTCTTGTCGGTCCATCTCTCTCCATTGCCTACTACTTCGATTGCAATCGAGCGCAAATACTACGCGAAAGTACATCGTATGAAACCCCACCCCTGCAAACTTCGACACCTTGCGAGTTAGCCGCCTTGAAGGCCAATGAGTTTAACCGGCACCTGTATCTCGGTTAAGAATTCACTGGGCTCGTCGGTTTCATGGAGATCTAACACGTAAATCTCCAGAATAGGGCCATTCGCTTGCCAGCCATGCCCCTGCATATACTTTTTGAGCTGCAGGTGCCTTGGTGCAATATCCTCTATGTTTTCGTGGCCCCAATACGACAAACACAAATACTGACCAGCCGCTAAGGCCTCAGGGCCAGTCTCATGCATAATGAAACTGCTGCTATAGCGTTCAAAGTGTCCTCGTTCAAAATCCCTCAAGGAGATTGCAGCGCCATAACGCTCGGTACGTGTAATGTTCCCTTCAGTACTCAAGCTCATCTGTGACTCGATCTCCCGGTGAAATCGATCGATATCCCAGTAATTACCTGCCAGTTTATTAACCTGCCAAATGCGCCGCTCTGCAAACTCGCAAAGCCTCACCTCAGTGTTATCAGCCTCGGCGATGGCCTCGTTAACGTCTTGTACTTTTCGCTTGAGTAGGCCCTCGAGCTCTTCCAGCTCGCGCTTTTTCTGGGCGATACGCTGCAAAATCATCGCCGATGCATCAAGGGTTTTGTCCAAGGTTTGGTCTGACATATACCCGGCAATCTCTTCAAGGCTCACGTCTAACGCGCGAAAGCGTCGAATGGTCGATAATCGCCAGATTTGCCGATTGGAATAGTATCGGTAGCCACTCTCTTTAACGACTTCAGGTTTCAACAGGCCTAGTTTTTCATAGTGGCGCAGGGTGTCCACGCTGACATCAAACAACTTGCTTAGCTGGCCAATTCGATAAAGCTTCATTATTTCACTTCCGGCGCTTGACTCTAGTACGACTCAAGACTTTATCATGCCCCGCTCCAATCAAGACCCAAGCATTAGATCTATTAGGTGAACTATCATGTCAGCTCAAAGCAACACCATTGACTTAACAAAAGACGGTGTTGGTAAAACCCTGCTGCGCTATGCGCTACCTTCCACTATGGCGGTTTGGGTATTCGCACTCTACACCATGGTGGATGGTATGTTTGTTGGCCGTGGTGTCGGCCCTGAAGCACTGGCCGCAGTGAATCTGTCGCTACCCTTTATCAGCATTATGTTTGCGTTTTCCATTCTAATTACCATTGGCGCCGCCACCGTGGCGGGTAAACAGAAAGGCGAAGGCAAACACGACGCGGCTAGCCGCACCTTTTCCACTACCCTCTACGCCTTATTGGCGTTTGGTTTAACGGTATGTGCGTTAAGCTACTTGTTCATAGAAGAGCTGGCCTACCTGCTCGGTGCGCGCGGTGAGTTGTTGCCATTGGTCGTGGAATACCTGTCGACACTGTTGCTGTTCAACAGCTTCTACTTGGTCGGCTATTCCATGGAAGTCTTTGCCAAAGTTGACGGCTTTCCCAAGCGTGAACTCGGGGCTATCTGTTGTGCGGCAGTAACCAACGTGGTGTTGGACTACCTGCTGGTGATTCAATTAGATTGGGGCTTACGCGGTGCGGCGATCGCGACCGGCTGTGCACAGCTGTTGCAGGCCGGGCTACTGCTACTGCATTTTATCAGTCGCTCTGGCACGATTCGTTTTGTCGCGCTGATGCCACAGCTTAGCCTGGTTGCGCGCTATGTGAAGATTGGTCTGCCCGATTGCTTGACGGAGATGTCGGCCGGAGTGGTATTGCTGGCATTTAACACGGCCATCCTGCACTACTACGGTAGCAGTGAATTATCTGCTTTCAGTGTGGTGGGCTACATCAACAACTTTATGTTAATCACCATGATTGGTCTTACCCAAGGAATGCAGCCCATTGTGACCTACTCCCGTGGTCGAGGCGATATTCTCAGTATTGAAAAAGTCAGCGGGCTGACCCTACGTAGCGCCTTGGCCATCTGTGTGGTGAGCTATCTGGGGATTTATCTGTTTGGCGATGTGATCGCCTCAGCCTTTCTCGATGGCCACTCTCTGGTCGAACAGTCCCACCACATCTTGCGGGTTTTCAGCCTTAGCTTTCTGTTTATGGGAATAAACGTGGTGACATCAGGCTTGTTTACCGCGCTAGAGGCAACCAAGCGAGCAGGCCTGCTATCGATGCAGGCGCGGCTTTGTTCTGACCATGTTAATGCTAGCACTGATGCCACAGTTATTTGGAGCAAGCGCCATCTGGTGGGTGGCACCGGTATGCGAACTCAGCACCTGGGTAGTCAGTTTGCTTCTTTATCGTAAGCAGATCCTAAACTGGCGTAGCCTCAACGCATCACCCACGCTTGCCTGAATGTAGGCATTATCCATCAGGAAATGGCCGCTGCAGACCTAGTCAGCGGCCAGCAACACTTTCTTAAGTAGCACAGCTAGCTGCTGCTGCTCGTCGGCATCTAGCACCTGCAGCATGCGATCCATATTTGCCACATGGGCATTGACCGCCTGATCCACCAGCGCAACCCCGGCCTCGGTGAGTTTCACCTCGCAGCTACGGCGATCCTGCTGGCTGGCCAAGCGCTCCACTAAGCCCCGTTGTACCAACTGCTCAATCCGGGTACTCACCGCCCCCGAGGAGAGCATCAAGGTCTGATAGAGCTGAGTCGGTGTGAGTGGCTGATCGCAGCGGCGCATGGTGGCCAGAATGTCGAACTCCACCGCGCTTAAGCCATGTTGCTTAAATACTGGATCTAGCTGGCTCTTCCACAGGTTGCTGGTTTGCCGCAAACGCCCCACCACGCCCATCGCCGAGCAGTCGAGAGCGGGCCTAACCTGTTGCCACTGGGCAAGGATGCTATCGACTTTGTCTTGGGACATACCGTCCTCCAATCAATATCTTTTCAAAAAGATACTTGATCAAAAGTTAAACTCCCACTATTTTCTAAAAAGTATCTTTTTAGAAAGATATATTTCATCAAGACAATACTCCACTTACAAGGGAGGTAAGCACCCTATGCAAGCGCGACACACTTTCCCACTGCTGGCACTAACAGCACTGGCACCGATCATTTGGGGCAGCAGCTATGTGGTGACCACCCAGGCCTTGCCGCCAAACAGCCCACTGCTTGCAGCCACCCTGCGGGCACTGCCGGCAGGCGCCCTGCTATTGCTGCTGACCCGGCAAGGGCTGCAAGGCCAATGGTGGCTGCGCCTGCCGCTGTTGGGCCTGCTCAATATTGGGCTGTTCTTCTACTGCCTGTTCTACTCGGCAGAGCGCTTACCCGGCGGCATCGCCGCCATGCTGATGGCGATTCAGCCCTTGCTGGTGATGGCGCTCTCGCGCTTGTTGCTTGGCAGCAGCGTTCGGCCCCAGCAGCTGCTGGCAGGCATTGTGGGGTTGGTCGGGATAGGCCTGCTAGTCGTCAATCAACAGGCTCAGCTCGACCCAGCCGGGATCGCTTTGGCGCTATTGGGTGCGCTAAGTATGGCGGTGGGGGTCACGCTAACCAAGCGATGGGGCCGCCCTAAAGGCATGAGTATGCTGGGCTTTACCGGCTGGCAGCTACTGTTCGGTGGCCTGATGTTGCTACCGATAACGCTGTTAGTGGAGCCGCTGCCGCCGACGCTCAGTGCGCTAAACTACCTTGGTTTTGGCTACCTCAGCCTGGTGGGAGCTCTGCTCGCTTATACCCTGTGGTTTCGCGGTATTGAGAAGCTCGACCCGGTCACGGTGTCTTTTCTGGGCTTTTTGAGCAGTGTTTCGGCCAGTGTGCTCGGCTACCTGCTGCTGGACCAAAGCCTGACCTTGCTGCAAGGCCTTGGCGCAGCGGCAATCTTGCTATCGATTGTGCTCGCCAGCCAAGGTGAGCGCCGTCAGCACACTTCACAACACCCCACCCTTAATCACTTTTCACAAAAGGAGTTGTTATGAACCTCTGTATCGTCTCGGCCAGCCAACGTGCTGACTCACAAAGCCTGCGGGTTGCCCGCTACCTGGAGAAGCTGTCCACCGCTCAGTTCAGCCAAAGCCAAGTGCTGGATCTTCACCAGCTTGCCCTTCCCTTATGGAACGAAGGAGTATGGCAAGACACGGAAGAGTGGCAGGGCTGGCGCGAAATCGCCAAGCAGCTTAAGCAAGCAGATGCCTTGGTGCTGATCACCCCAGAGTGGCACGGCATGGCCACCCCGGCACTAAAGAACTTTCTGATGCTGGCCACTGACTATGAGCTGGCCCACAAGCCCGCCCTGCTGGTCAGCGTATCTGCCAGCCTAAATGGCGTGTATCCAATCAGCGAGCTGCGCATGAGCGGCAGCAAGAATAACCATCTGTGCTTTTTGCCGGATCACCTGATCTTTCGTTACTGCGAAAGCCTGCTAAATGACCAGCTGGATTGCAGCGACCCACAGATGCAACAACGCAGCGCCTACACCCTGCAGCTACTCGCCAGCTATGCCAGTGCCCTTGCGCCAGTGCACCGGGATATGGTCGAGGTGGGAAAAGCCTTTCGTTATGGGATGTAGCCAAGTGGCAGATGGGCAGCTGGTGCTTTTAGTTGATGCTCTTAGCTGCCCAGTTTGAGAGTTAACGCTGATGACGCAGCAGGAGTAGTTGGTCACTTAGCGGCTGCTGGATGTCCTCTTGGAAGGAGTCTGCTAACAGGTAGCGGCCACTTAGTTTGTCGAGATCTCCGCTAAGGATGGCTTCCAGCAGCGCAACCGAATCGGCAATGTCCGACATCGCCCCGCTGTTCAACACCTCCTCCAGGTTTGGCATGTACTTTTTAGCCACCTCCGATGCCACCAGCGTCTCGGTGCGTTGATTACGAATAAAGCCCGGATTAAAGCAAAATGCGCGCAACCCCAGCCCTTGTTCAATCAACTCTTGGTTGAGGGTTTCGCTAAACTTCACAATCGCTGCCTTAGCACTGCCGTAGGCAGAGCCAAAGGGCTTCGGCTTGTCGGCACCACCACCACCTAGATTTACGATGTAGCCGCGCGCCTGCGGTTTCATCGCCTTCGCTGCCGCCGCACTGCCCAGATAAGCGGTAAACAGGTTTAGCTGAACCTCCTTCCACCACTCGCTGGCATCCACGTCCCAGGTCGGCCCCATCGCTGCGTGATTGTTTACCCCGACGTTGTTGATCCACATATCGATATGACCATGGCGCGCTGCCACCGTCATCGCTGCCGATTCCACCGCAACCGGCTCGCTCATGTCTGCTACCACGTAAGAGATATCGACCTCACTCAGCCCCTTCTCTGCGCAAGTGTCATCGACAAGGCGCTGCAAGGCGCCCTCTCTACGCCCAACGCAGACGATATGGCGATGACCTCCACAAAGGTTCTTCACCAACAACTGACCAATACCCCCGGTCGCTCCGGTGATCACAATAACCTGCTTCATCACTAGTATTCCTTAACCCTTAAAATGCACTCACCGCATAGCTCTGAGGGATCCCCTCATAATTCTGTGAAAACATAGCTGTTTTTTCTCAGCTGCCGGATAAATGCCAGTATCGCCCATTTTATGTCTCGAACTTTTAGCCGATAGCATCCTCCGCGCCTGAGCACCTCTTTGCCCAGCCGCAGCAGTGACAACACATTTCGGTCTCGCACTGTGTTTGCCTGAAAGTGTTTATGCCAACCGGATTTACACGCAAACAGACCAACCCAGTGCAGGACCAATTCCAGCAGTAATGCGATCAGCAACATGATGTCAAAGCGCTTAGGGCAGCGGCTGCGACTATGCCGCAACCCAAAACCGAAGGCCGGGCTTTTTAAATCTCTGAAGGT
>NZ_AUBZ01000009.1 GCF_000429505.1 Aliagarivorans taiwanensis DSM 22990 | reverse complement strand
AGGCTCGGGGGCATCCTGACAACCAAATGGACATGGTCAATTTGAACATTTAGTTCAACGATTTTGCATTTCTTCATTGAGCTGTAGATGTAGAGCCCTCTATGCAACTCTTTGCCTAAGCTCCCCTTCAGGAGCTTGAATCTGTACTTTGGCGTCCAGACGATGTGATACTGACAACGATAGAATACGTGTGAAGCGGATTCATATCTGCTCATGTTAGTTGTTCTCCTATTTGCTGGTTACAAACAGGTTGAACCTTCTAACATGAGCGCTCTTCGGGCAAAGCCCACAAGAACGATCACCACCTCCATAGGAGGTGGTTTAATACTGATAACGAAAAACGCCAGTCATAAGACTGGCGTTTGATGATCTTGGCGTTTGCGAATCGCTTAGCGACGCAGACCCAGTTTAGCGATCAGTGCTTGGTACGCTTCAACGTCTTTACGTTTCAGGTAGTCAAGCATTTTACGACGCTGGCTAACCATGCGCAGTAGACCACGACGGCTGTGGTGATCGTGGATGTGCTTTTTGAAGTGACCTTGCAGGTGGTTGATTTGAGCAGTCAACAGTGCAACTTGTACTTCTGGAGAACCGGTATCGCCTTCAACACGAGCGTACTCGGCTACAATCGATGCTTTTTCAGCAGCGCTTAGTGACATAATAAACTCCTAATGGATGTAAGTTAAAACCATTGCCAATCACTAGTTCAGCAATGGAGGCGGCGCATTATAAAGCCCACGCCATGGAGATGCAAGGCGAGATAGCGCCACATGCGCCACTCACCTTGAAAAGCTTAAGATTGTGCCTGTTCAGATTGGATCAGCCGCTTCGGAGCAACCAAGCCATCGTCATTCAGCTCCCCAATACCCACGAAACGACGCGCCTCGCCGATATAGATGCGGAACTGGCCTTGCAATGGCGCACCCGCCACTTGCACAGCCTGGCCGTGCATCAAGTAATCGCCGATGGCATCGGGAAGCACGACCTCTGGCAGGCTGGCTACCGCGGTGTCCATAGGCAACAACAGTGGGTCCAGCTCTTCGCGTGGCGGTACATCTTGCGCCTTGGCGTAATCGAAGATGTACTCTAGCTGCTCGATGGTCACCATCTGATCGGCCGGGTAATCGGCCACCTGCGAGCGGTGTAGCTTAATCACGTGCGCACCACAGCCCAGCAGCTCACCCAGATCATCGATGATGGTGCGGATGTAGGTGCCTTTAGAGCAGTGGATATCTAGGCTAAGCTCATCGCCATCAAGCGAGATAAAGTTGTTCTCGAACACCTCAATCGGGCGCGACTCACGCGGCACTTCAATACCTTCACGGGCATAGTAGTACAGGGGCTTACCCTGATACTTAAGCGCTGAGTACATGCTGGGCACTTGCTCAATTTTGCCGGTGAACTGCGGCAAGGCATCACGGACTTGCTGCTCTGTTACCTCAACCGGGCGGGTTTGCACCACTTCACCGTCGGAATCCGAGGTGTCGGTACGTACCCCCAACTTAGCGGTAACTTGGTAACGCTTGTCGGAGTCGAGCAAGTACTGGGAAAACTTGGTGGCCTCACCCAGACAGATCGGCAGCATCCCGGTGGCTAGTGGGTCCAGCGCGCCGGTATGACCGGCCTTTTGGGCAAAGTAGATACGCTTTACCTGCTGCAGCACATTGTTCGATGACGCGCCAGTTGGCTTGTTCAGCAGCAAGATGCCGTCCACCGGACGGCCTTTGTTACGACGACGCCCCATTAGGCTTCCTCACCTTCGTCAGAGCGGCCGCTCTGCTCAGCTTTCTTTTGGTCTTCTTTTACCGCTTGGCTTGCCAGCTCAGACATACGCAGACCTTCTTGCAGACTGCGGTCATACTGGAAGCGCAACTCTGGTACGGCGCGCAGGCGCATTTGCTTGGCGAGCATGTGGCGGATGTATGGGCCATGCTCTTCGAGCGCTTCCATACCGCCTTTAACTGACTCGGCGTCGTCATTTAAGAAGGTCACGAACACCTTGGCGTAAGCCAGGTCGCGAGTGACTTCAACTTCTGACACAGTGGTCAGGCCCAAACGTTGGTCGCGGATTTCGCGCTGCAAGATCACAGCGACTTCTTTTTGGATCTGTTGGGCAACCCGATCCGGGCGACTAAATTCTCTTGGCATACTGCTTCTCCTCTACCCCTATGCGGTATGCAACTCACACAGGGCTATGAAAAACTTCTATAAGTCTATAAATAACAAATGGGGGCCTAAGCCCCCATTTTCAATAATATCGTCGTGGCTTAGATGCTACGTTTAACTTCTACCACTTCGAATACTTCGATTTGGTCACCAACGCGAACATCATTATAGTTCTTAACGCCGATACCACACTCCATACCGTTACGAACTTCCGCTACGTCGTCTTTAAAGCGACGTAGTGATTCCAGTTCACCTTCGTAGATAACTACGTTCTCACGAAGTACGCGGATTGGGTTAGAGCGCTTAACGATACCGTCAACCACCATACAACCGGCAATGGCACCAAGCTTAGGCGACTTGAACACGTCACGTACTTCAGCCAGACCGATGATTTCCTGTTTGAACTCAGGAGCCAGTAGACCGCTCATCGCGCTCTTCACTTCATCGATTAGGTCGTAGATTACGCTGTAGTAACGCAGTTCAACGCTTTCTGAGTCGATAACACGACGGGCAGTCGCGTCAGCACGTACGTTAAAGCCCAGTACGATAGCGTTCGAGGCAGCCGCCAAGGTCGCGTCGGTTTCGGTGATACCACCTACACCACGACCGATGATGCTTACCTTCACTTCGTCGGTAGACAGTTTCACCAGTGAGTCGGCAATCGCTTCCAGTGAACCTTGTACGTCGGCCTTCAGTACGATATTCAGCTCTTGAACCTCGCCTTCGGTCATGTTGGCGAACATGTTCTCCAGCTTGGCCTTCTGCTGACGCGCCAGTTTCACGTCGCGGAACTTGCCTTGACGGTACAGGGCAACTTCACGGGCTTTACGCTCGTCGCGCACTACAGTGGCTTCGTCACCGGCTTGCGGTACGCCAGACAGACCCAGAATCTCTACGGGGATAGACGGACCAGCGGTGTCGATATCTTTACCGTTCTCATCTTTCATCGCACGGATACGACCGTACTCCAGACCACACAGGATGATATCGCCTTTGTTCAGCTCACCTTGTTGAACCAGGATAGACGCAACCGGGCCGCGGCCTTTGTCCAGACGTGATTCGATAACCACACCTGAAGCTGCACCCGCGTGGCTTGCAGTCAGTTCCAGTACTTCAGATTGCAGCAAGATAGCATCTAGCAGATCGTCGATACCTTCACCGCTCTTGGCCGATACGTGTACGAACTGGTTCTCACCGCCCCAATCTTCTGGGATAACTTCGTGTTGAGCCAGCTCGGTTTTAACGCGGTCTGGATCAGCGGTTTCTTTATCGATCTTGTTCACTGCAACAACCAAAGGCACTTCAGCGGCTTTAGCGTGCTGAATTGCTTCAATGGTTTGTGGCATTACGCCGTCATCGGCAGCAACTACCAGAACCACGATATCGGTTGCCTTGGCACCGCGAGCACGCATCGAGGTAAACGCTGCGTGTCCAGGCGTATCCAGGAAGGTAATCATGTTGCCGTTGGTTTCAACGTGGTATGCACCGATGTGCTGGGTAATACCACCGGCTTCGCCGTCTGCAATCTTCGCTTTACGGATGTAATCCAGTAGCGAGGTCTTACCGTGGTCAACGTGGCCCATGATGGTCACAACTGGTGCACGTGTTTCTTGCTCGCCAGTAGACTCAGCTTCTTGCATCACCTGCTCTTCAAGGGCGTTCTCTTTAACCAGAACAACCTTGTGACCCATTTCTTCAGCAACCAGCTGCGCAGTCTCTTGGTCGATAACTTGGTTGATGGTTGCCATGGCGCCCATCTTCATCATCGCCTTGATCACTTCAGTGGCTTTCACCGCCATCTTGTTAGCCAGCTCGCCAACAGAGATGGTTTCGCCAATGCGCACTTCACGCTCAACCGGCTGTGCTGGCTTGTTAAAGCCATGCTGGATAGAGCTTGGAGTCGCTACCTGACGCTTGCCTTTACGGCCACCGCGGCGGTTGTTGTTACGATCATCGTTACCGGCAGCCTTCTTGCGCTTCTTACGGCGAGGGGCCTCATCACGACGCTCTTGATCATCTTCTGCCTGACGGGCATAGGTAGAGGTCGTGGTGTGGTAATCAGACGTCTCTTCACGTTTCTTACGCTCAGCTTCTTCTTTGGCCCAGCGTGCGGCATTCTCTTCAGCCAAACGCTTAGCTTCTTCTGCTTTAACGCGCGCTTCTTCTTCCGCTTTACGCTTAGCTTCGTCTTCGCGCAGCTTAAGTAGCTCAGCCGCTTCTTTTTCAGCAGCGATCTCTTCAGCGGTTTTCGGCGCTGCAGGCTCTTCCGCAGGCGCATCAGCCGCTTTAGTTTGCGCTTCAGCCTTGGCTTTCGCGTCAGCCTCTTGCTTAGCTTTTGCTTCGGCTTCTTTCTTCGCCTTGGCTTCTGCTTCTAGACGCGCTTTCTCTTCAGCTTCGCGACGTGCGGCTTCTTCAGCCTCGATGCGGGCTTTCTCTTCCGCCTCTTTACGTGCTTGTTCTTCAACGGCGCTGCGCTTCACGTAGGTGCGCTTCTTACGCGTCTCTACTTGAACGGTGCGCTGCTTACCACCTGAGCCGATGTTAAGCGTGCTCTTAGTGGTGCGCTTAAGGGTCATACGGCTTGGATTGCTGTCTTGCTCGCCATGCTGCTCTTTCAGGTGCTTGAGCAGGGTGCTTTTCTCTGCTTCAGTCACCATGTCACCCTGAGCTTTGCTGATACCTGCGTCAGCAAATTGCTGAACCAGCTTATCTTCAGTGGTGCCAATATCGGTGGCGAGTTGCTTAATGGAAACCTCTGTCATCGGGTATAATTCCTCCGTCGACCTTATTCTTCGTCGCCGAACCAGCAAATCTGTCTGGCGGCCATAATTAGTTCTGCAGCTTTCTCAGCTGAAAGCTCTTCGATCTCTTCAAGATCATCAACGCCCTGCTCGGCAAGATCTTCCAGGGTAACCACCCCTTTGCTTGCCATTACGAAGGCTAAGTGGCGATCCAAGCCTTCCAAGTTCAGCAGGTCATCTGCTGGCTCAGCATTTTCCAGTGACTCTTCTTTCGCCAATGCTTCAGTCACCAGAGCCGCTTTAGCGCGTTCACGCAGCTCGCTCACGGTTTCTTCGTCCAGACCGTCGATGCTCATCAGCTCAGACGCTGGTACGTAAGCAATCTCTTCCAAAGTGGTGAAGCCTTCTTCAACCAACACAATGGCGAAGTCGTCATCGATATCCAGATGTGCAGTGAACAGGTCGATAGAGCGCTGGGCTTCTTCCTGGTGCTTGTTCTGCATGTCGTCAACGGTCATTACATTCAGCTCCCAGCCGGTTAGCTGAGAAGCCAGACGTACGTTTTGACCGTTACGGCCAATCGCTTGAGCCAAGTTATCTTGCTCAACGGCGATGTCCATTGAGTTGCTGTCTTCATCAACGATGATGGAAGCGACTTCTGCTGGTGCCATGGCGTTAATCACGAACTGAGCTGGATTGTCGTCCCACAGCACGATATCCACACGCTCGTTACCAAGCTCGCCTGATACCGCTTGAACGCGCGCACCACGCATACCAACACAAGCGCCCACAGGGTCGATGCGACGGTCGTTGGTTTTCACGGCGATCTTGGCGCGAGAACCTGGGTCACGGGCAGCGCCTTTGAGCTCGATCATCTCTTCAGCGATTTCTGGCACCTCGATGCGGAACAGCTCAATCAGCATTTCCGGACGGGTACGGCTCATAAACAGCTGCGCGCCACGTGCTTCTGGACGTACGTCGTAAAGCAGGCCGCGAACACGGTCACCCGGGCGGAACGCTTCACGTGGAAGCTGCTCTTCACGGTGGATAACGGCTTCTGCGTTATTACCCAGATCTACGATGATGTTGTCGCGGGTTACTTTCTTCACCACACCAGTAACCAAGTCGTTGACTTGGTCAACGTACTGCTCAACCACTTGAGCGCGCTCGGCTTCACGTACTTTTTGCACGATAACCTGCTTAGCGGTTTGGGTAGTGATGCGGTCGAACACAACCGATTCAATCTGTTCTTCTACGTAGTCACCCAGTTCGATCTCTGGCTCGTCGATGCGCGCGGCTTCGAGGGTGATCTCACGGAATGGGTGTTCAATGGCTTCTTCGTTTTCAACCACCATCCAGCGACGGAAGGTATCGAAGTTGCCACTTTTACGGTCGATATCTACACGAACTTCGATATCGCCTTCATATTTTTTCTTGGTAGCGGTCGCCAAAGCAATTTCCATCGCTTCGAAGATACGCTCACGCGGCAGGGCCTTTTCATTGGAGACCGCGTCAACTACCAACAAGACTTCTTTGTTCATTCCTGAGCCTCTTTAGTCAAACTGGGGGACAATATGCGCTTTTTGCACGTTGCTCAGCGCTAAACGGTGTTGCTGTTGGTCGACGTCAAGAGTCACCATGTCGCCTTCTACCGCGACGATTACACCCTGCCACTTACGACGGTTTTCAACCGCCATACGGGTTTGCAGGAATGCAACTTCACCCACACAGAGAGCAAATTGCTCAGCCGTGAACAGCGGGCGTTCTAATCCTGGCGAGGAAACCTCTAGGTTATATTCGGTGCTGATTGGGTCTTCCACATCCAGTACGGCACTGACTTGACGACTAACTTCTGCACAGTCGTCAACGGTGATGCCGTTCTCGTGGTCGATGTAAACACGCACAATGGAGTGTTTACCGGCACTAACATACTCAATCCCCCACAGTTCGAAGCCAGTGGCCTCTACAGCAGGTCGTAACATGTCAGTGAGTCGTTGTTCTAAACTAGCCAAGGTTCCCCTCCAGAAACAAAAAAAGGGCTTATAGAGCCCAGTTCTAGCACTTAAAAGTGCGGCTTTAAGATGACAAAAAGCCCCGATAATGCGGGGCTTTTTACTAGCTGAGCCGTTTCGCTATCTCATATCGGATGAGATTGGTTGCGGGGGCCGGATTTGAACCGACGACCTTCGGGTTATGAGCCCGACGAGCTACCAGGCTGCTCCACCCCGCGTCCGAAATTGCCGAGGATTATAACAATCACTCTGGCATCTTGCAAAACTAAACTTTGGTGCCGAGAGCGGGACTTGAACCCGCACGTCCATAGGACACTACCCCCTCAAGATAGCGTGTCTACCAATTCCACCACCTCGGCAAGAAACTTAGTTCGGAACGTCTGAATCCGGGCTAACTGGAGCTGAAGGTACGTCAGCGTCCGGAATCACCACCTCGAAAGCTGGTGCAGACAGATCTTGTTCTACATCGTTTTGCTTGGTTTGCTTTGTTGTGAGGTTACCCAACAGCAAACTAATTACGAAAAACAGGGTCGCACAGATTGCGGTACTGCGGGTCAGGAAGTTACCTGAGCCGGTTGCGCCGAAAACAGTATTCGAAGCACCAGAACCAAAAGACGCGCCCATGCCAGCACCTTTACCTTGCTGGATCATAACCAAGCCGATTAAGGCTAAGGCGACTAACAGAAACAATACCAGTAAAATTTCGTACATTCTCTTCACCTATGTGTAGGACTAACTTGCGCTCGCCCCTTTGAGAAACACGAGTCACCAAAGCGGGCGAGATAGTAGCGAACCTAGTTAGCCAATACAAGCGCTTAGCGCAAAAAATTGGCTATAGGTATTCAATCGCTGGATTTGTGTGCAGATCTGACCCGCGTGTTACGCGCAGGCCACTTTGACTGCATCGGCAATGGACTGAGCACAGCTCTCTACCAAGGCCGAGTCACGCCCTTCAACCATCACCCGTAGCAGCGGCTCGGTACCTGACTTCCGCAACAGTACCCGGCCATTACCGGCAAGCTTCGCCTCTGCTTCAGCCTGAGCTTGTTGCACCACTTCACTGGAGAGTGGATCGCTATCGCCTTGGAAGCGCACGTTCACCAGCAGTTGTGGGTACAAGGTGAGGTCTTTGAGTAGTCCGCGCAGATCTTCCCCTTTACTCAGCATCGCCGCCAGCACTTGCAGGGCAGCTACAATACCGTCGCCAGTAGTGGTGTGCTCAAGGCAGATAATATGTCCAGAGTTCTCACCACCAAATGCCCAGCCGTGCTCTAACAACTGCTCCATCACGTAGCGATCACCTACTTTCGCGCGAACAAAGGGAATATTGCGCGCTTCCATGGCTTGCTCGAAGGCCAGGTTGGTCATCAGCGTGCCCACCACCCCACCGTTCAAGCGGCCGGTATCTTGGGCATCACACGCCAAGATATACAGGATTTCGTCACCATCGACTTGCTGACCATCGCCGTCAATCATCATCACCCGGTCACCATCACCATCGAAGGCAATACCGAGATCGGCGCGGTGCTTAAGCACCTCTTCAGCCAACAGCTTAGTGTTGGTAGCGCCGCAACGCTCGTTGATATTCAGGCCGTCGGGCTGATTGGCGATAGCAATAACTTCAGCGCCTAGCTCGGCAAACACCTTCGGTGCTATGTGATAGGTTGCACCGTTGGCACAATCTACCACGATACGCAGGCCGCTGAGGCTAAAGCGATTTGGGAAGGTACTCTTACAAAACTCGATATAACGGCCAACCGCATCTTCGATGCGCTTGGCTTTACCGAGCATGTTTGACTCGACACAGGTAATCGGGTTATCCAGCTGCTGCTCAATCGCCAGCTCAACATCGTCTGGCAACTTGGTGCCATCGGCAGAGAAGAATTTAATACCGTTGTCATAGTAAGGGTTGTGCGATGCAGAAATAACAATGCCCGCCTCAGCGCGGAAAGTACGTGTTAGGTAGGCAACGGCTGGGGTTGGCATCGGGCCAACAAAACTGGCTTGCACACCCGCTGAAGACAGACCCGCTTCGAGTGCTGACTCAAGCATATAGCCGGAGATACGGGTGTCTTTACCGATAAGTACTTTACGGGTTCCCTGGCTTGAGAGCACCTTGCCAGCAGCCCAACCTAACTTAAGTGCAAAATCTGGAGTAATTGGGTACTCACCGACCTTGCCACGCACGCCATCAGTGCCAAAATATTTTCTAGTCATAGCTTACTCTTTGCTACTGCTTCTAATACGTCCAATACATCGCGGGTTTGCGCAACATCGTGCACCCGCAGAACCTGAGCGTGTTGTTGCGCTGCCAGCATGGCGCCCGCTAGGCTTCCCGCCAAACGCTGCTCTACTGAGCGATCCAACAGTTGCCCAAACATACTCTTTCTCGACATCCCTGCCAATATAGGCAAGCCGAATTGATGAAATTCTTCGAGCCGCGCCAACAACTCGAGATTGTGCTGCAAGGTTTTACCGAAGCCAAAGCCCGGATCAAGGACTAATAGCTCCTTGGCCAATCCTGCTTGCTCGCAGGCCGCCACACGCTCCGCTAAGAACTCGGCAATGTCTGCCACCACTTCGCGATACTGCGGGTCAGCCTGCATAGTCCGCGGCTTGCCTTGCATATGCATGAGGCAAACCGGCACCTGCAGCTCAGCCGCCGCTTGCAGCGCGCCCGGCTGATTAAGTGCGCAGACATCATTGATCATACTGGCACCCGCCGCTACCGCCTCGCGCATTACCTGCGCTTTATAGGTGTCGATGGAAATCAAACAATCGCTGCGCTGACGGATGGCTTCAATAACCGGAATGGTGCGTGACAGCTCTTCGTCCAATGACACCTCCGGGGCGCCCGGTCGGGTCGATTCACCACCGATATCGATAATCTGGGCGCCATCATCAAGCATCTTGAGCGCCTGTTGTACCGCGCTGTCGATGTTTAGATAGCTGCCGCCATCGGAGAACGAATCAGGGGTGACATTGAGGATCCCCATCACAATGGGGTGCTGGAAGCGACGTCCAGCGAGTTGAAAAGGAAATGCTTGCTTCATAGACGAAAAAGCCCCGCTTGCGCGGGGCACTAGTTCTTATTGATTACTGAGCCGGGTCTTCAGACATTGGGCTGTCGCCACTTGCCTTTGGCTTGTCTTCTTCGGCCACCGTGCTGGCGCCGGAGTTGTCATCGCTACCGCCTGAGCTGCTGCTATCTTGATCCCAATCCGCAGGTGGACGAGGGTCTTTGCGCTCCATCAGATCATCGATTTGCTTGGCATCGATGGTCTCATACTTCATCAACGCATCTTTCATGGCATGCAAGATGTCCATGTTCTCGTTCAGCAGATTTTCTGCGCGCGAGTAGTTGCGGTCGATAACGGCACGGATCTCATGGTCAATCGCCTTGGCAGTGTCATCTGACATATGTTTCGACTTTGCCGCAGTGCGGCCCAAGAACACCTCGCCTTCTTCATCGGCGTACAGAAGTGGCCCCATCGACTCAGACAGACCCCACTGGGTCACCATCTTGCGAGCAATCTCGGTAGCGCGCTCAATATCATTAGACGCACCGGTGGAGACTTTGTCATCACCGTAGATGATCTTCTCAGCAAGTCGGCCCCCATAAAGACTGGAGATCATACTCTCCAAGTGCTGCTTGCTGTGACTCACCCGGTCTTGCTCAGGCAAGTACATGGTCACACCCAACGCGCGGCCACGTGGAATAATACTTACCTTGTAAACTGGGTCGTGCTCTGGCACCAAGCGACCAACGATGGCGTGACCCGCTTCGTGGTAAGCGGTCATCTCTTTCTCGCTTTCGGTCATCACCATGGACTTGCGCTCAGCACCCATCATGATCTTGTCTTTGGCTTTTTCGAACTCTTCCATGGCAACGGTACGTTTGTTACCTCGGGCTGCAAACAAGGCTGCCTCGTTCACTAGGTTCGCCAAATCGGCACCGGAGAAGCCAGGGGTACCGCGGGCGATTACCGCCGCGTCAACGCCATCGGCCAGCGGCACTTTGCGCATGTGTACCTTAAGGATTTGCTCGCGGCCACGTACATCTGGCAGACCAACGGTCACCTGACGGTCGAAACGACCGGGGCGCAACAGTGCAGGGTCCAGTACGTCAGGACGGTTAGTCGCAGCGATAACAATAATACCTTCGTTACCTTCGAAACCATCCATCTCAACCAGCATCTGGTTAAGGGTTTGCTCACGCTCATCGTGACCACCACCCAGACCAGCACCACGCTGACGGCCTACCGCATCAATCTCATCGATAAAGATGATGCAAGGCGCAGACTTTTTCGCTTGCTCGAACATGTCGCGAACACGAGAGGCACCCACACCCACGAACATCTCAACAAAGTCAGAACCGGAGATGGTAAAGAACGGTACCTTCGCTTCACCAGCAATCGCTTTGGCCAGCAAGGTTTTACCGGTACCCGGAGGACCTACCATCAACACACCAGTCGGGATCTTACCGCCCAGCTTTTGGAACTTGGTTGGGTCGCGCAGGTAGTCAACCAGCTCTGCCACTTCTTCTTTGGCTTCGTCGCAACCAGCAACATCGGCAAAGGTGGTTTTGATTTGGTCTTCACTCATCAGACGCGCCTTGCTCTTGCCGAAGGACATCGCGCCCTTACCGCCGCCGCCTTGCATCTGACGCATAAAGAAGATCCACACCCCGATCAGCAATAGCATCGGGAACCAAGAAATAAAAATCGAAGTCAGTAAGCCTTGTTCTTCCGGCTTCTCACCAATCACTTTCACATCTTGTTTGATAAGGTCATTCAACAGGTCACGATCTGGATATGGGATCAGAGTAGTGAATTGCTCGCCGGTGCGTTTGACACCGTTGATCTCCTGCCCAGAAATCTTCACTTCGCGGATCTGGCCGTGATTGACTTCCCTTACAAACGTTGCGTAGTCCATTTGACGACCACTACTGGAATCGGGGCTAAAGCTTTGAAAAACCGACATCAAAACTACCGCGATGACCAGCCACAAAATCAGATTTTTTGCCATGTCACTCAAGACGAAAACCTCATCTGTAAATAAAAGGTAACTTTAGTTAGCGTACTACAGTTTAAAACCACTAGCTACCAAATAGACTTCACGGGAACGGGCACGTGAAGAGTCTGGTTTACGGGTTTTGACGCTACTGAACATACTACGTACTTCCTGCAGATATTGGTCAAAACCTTCTCCTTGGAATACTTTGACCACAAAGCTGCCTTTCGGTGCCAGTACCTCTCGGCACATATCCAAGGCCAGCTCAACCAAATACATTGCACCCGATTGATCAACGGCTTTGTTGCCGCTCATATTCGGCGCCATATCTGACATCACCACATCGACCTTGTTGTCGCCAATACGCTCCAACAAAGCATTCAGCACGGCTTCTTCTCGGAAATCGCCGCACAAGAAATCGACGCCAGCAATTGGGTCCATCTGCAAGATGTCACAGGCAATCACATGGCCATCCATGCCCACCTGTTCCACCGCGTATTGCGACCATCCCCCCGGGGCAGCCCCAAGGTCGACAACCGTCATGCCCGACTTTAGCAGTTTGTCCTTTTGCTGGATCTCTTCAATCTTGAAAACCGCCCGTGAGCGCAGGCCTTGTTTCTGCGCTTGTTGGACGTAATGGTCATCAAAATGTTCGTTTAACCAGCGCTTAGAGCTGGCTGAATGTTTCTTTTTGGTCACCGAAAACTTACCGAATAGTATTTAGTTAGGACGATTACATAGTAATAGCCTAGAGATGGCGCTAAAATAAGGGTTTTCAACCCCGAGTCAGTAGAAAATTTCTATGCAACTGAGTAATAAGCAGAAACAACACCTTAAGTCCTTGGCCCATCCGCTCAAGCCTGTCGTCTTGCTGGGTGCCAATGGCTTGACTGAGGGGATTATGGCCGAGATTGAGCTGGCACTTGATCATCACGAATTGATCAAGGTGAAGATCCCCACCGACGATCGGGAAATGAAGCAATTGATTGCAGACACCATCGTGTCAAACACCAAGGCAGTGAAGGTACAGACCATCGGTCACATCCTGGTGATTTACCGCCCGTCGGAAAACCGAAAGATCGAACTACCTCGCAAGTAGCCCTAACCGGCACAGCGTACTAAAAAGCGGCCCATGGCCGCTTTTTGCGTTTTTATACCAATCCGAATAAGTAGATGTTCAGATGTTGCACAGGAAAAATCTTTGAGGACGAGGAAGGGCTTGCCGTAACTAGTGGACTAATTACAAAAGCGCTGACGCTGTCACCAAAGATTTTAACCAGCAAAGATGACCAGATACTTGTTCTGATTGGTATTATACCTGCTCGTTTAACAGCTCAGGGCGAGGGGCTTGCTCCCAATCACGCACTTGCGCATAGATACCTGCGGTCTTCAAGTAGCGATCGACTTTTTGCTGGTTTTCGATGCTGTCGTTGATCGATTGCACCGTGGTCCAGGTACCATCACTACGTGAAGAGCCAGATTTGTCGCCACCCATGGTGGTCTGCAGGTAGATATCCACCAGCTTGTCTTGATGTTGCACCTGATTGACCTGTAGGGCTGTGTTGCGCTTTGCATCGGTCTTGGCTTGCTCACCGGCTTGGTAATCCGCTACTGCGCCTTCAGCGGCCCGGCGCGCCTGCAACTGCTGCTCAGGGCTGAGCTTGTCGTACTCGTCTTTGATGCGATCAACGATATCGCGCGGCGGCGTCGGTTGGATCCGAGCATCGCCAGCGGAAGAAAGGTATTGCGCTGCAGAGAAACCAGTTTGGGATACTTGCATTTGTTACCACCTGAAAATGCCAATTAGCAAAACAAAATAAACAGTTTACCCGTCCCTGGTTGGTCATTAATCTATCAAAATGCGAGTTATTGTTCAAATATCGCACGCATAAGGATTTATGCAGTCTGATGCTCTGGACAAGCATGGAATTCCGCCAGTTGCCCATCCAATACCAATACGCAATCCATACCGGCGTTGTGCGCAGCCTGCAGGCCAAAGGGAGTGTCTTCAAACACTAGGCATTGCTCAGGTGCGGTATTCATCTGCTTGGCGGCGTATAAGAAGGTATCGGGCTCAGGCTTGTGCGCCTTCACCTCATCGGCGCTCACCAAGGTGGTGAACATCTCTGTCAGCGACAGATTATCGAGGATCCGCTGCATATTACTGCGCTCTGCGCCGGTACCCACCGCTATCGGTAGCTTGCCTTGGAACTGCTCAGCAACCGCTACGCTAGCTGGAATGCGCGCCACTTCCTGCCACAGTGTATCGAAGGTGGCTTTCTTAGTTTTAACCAACTGGTCCTTATCGAAGCTCACGCCAAAGTGACTAGCGTATTCGTCGGCAATCTTGGGAGTCGGCATACCGCCGCGCTTTCCAACAAAGTCGATATCCACCGGCAGCCCCTGCTCTTCCAAAGCCGCTTGCCATGCCTTTAAGTGCGATGGCATAGAGTCGACCAAGGTGCCATCCATATCAAAAATCAGCGCTTGATAGCGCGAGTAATCCAGCTCTAACACGTAATACCTCTAAATACGAAAAACGCAGCCGAAGCTGCGTATCAATCAAGTAAAGCGAAGGTACACCATGAATGTGACCTACGGATGTCGTTACTTGTACTCAACCTCGGTGATCTCGTAGTCCACCTCACCACCGGGGGTGTGAACGGTGACTTCGTCATCCAACTGCTTGCCAATCAGGGCACGGGCAATTGGAGAGTTTACAGAGATCATGTTCTGCTTTAGGTCCGCCTCGTCGTCACCCACGATTTGGTAGGTCACTTCGCCTTCGGTATCCAAGTTAAGCAGGGTCACGGTGGCACCGAAGATCACTTTGCCGTTGTTTGGCATCTTGGTGACATCGATAACCTGCACGTTGCTCAGCTTGGCTTCGATTTCCTGAATGCGGCCTTCGCAAAAACCTTGTTGCTCACGCGCAGCGTGGTACTCGGCATTTTCTTTTAAATCACCATGCTCGCGGGCCTCAGCGATAGCATCGATGATTGCCGGGCGGCGCACGGTTTTCAGATGTTCCAGTTCCTCACGTAGCTGGTCAGCGCCACGCACGGTCATTGGGATTGCTTGCATAGTATTAACTCTTCATCGCTTACAGCGTTAAATCGCTTTGAACAGAAAAAAAACTGGCCATCAATTGATAGCCAGCATTCTTAAGATCTTGTCTTCAGTGTAACCCGAAATGACAAAAGCGTGAAGCCTTGGCCATTTCGGTCAGGAAAGCGGGCTTTCCTTACTTCATACGCTGATGCAACTCTTGCACTGAAGTCACCACGCCACGGTCATCGGCCGAGTGGGCCTGACAGGTCGCGAATGCGCCATTCAGGGTAGTGGTGTAGTTCACCTTGTAACGCAGGGCTGCGCGACGTAGCTGACGCGAGTCTTCGATAGACTGGCGGCCTTCGGTGGTATTTACCACGTAGGCGTACTCGCCGTTCTTCATGCGGTCAAGGATGTGTGGACGACCTTCGTGTACCTTGTTCACCAAGCGAGGGTTAATTCCCGCTTCGCCCAAGATAACGGCAGTACCGTGGGTTGCATCCAGCTCGTAGCCCAGCTCAACCAGCTTCTTAGCCAGCTCAGCAACGCGGTGCTTGTCTGAGTGACGAACCGACAGCAGCGCACGCCCGCTCTTAGGACCATCGTTACCGATGCCCAGCTCAGCTTTAGCGTAGGCTTCAGCGAAGGTATCACCGACGCCCATTACCTCACCGGTAGAGCGCATCTCAGGGCCCAAGATTGGGTCAACACCCGGGAACTTGTTGAACGGCAGTACCACTTCTTTCACTGAGTAGAACGGTGGGATCACTTCTTTGGTGAAGCCCTGTTCTGCCAGAGTTTTACCGGCCATTACCCGCGCAGCAACCTTGGCGATTGGCACGCCGGTGGCCTTCGATACGAACGGCACAGTACGCGCAGCACGTGGGTTCACTTCGATAAGGTAGATGTCATCGCCCTTAATCGCGAACTGCGTGTTCATCAGGCCGATTACGCCCAGCTCCAAAGCCAAGGCACGTACTTGCTCGCGCAGACGGTCTTGAATTTGCGGGCTCAGGGTGTATGGAGGCAGTGAACAGGCAGAGTCACCAGAGTGAACACCGGCTTGCTCGATGTGCTCCATGATGCCGCCAATCACCACGTCTTTGCCGTCACAGATGGCGTCGATGTCTACTTCGATAGCGTCGTTCAGGAAGCTATCCAGCAGTACTGGCGATTCGTTAGACACGCTTACCGCTTCGTTGAAGTAACGACGCAAGTCGACTTCGTCATACACGATTTCCATGGCGCGACCACCCAGTACGTAAGATGGACGAACTACCAGTGGGTAACCGATGCGCTCAGCGCTGCGTACCGCTTCTTCAACGGTAGTCACGGTGTCGTTCTCTGGCTGCTTCAGCTTGAGGCGGTCAACCGCTTGTTGGAAACGCTCACGGTCTTCGGCGCGGTCAATCGCATCCGGTGAAGTACCAATGATTGGCACACCGGCCGCTTCTAGAGCGCGAGCCAGTTTAAGCGGGGTTTGACCACCGTATTGAACAATCACGCCCTTAGGCTGCTCAACGCGGACGATTTCCAGTACGTCTTCCAGGGTTACTGGCTCGAAGTACAGGCGATCTGAGGTGTCGTAGTCAGTCGATACGGTCTCTGGGTTACAGTTAACCATGATGGTTTCAAAACCGTCTTCACGCATCGCCAGAGCGGCGTGTACACAGCAGTAATCGAACTCGATACCTTGACCGATACGGTTCGGGCCACCGCCCAACACCATGATCTTGTCTTTATCAGACGGGGTGGCTTCGCACTCTTCGTCGTAGCTTGAGTACATGTAGGCGGTGTCGGTTGCGAACTCCGCAGCACAGGTATCTACACGCTTGTAAACCGGCAGAATGTTCAGGCGTTGACGCAGCTTGCGCAGCTCGCCTTCAGATACGCCAGTGAGCTCAGCCAGACGCGCATCGGCAAAACCTTTACGCTTCAGTTTGCGCAGGAAGTCTTCATCCAACGAGGCCACGCCGCCTTCAGCAACTTGGTTCTCCAGCTGGATAAGCTCTTCGATTTGCACTAGGAACCAGAAATCAATCTTGGTCAGGTTGAAGATATCTTGCACGCTTAGGCCTGCACGGAAGGCATCGGCGATGTACCAGATACGCTCAGCGCCCACGTTCTGCAGCTCGTGGCGGATGGTGTCCATCGCGTCCGCTGCATTCAGGTCAACGATTGGGTCGAAGCCATTGGCGCCTACTTCCAGACCACGCAGGGCCTTTTGCAGCGACTCTTGTTGGTTACGGCCGATAGCCATTACCTCACCCACCGACTTCATCTGAGTGGTCAGACGGTCGTTAGCGCCGGCAAACTTCTCGAAGTTAAAGCGTGGGATCTTGGTCACTACATAGTCGATAGACGGCTCGAACGACGCCGGGGTGCGACCACCGGTGATGTCGTTTTGCAGCTCATCAAGGGTGAAGCCCACCGCCAGCTTGGCAGCAATTTTTGCAATCGGGAAACCGGTCGCTTTCGAGGCCAGAGCAGACGAGCGAGAAACACGTGGGTTCATCTCGATGATAACCATGCGGCCATCGTTCGGGTTCACACCAAACTGTACGTTAGAGCCACCGGTTTCTACGCCAATCTCGCGCAGTACCGCCAGCGATGCGTTACGCATCAGCTGATACTCTTTGTCAGACAGGGTTTGCGCAGGCGCAACGGTGATAGAGTCACCGGTGTGTACACCCATTGGGTCGAAGTTTTCGATAGAACATACGATGATGCAGTTGTCGTTCTTATCGCGAACCACTTCCATCTCGTACTCTTTCCAGCCAATCAGGCTCTCGTCAATCAACAGCTCGTTGGTTGGCGACAGGTCCAGACCGCGGGTACAGATCTCGTCGAATTCTTCTTTGTTGTAGGCGATACCACCACCGCTACCACCCATGGTGAAAGACGGACGGATAATACATGGGAAGCCAACTTGGTCGAGTACGCCGTAAGCTTCTTCCATGTTGTGGGCGATACCTGCACGCGGACACTCAAGGCCGATGCTCTTCATCGCTTCGTCGAAGCGGTGACGGTCTTCGGCTTTGTCGATGGCATCTGCGGTGGCGCCGATCATCTCAACGTTGTACTTCTCCAGAACGCCCTCGCGCTCTAGATCCAGCGCACAGTTCAGTGCAGTCTGGCCACCCATGGTAGGCAGTACCGCATCTGGGCGCTCTTTAGCAATAATCTTTTCAACCACTTCCCAGTGGATTGGCTCGATGTAAGTCGCATCAGCCATCTCTGGGTCGGTCATGATGGTCGCTGGGTTCGAGTTCACCAGGATTACCCGGTAACCCTCTTCGCGCAGCGCCTTACAGGCTTGAGCACCTGAGTAGTCAAACTCACAGGCCTGGCCGATAACAATCGGGCCAGCGCCCAAAATCAGAATGCTTTTTATGTCGTTACGTTTTGGCATAGGTCTCAGTGCTCCCGATTAAGCTTGGCCGTTACGGCGAGCTTCAATCAGCTCAATAAAGTGGTCAAACAAAGGTGCGGCATCGTGCGGACCCGGGCTCGCTTCAGGGTGACCCTGGAAGCTAAATGCCGGCTTGTCGGTGCGATGGATGCCTTGCAGGCTTTGGTCGAACAGCGAGAAATGAGTCGCTTCCAGGTTCGCAGGCAGGGTGTCGCCATCTACCGCGAAGCCGTGGTTCTGAGCGGTGATCATCACCTTGTCGGCCTTGATGTCTTTCACCGGGTGGTTACCACCGTGGTGACCGAACTTCATCTTCACGGTATTGGCACCGCTGGCCAGAGCCAGGATTTGGTGGCCCAGGCAGATGCCGAATACTGGAATGTCGGTCTCAAGGAAGGTCTTCACCGCCTCAATGGCGTAGTCACATGGCTCTGGGTCGCCAGGGCCGTTCGACAGGAAGATGCCGTCTGGGTTGAGTGCCAGTACCTCTTCTGCAGAGGTTTGAGCAGGTACCACAGTCAGCTTACAGCCGCGGTCTACCAACATGCGCAGGATGTTACGCTTCACACCGAAGTCGTAAGCCACTACATGGAACGGCAGGTCGCTGCTGTTTTCTGGTAATCCGTCGAGCAGATCCCAAGTGCCCTGAGTCCATGGGTACGCGTCACTCACGGTGACTTCTTTTGCCAAGTCCATGCCTTTCAGACCAGGGAAGGCTTTCGCTTCCGCCAGTGCTTTAGCTTCATCCAAATCGGCGCCAGCCACGATGCAACCCGCTTGCGCACCTTTCTCACGCAGGATACGGGTCAGCTTGCGGGTATCGATATCGGCAATACCCACCACGTTGCGGGCTTTCAGATATTCGCTGAGGCTTTGTTGGCTGCGGAAATTGCTCGCTACCAGAGGCAGGTCGCGGATTACCAAACCACAAGCGTGGATATCAGTCGACTCTTCGTCTTCTGAGGTGGTTCCGTAGTTTCCAATATGGGGGTAAGTAAGGGTGACGATCTGTCGGGCGTATGAAGGGTCGGTAAGAATTTCTTGGTATCCGGTCATGGACGTGTTGAAAACAACTTCACCAACGGAACATCCGTTGGCTCCAATCGCAGTACCTTTAAACACAGTACCGTCTTCTAATACCAGCAGCGCTGAATTGCTCAAGGCAACCTCCTAAACAAAGAGATGTCGAGACACGACAAAGCTGAACTAAGGGCGAATTTAGCTCAGAAATGTGAAATTTTGGCAAATTCCGCGCATTTTATAGGAGAACTGAGTTGAGGTCTACGGAATCTTTTAGAAAGTTACTAAAACAGGCGTTTAAAGATGATTCGACCATAAAGGGCCTATTTCTGAAAGAATTTATATGGAAGGCAGGTCAGCTGAGATAGGTGTTTGAGCGCGCTCAAATCGCCGCGGGATTTCCCTTAGCCAACTAGCGAAAACGCCCCGTCGCATCTAGGATTCGAGGAACGAGGTAACAAGGATTGTTATGGATAAGAAGCCACTCTATGGCCTGTTGTCGGCGGTATTAATGCTGATATGTGCCACTGGCCAAGCGGCCATCGTCAACAATAATCACCTGTATCAGCTCTCGGAAGTGATACTTTTGCAGCTCGACAACCTGCAAGCTCCTGCAACCGGCGATGCCGACGATTTGCTGGTATCAGATAAACTTGCTACCAACCTAGTGTTCAAGAGCCAGCAGCTACTTCGCCTGTCGCAAACCTTAGCTCAGCAGCAAGGCAAATCCGCTACAGCGGATATTGAGATACCGATGCGCGCCTTTCGCCCTCGCGATGTGCAGCCCTACCTGCAGGCGCTGTCTGACCAGCTGGCAGCCTTGGGTGGCTCATTGCCTGAAGAGCAGCCCACCCGCCCACTGGGCAAAAACAGTAATGACATCTACAAGCAGTTACTGCTGATCGAACCTCGGCTAAGAGAATTGCTCAATCAAGATGTTGCACTGCAACAAGCGGCGGCAAGCGTAAGCCAGGTGCGCAGTAGTTTACTAGAAGTCGCTCAGGCCAAATCACTCTCTTTAAAACTCGGCAACCCGCCCGCAGCGCCCAGTGATGTCAACCTGACCGAGACCCACCTGCTGGCCTTCCAGTGCTTTCACTTAATGGAACGCTTACTGCGCGAACTTGGCATCGAGCCCACCGATCCTGGGCACTTTCCGGTTGGCGATAGCAGCAGTGCCCAGTTAGCCGACACCTTGGTAAACATGCAAAGCGAGCTGCACCGCGCCAAAACCATGCTGCAGTTGGAATCGGCCGCAGCCCCGTCAGAGCAAGAGAGCAGCGGTCTGAGCAGCCTCTATTCCACGCTACAGCAATTGCGCGATGCCCTGTACATGACGCTACACGGAGGAAGCCTGTCATGATGCAGCTAAGCCTCACTAAAAAAATTGCCGCTATCCCGCTGGCCATGCTGATACTGCTGGCGCTGATGATGGGCTTGAACACCTGGTCGGTGCATCAGGTCGAGCTGCATACCGAAGCCTTCACCGAACAAGTCGAGCCGCGTGCCCGGCTTGCCAGTCAGCTATCCAGTAATGCCTTAGAGCGCCTCAGCGCCCAGCAAAACTACCGCTTGGCAATGGACCCGGCGGCGCTTCAGCAATATCAGCAACTCAGCGCTACCGCCAATCAGCAGCTAAGCGATCCCCAGTTAGAGGCCTTTCCGCAAGCCAGATAGCCTCGAATAGCCGTTATCTCGACCAGTACTTTATCGACGACTTAGTGCCGCTGCGCCAACAGTTGCAGCAGACCCAACAGCGGATTCTCGAGCAAGTGGTGCCACTGGCGCTAGAGCGGGTTTTCCAGATCAACGCCTCACTGGATATTAATACCGCAGGGCGCTTACCGGCGCTCACCGTGTACTTTGCCAATCACCTACAGGCTGCCACCATTGCCTTGATGGACCATCTTGGCCAGCCGAGCGACACAGCAAAGAGCGTTTTTACATGGAGCTGTTTGGCTCGAAAAACGCCTTGTTTGATCTGCAGGCAGGGCTTAAGCGTGAACATCAGCAACAGCAGATCCAGCACGTTG
Source organism: Aliagarivorans taiwanensis DSM 22990 (assembly GCF_000429505.1). Taxonomy (GTDB): domain Bacteria; phylum Pseudomonadota; class Gammaproteobacteria; order Enterobacterales; family Celerinatantimonadaceae; genus Aliagarivorans; species Aliagarivorans taiwanensis. Next base: position 104,815 of record NZ_AUBZ01000009.1, on the reverse strand, counting down.
CCGAGTTGCTCGGCGAGTATGTTGAGCTGGCGAACCTGAGTTTTGATCTGCTCGAAGAGCTGCAACTGCTCAACGAAGAGTTGTTGCAACCCTCGGCCCAGCAGGTGGTCAATAGCGCTGAGCTCAGTCAGCAGCAGATGTGGCAACAGCTGCGCGACTCCAGCCAGCTGATTGACCAACGTCTTGAGCAAACCCGCTGGCAGAACCTGATCTTTGGCGTGATTATCGCCTTGGTCTCACTGCTTATCGCCGCGCTGGTCATCCGGCTGATCCGCTCGCCGGTGATTAAGATGGTGGCTGCGATGAAAGACATCGCTCAAGGCGAAGGCGACCTGACCCAACGCCTCGATATTCGCGGTCGCGATGAGCTGGAGCAGGCGGCCCGCAGCCTGGAAAACCATGCCGGTCGCAGCGAGCAGCAGGCCAACCAACAACAGGCCGCGGTGCAAAACGTGAATCAGCATGTGGCCCAGCTCTCCGCGCGCTTTGCCGAAGTACTGGAGCACGTCACCAGTGCCAATCAATCGGCCGAAGCGATCAGCGATGCCTCGCACCAAGGACGCCAGCTCACCGATAGCAACAGTGAGCTGCTGGCTCGCGTGGTCGCACTAATCGAAGCTTCGGTGGACGATATGCAGCAGCTGGTGAATAACAGTCGCGACGCCAGCAAGGTGCTAGAGGTAATCGATGGGATCGCCGAGCAAACCAACCTGCTAGCACTCAATGCGGCCATCGAAGCCGCCCGCGCCGGTGAGCAAGGCCGTGGCTTTGCCGTGGTGGCTGACGAGGTGCGTAACCTGGCACGCAAGACCCAAGACTCCACCGAGCAGATCGAACAGATGATGGGCAGCTTGGTCAATGGCGCCCAACACAGCGAATCGCAGATGGTGGACAGTAAACAACAGGCGGGAGACAGCTCTGAGGCGATGGGTGAGATGCGCCAGTCGGTGATTGCCACCCATGAGCTGGTTAGCACCATTAGCGAGCTGCTACGGGAGATATCCCAAAGCTGCGACCAACAAGGACGGATCACCGATACCGTGGTGGAAGATATGCAGCGTATCGAAGACTCATCCAGCGAAGCGCTGCAACTAACCAGCGATACCGCCAAGCAAGCCAAGCTGGTCGCCTCACTTGGCGCCAGTATCAAGCGGCGCATGGCCCAATTCAAGGCCTAAGCTCAAGGCCTGAGTACAGGCCTGATATTCAGGCATAAAAAAGCCGGGCATGTGCGCCCGGCAATAGTCAAAGGCTAGTTTGACCGTACTACTTTCGTTAATACAACGAGAGGCTTACTACGAAAGGGTCACGACAACCTTGTTGTCACTGCCTTGCGCTTGCGCAGGCACCACTTGCCCGGCAATCTCTTGGCCGTTCACCTCAATCTTACTCACCTTGGTTGCCTCAGGGCTTTGGCGAATAAACTCGATGTTGTAGCTAGCGCCGCGGAACTGACGCTTGATCGCGTTCAGGCTAAAGTCGGCCGGCAGACAAGGGTCAATCAACAGACCTTTGTAGCTCGGCTTGACACCCAAGATGTGCTCGGCAATGGTGTGGAAGTTCCACGCCGCGGTACCGGTTAGCCATGAGTTCTTCGCTTCACCCGGTTTGAAGGCTTCTTTACCAGCAATCATCTGGGCGTACACGTAAGGCTCGGTTTTATGCAGCTCAATCTTGTCATCCTGATAAGCTGGCGCGATCTTGGTGTAGTACTCCCAGGCTTTTTGCGGACGACCCAGCTTGGTCTCGGCAATCATGATCCATGGGTTGTTATGGCAGAAGATACCGCCGTTCTCTTTGTAGCCTTGCGGGTAGGTAGAGATCTCGCCAAGGTTAATCTTGTACTCGGTGTAGGCCGGGTACAGCAGCGAGACCCCGTAGTCGCAAGATAGGTGCTCTTCAACCGAGTTCAGCGCCGCTTCCGCTTTACCGTCTTCCAAGCCAACGCCTGCCATGACACAGAAACCCTGAGATTCGATGAAGATCTGGCCTTCGTCGCACTCTTTACTACCGACTTTATCGCCAGCCGCATCGTAGGCGCGCAGGAACCACTCGCCATCCCAACCGTGCTGTTTAATCGCATCAGACATGCGCGTGATTTCAGTCAGTGCGCGATCCGCTTCGGCGTTGTCGCCCACTTCTTTGCACAGCTCAGCGTAATCTTGACCAAAGTAGACAAACATACCGGCGATCATCACCGACTCGGCAACCTTACCATCACCTTTGTTCTCGGTGGTTTGGAAGGACTCGTTCGGGTCTTTCGAGAAGCAGTTCAGGTTCAGGCAGTCGTTCCAGTCAGCACGGCCAATCAGTGGTAGGCCGTGTGGACCTAACTTGTTGATCACGTGGTTGAACGAAGCCTTCAAGTGCGCCAGCAGGGTGCCGGTGTTGTTCTCGTCGTTGTTGAACGGTACTTGCACGTCCAGGATCGAGAAGTCGCCGGTTTCCTTGGTGTACTGGGTAACCGATTGGATTAGCCACAGCGGGTCATCGTTAAAGTTACCGCCAATCGCTGCGTTACCGCGCTTGGTCAGTGGTTGGTACTGGTGATAGGCAGAGCCATCTTCAAACTGGGTGGCGGCAATATCCAGGATACGCTGGCGTGCACGCTCCGGCTCCAGGTGAATCACACCAATCAAGTCTTGGTTAGAGTCGCGGAAGCCCATGCCACGGCCAATGCCTGACTCGAAGAACGAGGCGCTGCGGGAGAAGTTAAAGGTTACCATACACTGGTATTGGTTCCACACGTTCACCATGCGGTTGAGGCGCTCGTCGCTGGAATCAACCACGTAGTTGTCCAGGCGATCGCTCCAGTAGTCAGTCACGCCTTGCAGCGCCGCTTTGGCCTGCTCAGGGGTGGCGTAACGGGCAATCACTTCTTTAGCACCGGTTTTGTTGATAACCGCTTTCGACTCCCACTTGTCGTCTTCAGCATTCTCTTGATAGCCCAGCACAAATACCAACTCGCGCTCTTCACCGGCTGCCAGTTCGATCTCTAGGCAGTGTGAGGCAATCGGCGACCAACCATGAGCAATCGAGTTTTGGTTTTCGTTGGCGTACACCACATCTGGATGGTCAAAGCCGTTTGAGTTATCCAAGAAGGTGTCACGGTCGGTTTCAAAACCGGCCAATGGCGCATTTACCGAGTAAAACGCGTAGTGATTACGACGCTCGCGGTACTCGGTCTTGTGATAAATCACCGAGTCTTCTACCTCAACCTCACCGGTTGAGAAGTTACGCTGGAAGTTGGCGCCATCGTCTTCGGCGTTCCACAAACACCACTCAACAAAGGAGTAGAGCTTGAAGGTTTTGCTCTGATCGGTGGTGTTCTTCAAACGAACGATCTGTACTTCTGCGTTCTCACCCATTGGGATGAAGTAGGTCACAGCCGCGCTCAAGCCCTGCTTTTGACCTTCGATGGTAGAGTAACCCAAGCCGTGACGACACTCGTAGCTATCTAGGTCGGTACGGGCCGGCTTCCAAGCAGGCGACCACACACAGCCACCGTCGTTGATGTAGAAATACTTACCACCAGTGTCCACTGGCACGTTGTTGTAACGGAAACGGGTCAGACGACGGAACTTGGCGTCTTTATAGAAGCTGTAACCACCCGCGGTATTCGACAGCAGACTGAAAAACTCGTCGTTACCCAAGTAGTTAATCCAAGGGTAAGGGGTCTTCGGGGTGTTAATCACATATTCGCGACGTTGGTCGTCAAAGTAACCTAGGCTCATGTTCACACTCTTCGCTTAAGTAAAAATTTCAAGTCGCTGCTCGCGCAGCCGACTCGTGAATTGTTGGGTGGGCCTAATCGGCCAACACCAGAGAAATATTGCTAAAGGCTATGTGCGCCGCGTCTTCACAGCGCAGGCGCCAAACCTTGTTGTTCACTTCCAGGCTGCGTAGCGAGTCATCCAGCGCGACCCGGATGCTATGCCATTGGCCATCGGCTTGTTGCAGTTGCTCGGAGATGTCGAAGCGATACTGCCCCCACCCCATCAGCTCCAGCTCTACCCACACCGGCGCTTGTGGCGCTTGCTCAAGCTTCACATCGATGCAGAACTCCAGCGCCTTGCCGCTTTCCCACGGCAGTGGCATCAAGCCGGGTAGCACTTCCAGGGTCAGCTCGAAGGGCTCTTGGGCCTGCACCGCACGGGCGTCGTACTGGTGTTGGTAGTTAATCGGCTCAATATGACTGCCAGCCACATCCAGCGGCGAGCAGCCTGGTAACATCACCGCGCGCGGTTGCGATTGCAGCGCCAGCGACAAGGGGTGACTGATCTGCGCTTCACGGCCAAATAGCACGTACTCGGCCACATCGATGGCGAACTCGCGGCTGTCTAACTCCAGGCGCGGGGTCTCTTGGGCGCTTTGATAACTCAGGCCAAAGCCCAGTGGGAATAGCGCCGCTTGTTCGCGGCTATCAATCTCGTTGGCCGGAGAGGTAAAGCCCGGGATATGAGTCGCCGGATGATTCAGAGCAAAGGCGTCTTTTTGCGCCGGCCAGCTAAAGCTGAGGCGTCCCTGAAAATCGTGTTGCACCTGCTCTTGGTGGTCGCGGAATAGCACATCGACGATACCGCCGCCCTGAGTGCCCGGCAGCCACGCCGCCACAAAGGCCTGCGAGTGGTTGATAAGATCGGTGCAATACAGCGGGCGACCGCTGAACATTACAGTCACCACCGGGTGGCCAGCGGCGCTCAGGCGGGCGATGGTCTGAGCATCTTGGTTGTTGCTCGGATGTAAGCTGCTGAAATCTAGCGTCTGTCCGGCTTTGATATCGCCATACATCTCGGCGTAGCTCTGCTCACCGATCACCACCACGGCCACACAGCCTTTCGGGGCCTGCGCTTCGTCGCGGATCAGCTGCTCACCAAGGTAGCCGGTTAAGGCGCAATCCAGAGTCTGCGCGCCCGGGAAGTCGGATACCGCGATATCATCGCCCTGCCAGCTCAGACTCCATCCGCCACATTGCTTGCTGATACTATCGGCACCGCTACCGGTCAGCAGCACCGCTTGGTTGGGAGACAGTGGCAGCAGCGATTGGTTGTTTTTTAGCATTACCAGTGATTTACGAACCGCCTCGCGCGCCAGCTGTTGGTGTGCATCGCTACCTAGTAGCTGTGGCTGATTGGCATATTCGCGCTGCTGAGGCGATGGCTTATCCCACAGGCCAGCACGCAGCTTGACGCGCAAAATACGGCGCACCGCATCATCAATCCGGCTCTCGTCGATCAGCCCAGCCTCTACATCGCGCTGCAGGTTAGTCAGACAAGCCTTCCAGTCGCTGCGTGCGGTTACCATCAACACGTCAACGCCAGCGTTTACCGTATGTCGGGCATCTTGCATGCTCGAGCCGCTTACTTCGCTGTGGCCGTTCCAATCGGAGATGACCAGCCCATCAAAGCCCATCTTGTCTTTAAGCACATCGCTGAGCAGATAACGGCTGCCGTGGATCTTGCCGTTGTACTGGCAATCGATGTTAGACGGCGCGTAGTTGTTGTTGTGATCCCAGGAGTTGAACGAGGCCATCACCGCCTGCACGCCGGCGTTTAGCGCGCTGACATAGCCAAGGCCATGGATATTCAGTAGTTGCTCTTCGCTGTAGCGGTTAATCCCACGGTCGACACCGTGTTCGGTCCCGCCATCGCCGATAAAGTGCTTAGCAGTGGCCACTACCCGGCGCTCGCCAGCTAGCTGCTCAGTATCGCCTTGGATACCCTCAACCATGGCGGCGGCGTAGTGGTACACCAGCCCAGAGTCTTCCGAGTACCCCTCATAGACCCGGCCCCAGCGGTAGTCGCGCGGCGTTGCCACGGTGGGGGCGAAGGTCCAGTCGATGCCAGTGGCGGCCACTTCTGCCGAGGTTGCCACTCCGATGCGGCGGATCAGATCCACGTCCTGCGCTGCGCCCAAGCCGATGTTATGCGGGAAGATGGTGGCGCGAAATACGTTGTTGTGGCCATGTACCGCATCGCTGCCCCAGATAAACGGAATACGAAATCCACGCCCCTGCCAAGCCGCTTCATTGGCTTGGTAGTACTGCTCGGCTGCCTCAACCCAAGCCTCAACCGGTGCGTACTTGTCGTTGCCCGGCCAGCTACCGCCACCATTTAGCAATGAGCCAAGCTTATACTCGGTCACTTCTTGGGGGGTCACGTCGGTCAGGTTGGGCTGGAGCATCTGGCCCAGTTTTTCCTGCAAACTTAGCTGGGCGAGGATCTGCTCAATCTGCTGCTCTTGCACCGCATTAGGGGCAATCTGGCTGCGGATCTCTGGCCACTCGGCAAAGTATGGGGTGGAGTCCATAAGGCTCATTAACAACTCTCAAATAGCGATATAGCAATGGCCTCATTCTACAAAAATGCGTTTTTGGGAGCGCGTCCAAAAACGGGGTTAATTGGGAGCAGACTCACAAGACATGAAACCGCCGATGAAACTGCAAGCATGATGGATTGCATGGCGTTGGGATGGGAGAAGTTAAGCGTGTTTTAGTGCCGATTCTCTGGCCAACATCACCTGTTTACGCTGCTCTCCCCAGCGGTAGCCACCCACTACACCGCTGGCGCGTATCACCCGGTGGCAAGGGATCAGATAGGCCAGTTGGTTACGCCCTACCGCATTGGCGACTGCGCGGCTCGCGGTGGGCCGACCCAGCTGCTGGGCCAGCTGCTGATAGGAGTAGCGCTCCCCGAAAGGGATCTTTAGCAAGGCTTGCCATACCTGTACCTGAAAGTTACTGCCCTTGACCCACAGATGCAGCGCTCGAGGCTGTTCGCTGGGCGTGAAGATCTGCTCAGCCAGCGCTTGCATGGGCTTTATAACCAAGTTCGCCTTCGGCCAGGCCGCACGCAAACTCTGCAAGGGGTCGCTGTCATCCTCGACAAAGCCCATATGACAGATGCCCCGCTCGGTGGTGGCAATCAACACTTGGCCAAAGGGACTAGTAGCGACGCCATAGCCAATCTCAAGGCCCTCCCCCTGCGACTTGGCTTGCTCAGGGGTGACCGCCTCTAACGTCACGTAGAGGTCATAGAGGCGGGAGGGCCCGCTCAGTCCCAAGTCGCCAGCCAACTCTAGCTGAGACTGCGAGCGGGCAAGGCAATGCTTGGCATGCTGCAGGGTGCAGTACTGCATAAAACGCTTTGGCGAGAGCCCCACCCATTGGCTAAACAGACGCTGCAAGTGATATTCGCTCATTGCCATCTCAGAGGCGAGCTGCTGCAAACTAGGTTTACTGCTGTAATGGCTAACTAAGTAGTCCACCGCTTGGCTGATTCGCTGATAATCTCGATTTTGCATATCACAGGGCTAGGATTAACTGGTTTACTCACTTTACGCCACCGAGCGGGCAAGCTCGACCTGAATCTTGCTCAATACTCGTTTACCGCGGGCTTCGCTATTACTGCAGCAAAGGCGCGTTTTCCACCTGACAGTTTGTTACACAGAAGTCCTCAATATACCCGAGCAACCTCAAGATGCTTGTTCAGCGAGATTTACCCGCCCCTCAGGCAAGGCACTGCTACGCCGATCTAGTGGTCTAAATCAAGGAGCAGTAACGCAGTATGAGGGACGGGTAAACTCGCCCTTCGGGAGACGCTCAATATCCTGCATCTTGAGGTTGTTCGGGTATATGACAGGCATTTGATATACACTCTGCGCCATCATTTCCCTCTCTAGGACATCATCGCGTGATCAAACTGAGTGCCGCTCCCTGGATTGCCAGCTTTAATGCTGGTTTGTTTTTCCTTTGGGGTATATTCCTACCGTTCTGGTCGCTGTGGCTGGAGGGGGAAGGCATGTCGGTATCGGCGATTGGTATCCTGTTGGGCGCAGGTATGCTCACCCGCGCCTTGGGCAGTATGTTGCTGATGCCACTGGCCAAACGCTCCGAACAGCTGCCACCGCTACTCAGTTGGGTGGCGTTTGCATCGCTGGCAGTGCTCACCGCCTTCCTGTTTCTTAACAACTACTTCTGGCTGTGCCTGCTCACCCTCACGCTGAACTTCTTTGTGGCAACCATGATCCCGGTGAGCGATGCCATCGCGACCCGTTGGGTTAGCAGCTTGGGGATTGATTACGGCCGGGCGCGGGTGTCTGGCTCGGTGGCATTTATTATCTCATCTTCGTTGATGGGCATCGTGCTCAGCCGCTATGGCACGCCGAGTATCCTCTATGCTGCGATTGGTGCAGCGCTGCTCACGCTGCTGCTTAGCCGGGTCGCCCGCGCAGATTCACTGGAAGATGATGCAAGCCCGGTCGCAGACGCCCAACCGAAAGGGCGGCTTTTCAAAGTGCTGGCCGACGCCAACGCCCGCCGCTTTATATTGGCGACTGCACTTATCCAAGGCGCTCACGCCGCCTACTACGCCTATGGTTCGCTGTATTTCCGGGATATCGGCTTTAGCGATGCCAGCATTGGCTATTTGTGGTCGGTGGGGGTGATCTGTGAGATGTCGATTATGATCTTCGGCATGCGTTGGTTCCGCAGCTGGTCACCGCTGCGCATGCTGATTCTGGCGGCTATCGCTGGGGCAGTAAGATGGGCATTGGTGGCCACGGTGGATAACGTGGTGCTAATGGGGCTAACTCAAAGCATGCATGCGCTGACCTTCGCATTGGCTCAGATCGCGGTGATTCGCTATATCGCCCACGAGGCCCCTGCCTCTCAAGCGATCTCCTTGCAAGCGCTCTACTCGGCGTTATCACTGAATTTGGGCACTGCGCTGCTTACCTTCCTGTGTGGCGCTTTGTATGCCGATATCAGCGGCAACATCTTCTGGATCATGGCGGGCTTAAACCTGCTAGCCATTCCCCTACTGGCAAAAAAAACCGCCCCTAAAGGAGCGGTTTAATCAAGCTGACGGAGTTAACACCTTAAAACAGGAAGTTAATGCCAACAAAGGGGCCGCTGTAGCTTTCGCGATGTAGCGGCGCCTTCATATCTTCCCACTGATAGCCGCCGGTTACTCGAAACTCCGGGAACTCAGTGAAGCGATAGCTTAAGCCTGCGCGATATTGCTCGCGCTGGTACTTCTCATCATGCAGCGGGTACAGCGCATCCGCCATCACGCCAAAGTTCATCAACGGCAGACGCCAGTTAACTCGGGCGGTCGCCGCTAGCTGCTCGCCACCGTCGGTACCGGCCAGCCATTTGTGGTCGGCGCTCCAGTTCTCGTAAGCCAAGCCCCAGTCAACCCGGAGGTTGGCCGCATCAAACAGGCGGTAGAACAGCTCAAGGTTGTAGCTTGAGCCATCAAACACATTCCCTTGATCGCGCTTAGTCATCCCTGCAGCTACGTTGGGAATGATGGGCAAGGCATGCCAGAATCTCAGGCTTGCATCGCCTTGCCAGTCGGATGATGAGCCAGAGGTGTTGGCCCAAGAGCCTTCTAGCTCAACTTCAAACAAGCTGGCTTGAGCGCCCAGCACCGCCGAAAACAGGCCAAAGGCCAAAGGCCAAAACAGCTTTTTTCATAAAAAGCAGCAGTAGATAAATTTTTCGGCATTTTAACATAAAGAGCTAAAATATAAACATCAAACAGCTTTTAATCTCACTTCTAATTCACAATACAGAATCATGACCCGCCTAAGCCGACAGTTTAGATAAGTCACCCATGCCTAGAAACGCAGGTTCACACCCATAAACGGTCCACTACGGTCGTTGTTCGCCCAGCGGGTCTTAAGCTCTTCCCACTGAAAACCGGCGTTAAAAGTCAGCTGTGGATGCTCGTTAAAGCGGTAACTCAAACCCATGCGCCATTGCTCGCGTTTGAAGTCTTCGTGGGTAAGCGGGTATTGCATATCAGCCATTACCCCCAGATTAGAGGCTGGGAACAGCCAGCTAAAGCGTCCCGAGGCATAAAGCTGCTCGCCGCTACCGACGCCAGCCAAGTGTTTCTTGTCGGCGTTCCAGCGCTCATAAGCCAGACCTAAGTCCAGCTCCCAGGCAAACGACTCCACCAGGTTGTAGAACAGCTCGAACTGAACGCGACTACCATCGAAAGCATCGCCTTGTGAGCGATTGGCTGCGGTGATACCAACATTCGGGAACAGGGGAATACCGTGGCGCAGGCGGGCAGACATATCGCCCTGCCAACTAGAGCTTGAGCTGGAGGTACTGGCCAGATTGCCATCGAGCTCAAGGGTCAACGCGTGCGCTGGCACAACAGTACTGGCGCCAAACAGCAGCACGCTACAAAGAAGTTTTTTCATCTTAGATACCAAAGGAGAAATAATGCGCAGGCATTTTGGCATATTCGGCTAGATGAACCCACCCCGACCTCTGAAAATATCGAGGCTATAAAAAAAGCCAGTCATAAAGACTGGCTTCTAAAGAATGCTTTTCAATACTTAGGCGTTGCCGCTAGCCGCGTTTTTCTCGGCTTGTATGCGCATATAAATCTCTTCGCGGTGAACCGATACTTCTTTTGGCGCATTCACACCGATACGTACCTGGTTGCCTTTAACACCCAATACAGTAACGGTAACTTCATCACCAATCATTAACGTTTCGCCAACGCGGCGAGTCAAAATAAGCATCAACTATCTCCTTAAATTAAACGGTCGCTCTTTTACCGCATACAAAGCCGCTTTTCTTTGATCACAAATAAACTATAGCGCTAAGCCTAGTTACTTTGTAAAAAAGAGCTAACTATGATTGTTCCAGGCCAAAGGCACTGTGTAGAGCCCTTACCCCTAGTTCTAGATATTTTTCATCAACAACCACTGACACTTTGATTTCAGAGGTTGAGATAAGTTGCATGTTAATTCCTTCATCTCCGAAGGTTTCGAACATGGTTTTCGCAACGCCGGGATGATTCATCATGCCCACGCCAACGATGGAAATCTTTGCAAGGTCCTCACGACCTTGAACTTCACGCGCTTCTAACTTCTGGGCGGTTTCTTGCAACAAAAGCTTAGCACGCTTGTAATCATTACGGTGCACGGTAAAGGTAAAATCAGCGGTGCCATCACCCATGGAGTTCTGAATAATCATATCCACGTCGATGTTCGCGTCACCAATCGGCGCCAAGATGGAGGCCGCAACCGATGGCTTATCCGGAACCCCAAGAATAGTTAAGCTTGCCTCGTCTCTATTAAAGGCAATGCCTGAGATAACCGGTGATTCCATCTTTTGCTCCTCGTAACTAATTAGGGTTCCTTCACCTTCGTCGAAACTCGACAATACACGCAGCGGTACATTGTACTTACCTGCAAACTCCACCGCGCGAATTTGTAATACCTTGGCCCCCAAGCTGGCCATCTCCAGCATTTCCTCAAAGGTAATGCTTTTTAAACGGCGCGCCTTGGGCTCGACCCGAGGGTCGGTGGTATAGACGCCATCCACGTCGGTGTAGATCTGACACTCATCGGCTTTCACCGCTGCGGCAATGGCTACCGCGGTGGTATCCGAGCCACCACGACCCAAGGTGGTGATGTGGTTATCTGGAGAGCGGCCTTGAAAGCCCGCAACCACCACAACCTTACCCTGATCCAACTCATGGCGCAGGTTTTTATCATCGATATCGGTGATGCGCGCTTTGCCGTGGGCATCGTCGGTGTGCATACGCACCTGATCGCCGGTCATCGATACCGCGTTACAGCCCTTTTGCTGCAGTGCAATACTCAATAAGGCAATGGTGACCTGCTCGCCGGTGGATACCAGTACGTCTTTTTCGCGCTCACTGGCATTTTCGTCCAGCTCGTTCGCCATACCCAATAAACGGTTGGTTTCGCCAGACATGGCCGAAACCACGACAACTACCTGATGGCCAGCTTGTTGAGTGCGGATCACCCGGTCAGCAACCGCTTGGATCCGCTCTAATGTCCCAACTGAGGTGCCACCATACTTCTGTACGATAAGTGCCACTGTCTCTCCTTAGGTTCCCTGTTCTTAAAATCTATTACAGCTGTTGGCTTAACCACTCACGAGCGGCATCCAATGCACTCGCCAAGTTCTCAGGTTGGCTACCGCCAGCCTGGGCCATATCAGGGCGACCGCCGCCCTTACCGCCAACGTCTTTGGCTGCCACGTTAACCAGCTCACCGGCTTTCACTTTACCAGTTAGGTCTTTGGTCACACCGGCAATCAGGTTGACCTTGCCTTCGCCCGCCACACCCAACAGGATGATGCCGCTCTCAAGCTTCACTTTCAGGTCATCCATGGTAGTACGCAGGGCTTTTGGCTCTACCCCTTCTAGCGCGGAAACTAGCACCTTCACACCGCCAAGCTCTTGAACTTGGCTTAGGATGTCACCGCTAGCGGCTTTGGCCAACTTGGCTTTGAGCTGCTCAACTTCTTTTTCCAGCAGTCTGGTGCGATCAATCGCGCTGCGCACACCTTTAATTACCGAGAATTGGTCGGTTTTCAGGATTGACGCGGCTTGCTCCACCTCTTCGCCCACCTTGTGCATCAGGTCGATTGCATACTGACCAGTGACCGCTTCGATACGGCGCACCCCAGCAGCAATGCCTGATTCGGCAGTAATCTTGAAGAAGCCGATGTCACCGGTGCGGGTTACATGGGTACCGCCACACAACTCTGTGGAGAAATCGCCCATCTTCACAACGCGTACGTCGTCGTCGTACTTCTCGCCAAACAGCGCCATCGCGCCGCTTTGCTTGGCTTCATCCAGGGTCATAACCGCAGTTTCTACCGGCCAGTTACGACGGATTTGCAGGTTTACCAAGTGCTCAATCTGACGGATAGACTTGGTGCTCACTGCTTCTAGGTGAGAGAAGTCAAAACGCAGACGTTGCGCTTCAACCAACGAGCCTTTCTGGGTCACGTGCTCGCCCAGCGTCTGGCGCAGCGCGGCGTGCAGCAAGTGAGTGACTGAGTGGTTCAGCGCGGTGTTCCAGCGACGACGAGAATCAACGCGGGCTTCTACCTCAGTGCCAACGCTTAGCTCACCACCTTCCAGGTAGCCCATGTGCACAAAGGCTTTGCCGTTTTTCACGGTGTTTTGCACCACGAAACGGCCATTGGCCAATGCCAGCTCGCCGTGGTCACCGGCCTGACCGCCTGACTCGGCGTAGAACGGGGTTTGATCAAGCGCAACAAGCAGCTCATCGCCACTTGCTGCTTGCTCAACCGCTTCGCCGTCTTTGTACAGTGCAACCACTTGGCCCTTGGCATCTAGCTCGGTGTAACCCAAGAAGCGAGTCTCGCCGTCGATCACCAAGTTCGCGTTGTAATCGACGCCGAAGTTGCTGTTTTGCTTAGCGCGTTCGCGCTGTGCTTGCATGGCCGCTTCAAAACCGGCTTCGTCGATGCTCAGCTCACGCTCACGGGCCAAATCGCCAGTAAGGTCAGCCGGGAAGCCGTAGGTGTCGTACAGCTTGAAGACCAGCTCGCCCGGGATAACCTTGCCATCTAGCTCGCTTAGTGCTTCATCAAGGATCTGCAGGCCGCGATCAAGGGTCTTACCGAACTGTTCTTCTTCCAGACGCAGTACTTTTTCGATCATGGCACGCTGGGTAACCAGCTCTGGATAGGCCTCGCCCATCTCTTTAATCAGTGCCACAACCAGCTTATTGAAGAAGCCTTCGCTTGCGCCCAGCTTGTTACCGTGACGCACGGCGCGGCGGATGATGCGGCGCAATACATAGCCACGGCCTTCGTTGGATGGCATCACGCCATCGGCAATCAGGAACGAGCAAGAACGGATGTGGTCAGCAATCACCCGCAGTGATTTATTGTCCAGATCGGTAGTGCCGATGATGTCCGCTGCCGCTTTAATCAGGTTTTGGAAGATGTCGATCTCATAGTTTGAGTGCACGCCCTGCAAGATAGCGGCGATACGCTCAAGGCCCATACCGGTATCTACCGATGGGTTTGGCAGTGGCTCCATGGTGCCGTCGGCATGACGGTTAAACTGCATGAATACCACGTTCCAGATCTCGATGAAGCGGTCGCCATCTTCTTCTGGGCTACCCGGAGGTCCACCCCAGATGTGGTCGCCGTGGTCGTAGAAGATCTCGGTACACGGACCACATGGGCCAGTGTCGCCCATCTGCCAGAAGTTATCTGACTCATAGGGCTTGTCTTCCGACTTGTCGCCAATACGGATTACCCGATCAGCAGGCACGCCCATTTGTTGGGTCCAGATATCGAAGGCTTCGTCATCGGTTTGGTAGACAGTCACCAACAGGCGCTCTTTCGGCAGCCCCGCCACTTCGGTGAGGAACTCCCACGCGTAGTTGATGGCGTCTTGCTTGAAGTAATCGCCAAAGCTGAAGTTACCCAGCATTTCAAAGAAGGTGTGGTGACGTGCGGTGTAACCTACGTTTTCCAGGTCGTTGTGCTTACCACCGGCGCGAACACAGCGCTGTGAGGTAGTCGCGCGATTGTAGGCGCGCTTATCAGAGCCCAGGAATACATCCTTGAACTGGTTCATCCCTGCGTTGGTGAACAACAGCGTAGGATCGTCGTGGGGAACCAAAGAACTACTGGCAACAACCTGGTGACCTTTCTGCTCAAAATAGCTTAAGAAGGCATTGCGGAGCTCAGCTGACGTCATCTTCATGAAATTGAGTCCTATAACGGCGAAGGTTAATAAACTGCGAAAAATAGCAGTTAAAACGGCTTAACCAACGATATCGTGTGAAACTGAAAAATATCCGGACAATATAGCACGCACTAGAGTGCATAAAAAGCCCAATCAGCACTGGGCTCACGCCTGATTTTACGCGCTCACTCGCCGTCTTCGGATGTCACTTCCTGATAGAGGATGTTAATCAGGTCAGAGGCGAAGCCGCGGCGGTACAAATAGGCCGAAACCTTGCTCCGTGGTTGCCAGTTTTTAAGGTCACTTGCGGTGTACTTACGGTGAAAGGCTTTTTCCAGCGCTGCATACCAATCCCAGTCAGGCTCAGCGACAATCTCGCTGGCAAGGTTGGCGGCAATCCCTTTGCTTTGCAGGTACATGCTTGCCCGTTTCGGGCCATAGGCTTTGGCGAGCTGGGAGCGAACCAGTTGCTCGGCGTAGATGCGATCGTTTAGCCAGCCATTCTCGATGGCATAGTCGCAGGCCGATTGGGCTTGCTCGTCGGAAAATTCTTTAGTGAGGAGTTTTTGGAAGAGCTGCTGCTCGCTGTAGTTGCGGCGAGACAGCAGTTGCATGGCGGCGGAAACCGCCGCCTGTGGGGTAGTCATCAGACTTAAGCGTCTTGCTCTGGTTGTTCAGCCAGTGGCGCTTCGACTTCTTCTGGCTCTTCTTGGCTAACGGCCAGCAGGTTTGCACGAAGGGTGGTTTCGATTTCGTTGGCGATCTCAGGATGCTCGCTCAGGAACTTACAGGCGTTGGCCTTACCTTGACCAATCTTGTTCCCTTTGTATGAGAACCACGCGCCAGCTTTATCAACTAACTTCTCTTTTACGCCCAAATCGACCAGCTCACCCATACGGTTGAAGCCTTCGCCGTACATGATTTGGAATTCAGCTTGCTTAAACGGCGGTGCAATCTTGTTCTTAACAACCTTCACGCGGGTTTCGTTACCCACGACTTCATCGCCCTGCTTCACCGCACCGATACGACGAATATCCAGACGAACCGAGGCGTAGAACTTCAGCGCGTTACCACCGGTGGTGGTCTCTGGGTTACCGAACATCACACCAATCTTCATACGAATTTGGTTAATGAAGATACACATACAGTTGGTTTGCTTGAGGGTCGCGGTCAGCTTACGCAGAGCTTGCGACATCAGGCGCGCCTGCAGGCCTACGTGGCTGTCGCCCATCTCACCTTCGATTTCAGCTTTTGGCGTTAGTGCTGCCACTGAGTCGATAACGATCAGGTCAACCGCGCCAGAGCGGGCTAGCATGTCGGTGATTTCCAGCGCTTGCTCACCGGTATCTGGCTGGGATACCAACAGGTTGTCGACGTCTACACCCAGCTTTTTCGCATAGACAGGGTCAAGGGCATGCTCGGCGTCTACGAAGGCACAGGTTTTACCGGCCTTTTGCGCTTGCGCAATCGCTTCCAGCGTCAGGGTGGTTTTACCCGAGCTCTCTGGACCATAGATCTCAACAATACGGCCCATTGGCAGACCGCCCGCACCCAAGGCGATATCGATAGACAGCGAACCGGTAGAGACGGTTTCGATATCCATGGTGCGGTTATCGCCCAGCTTCATAATGGAGCCTTTACCAAATTGCTTTTCAATCTGCCCAAGAGCAGCGGCTAAGGCCTTCTGTTTATTTTGATCCATGTTGCCCTCAACGGTGCGAATTCGTGTAGTAACTGTTGAGCACAGTATACTGGATGTTCATACAGTATCAATACCTGTATAGGAAATTTTCAGCAGCGTATTGCAAGCCAACGATTTCTCAGTTATCCAAGTGCTGACAGGCACTCCCCAACATTCGCTCTCCTACCCATAACAACAATATTTACTGTTGTATCAATCGGCTGCTTGATTCATGATGCCGCCTCACACTACCCCATTGAAAATACAGCGATAAGAGGAGTCAACCCCACCTATGAACACTGGCGTATTTGATAGAGGTTACACCCGAGGTAAACAGCTAAGTGCATCGATGTACAATGCTGCGATTGGATTGGTCCTGCTTTGGGGCTTCGCGATTAACTGGTGGATGGTAACCAACATCTCTCCTGAAGCAGTGTTAAGTATCCACCCGCTGCTCTTTTTTGGGGGGTATTTTGTAAGCTGCATTGGCGGCGTTATGTTGTTCACTAACTCTGAAACACCGCTGATCAGCTTTATTGGTTACAACATGGTCGTGGTGCCTTTTGGCTTAGTACTGAACGTTTTTGTGGCTGACTTTGATCCTATGCTGATTGCCGAAGCCGTTCGCGTTACTGCATCGGTTACCTTATTGATGATGATTTTGGGCACCTTGTTCCCACGCTTCTTTCAAGGCATAGCGGGAGCGCTGACGATAGCCCTGCTGATGGTGATTGTCGTTGAGATGATTGAAGCGATCTTCTTTGGTCGTCACCGAGGCATCATGGATTGGATTGTCGTAGTGATTTTCTGCGGATATATCGGAGTGGACTGGGGGCGCGCTAACCGTATCCCTAAAACCCTGGATAACGCTATCGACAGTGCAGCGGCCCTGTATATGGATATTATTAACCTGTTCATCCGTATTTTGTCGATACTCGGTCGCCGGAAGTAACTCCGATTTAATACGAACAAAAGCAACACCCAGAAAGGAAACTAGATGTCCTCCCGTTTCAACCATTCATCCACCGATGAGTCATTGGCCCACTCGCCCACACTCGCTAAGCGAGCGAAGAAACCAAGGTTTTTTAAAACCGCTAAGGCCGAGCATACAACGATTGCCTTACCTTCAGCAGGTTTTCATCTGCTGATCGGTACACTCAGCATGTTGTTCTTAAGTCTTAACTATTGGGCGATAGCCCACCATGAAGCGCTGTACCAGTCGCTCATTGCGCACTTCGGCGGACACCTGATTTGGATGCTCCCCTTGTTGTTGGCGGCCACCTCCTTGGTGTTTCTGTTATTCGACCGCCCTTGGGTGAGCTTTTTGGCCAGTTTGGGAACGACGTTTATCAGTATCACTATTCTGCATATCTGCTCTTGGTTGTTTGAAGGTGAGGCACAATCCCTCCAGCTTCTCAGCGTACTGCTATGCGTTATTCCCTTGGTCACCTTCGTGGCACTGGCTAAGCCATCATGGTTTGGAAGCATTTCCCGTGGAGCGCTTTGCTGTGTTGCTGTGTTCTTCCTACTGCTGGGAGCCCAGCTGGTATGGGGAATCTGGGAACTACACACCGGCCTTTGGATCCTCGCTTTTCTGTGCTGTATTGCGATGGGAATATGCTGGGGTGGATACAGTGAAGGGGAAGCAACGCTCGACCGCGCAATCGATGCCGCTGGCTTGATTTTTTCCAGTTTCTTCTTGGCATTACTGTATCTATTTTATGTGTTTATCATCGGTTCATTCTTGAAAAATAGATACCAGCGCTAGGTTTTCCTTGCTCTCATCGAGATAAATCAGCGGGGCGAGCGGCGCTTTTTAGTTCACATCGACTCAATGTCCAGAGCTGCGACTTCTGGACTAAGTGGATAAGTGAGCGGGAAAGCCAACTCACCCCGTCTCTTCTCCCTTCGCCTCTTCGAAGCAGCTTTGCTAAATCCTGATTGCCTTTTGCTGCGCAACTCTTATCCTTGTTCCATCTCTTTTATCCCTTGTTAGTTAAGCAGCAGTTTCTATGCAAAATCTCGAAAAACACACCCCGATGATGCGCCAATACCTCACGCTGAAGGCAGAGCATCCGGACATCTTGTTGTTCTATCGCATGGGGGATTTTTACGAGCTGTTTTTCGATGATGCTAAGCGCGCCGCCGACCTGCTGGATATCTCGCTGACCAAGCGTGGTCAGAGTGCTGGTACGCCGATCCCGATGGCCGGCGTGCCCTATCATGCGGTAGAGAACTACTTGGCCCGCTTGGTAAATTTGGGCGAGTCGGTGGCGATCTGCGAGCAGATTGGCGATCCGGCCACCAGCAAAGGGCCGGTGGATCGCAAGGTGGTGCGCATCATCACCCCGGGCACGGTGAGCGATGAAGCGCTGCTCGATGAAAAGCGCGACAACTTAGTGGTCGCTGTGACCAATCAAGGCGAGGCCTTCGGTATCGCCCACCTCGATATCAGCTCCGGCGAGTTTTTGATTAAGCAGTTAAGTGGCGAGCAGCAGCTTAATGCCGAGCTGGCGCGACTTAACCCGGCAGAACTGCTCTACCCCGACAGCTTCGAGTACAGCGCCAACCTTGCCCATATCAAGGGTCTGCGCCGCCGTGGTGACTGGGAGTTCGACCTCGATAGCGCCAAGCAGGTACTGAACCAGCAATTTGGCACCCAGCACCTCGATGGCTTTGGGGTATCCCAAGCTGGCCTGGCGCTATGTGCTGCCGGTTGCCTGCTGCAGTATGTTAAAGACACTCAACGCACCGCCCTGCCGCATATCAACCAGCTAAAAATGGAACAGCAGAGCGACTTTATCCAAGTTGATGCCGCGTCGCGTCGCAACCTGGAGATTACCCATAACCTCAGTGGCGGCACCGATAACACCCTCGCCTCGGTGCTCGATCGCTGCGCCACCGCCATGGGCAGCCGCCTGCTCAGCCGCTGGCTGCACCAGCCGCTGCGTCGTCAGGCGCAGATTATCCAGCGCCAGCAAGCGATTGCCGAAGTGATTGAGTTCGACCTGCCGACTCAGCTACAACCGGTACTGAAAGGCATTGGCGATATCGAACGCATCTTGGCACGTCTGGCGCTGCGCTCCGCCCGCCCACGCGATCTCGCCCGCCTGCGTAATGCCTTTAGCCTGTTGCCAGAGTTGCAGATGTACCTCAAAGACAGCCCGGCGCTAAGCGCACTGGGCGAGCAGATCAGCGAGTTCCCTCAATTGCTGGAGTTACTAGAGCGCGCGATTATCGACAACCCACCGGTGCTGATCCGCGACGGCGGGGTGATTGCCGAGGGCTACAACAGCGAGCTGGATGAGTGGCGCTCACTCAGCGAGGGCGCCAACCAATACCTGCAGCAAATTGAAGAACGCGAGCGCGAGCTTACCGGCATCGCCAACCTCAAGATTGGCTACAACAAGGTGCATGGCTTCTATATCGAGGTCAGCCGCGCCTACTCCGAGCAGGTTCCGGCCAGCTATGTGCGTCGCCAAACGTTGAAAAATATGGAGCGCTACATCATCCCCGAGCTGAAAGAGTACGAAGAGAAGGTACTCTCCAGCCAAGGAAAAGCGCTGGCGCTGGAAAAGCAGCTTTACGAACAGTTGCTAGATCTGCTGCTGCCCTCCCTTGGCGAGCTGCAGCGCAGCGCCCAGGCGTTGGCCCAGTTGGATGTGCTGAATAACCTGGCCGAGCGCGCCGAGAGTCTCAACTACCATCGCCCAAGCTTTGTCGATCAGCCATGTTTGGAGATCAGCGCTGGTCGCCACCCGGTGGTCGAGCAGGTCAACGACACCCCGTTTATCGCCAACCCGGTGCAGCTGAATCAACAACGCCACCTGTTGGTTGTGACCGGTCCGAACATGGGCGGTAAGTCGACCTATATGCGCCAAACCGCCCTGATTGCCCTGCTTGCCTGTATCGGCAGCTACGTACCGGCTGAGAGCGCCACCATCGGGCCGATTGATAAGATCTTCACCCGGATTGGCGCCTCGGACGACTTAGCCAGTGGCCGCTCAACCTTTATGGTGGAGATGACCGAAACCGCCAATATCCTGCACAACGCCACCGCCCACAGCCTGGTGCTGATGGATGAGATCGGCCGCGGCACCTCCACCTACGATGGTATGTCGTTGGCTTGGTCGGTGGCCGAAGCACTGGCCAAGGTGCAAGCCTTTACCCTGTTTGCCACCCACTACTTCGAGCTGACTCAGCTGCCAGAGTTACTGCAAGGGGTGTACAACGTGCATCTGGATGCGGTGGAGCACCACGATACCATCGCCTTTATGCATCAGGTTCAAGATGGCGCAGCCAGCAAGAGTTATGGCCTGCAAGTGGCCGCATTGGCCGGTATTCCGCAGTTTGTTATTCGCCAAGCAAAGCACAAACTGCAGGGGCTGGAGCAGCAACAAAGCGCTCAGTTATCACTGCCGGTAGAGGTGATGGAAGCGCCGAGTGTCGAGCCGCACCCCGTGGTGGAACAGCTTGCGAGCATTAGCCCGGATGAGCTTACCCCGCGTCAGGCGCTAGAGCTGCTGTATCAGTTAAAGCAGCAGCTGTAACTCCACAATTACCGACCCTATCAAGGCCTGCTCACAGCAGGCCTTTCATTTTGACCAAGCCATAGGCATTCACGGTGCTGCTATCGGCTATCTCACCGGAGAGGATCATCGCCTCGAAGGTGGCCAGGCTGACCCGCCGCACCAACAGCCCCTCCTCTTCCTCATCGAGTTGCTGCTCGCCTTGGGTTAGCTCAGTGGCGAGAAAGATATGGTAGCGCTGGTTACAAAAGGCCGAGGCCATATATTGGCTGGCCACATACTCTAGCTTGCCGGCAATAAGCCCGGTTTCTTCGCGCAGCTCGCCTGCTGCAACCACTGCGGGCTCGGCGTCGGGTTGGCTCTCCCAGCTGCCTTGTGGCAGCTCCAGGCAGCGCTTACCGATGGGATAGCGGTACTGCTCCACCAGATAGATATCTTGCTGCTCCACTGCTAGCACCACCACAAAATCGGCCTTCTCGACGACGCCGTAGATCCCCTCGCTGCCGCTCGGTCTGAGGATCTTGTCCTCTCGTACGGTCATCCATTTGTTTTGATAAACGACCCGACTCCCCTGAGTTGCAATCTCGCTCATGGCATTACTCCTAGTAAGCATCAGTTCTTCACAGCTTATCCTGATAAGGTTTCATTGCGTTGACGTTGAACCCAATACCGCCTGATTGAATTGCGGAAAAACGTGAGCTGTGATTTAGAAATTGGTTAATTAGTGTCAGCTAATTTTACATGCTAAGTAAAAAGTTAGTTTTTACTATCAGCAAAAGATGCGGAATATCTAAGTGCATGTTTATTGGATCTATTCTTGCTACTGCTCGACGGCAGTAGAAAACTTAGGATCGACGGCAGTAGAAAACTTTCTACCTATATTGCAAGGAGCAACAATGAACACCCGTACCCTAATTACAACGAGTATGCTGGCATTGGTAGGATTCGGTGCCCACGCTCAACTGATCACCTACGAGTTTAATAACGGCGACAGCTTAGATGGCTGGACCACCGACCGCAGCGCCCCCAGCGGCTTTGAGATCATCAACAACGAGTTGGTGATGACCGTCTCCGGTGAGCTGAACGACAACAACTTCTACAACACCCAAGGCATGAAGCTCGATGGTTTGCGCGCTGATTATATCGGCGTGGATATCTTCATCGACTCAGGCTGGGACCAACCCGGTCGCTATGGCGGTTTGTGGGGAACCGCTGAGAATGAAGGTGGCTCACTGAAAGAATGGCCGATCATGGAGTATCAATACCAGTACGAAAACCCCAGCTACGCTGAGACGCAAACCGGAATTGGTATCTGGGATACTTATGATGGCTGGGTCGATCCGGTAAGTGATGCCTTCGAGCTAGATGCCTTTAACCGCCTCGAGATTTTCCTTGCCGATGGCCTGTTCAGCTAATTTGTGAACGGCTCCGAGGTCTACCAAGGCCTATCGAATGCCGCCTTTATCGAAGAGATTATCCTCAACGGCTATAACACCCTGTCAGCACAAGGTGGCTATAGCATCCGCTACGATAATCTGACCTACAACGATGTGCCGGAACCGGCTGTGTGGTCCTTGCTGTTGTTAGCCGGGCTGGGCTTGGTGCGTCGCCGCCGCTAGGCAGCGCTTTAGCCGCAATACCTCGCTCTATAAAACAGCATCAAAAAAGGCCCGCCGAGGCGGGCCAAGCTGTCAACCTACGCTGACCAAGGATAATCTAATAAGCCACACAGGCTGGCGCTGCAAAGCCACCGCTATGGGTACCTTGCAAGCCAAAGCTGACGCTCTGTCCCGGCGCTAGCTGTCGGTTGTACTCAACACCACTTACGCTGATTTCGGTATCCGATAGCGTTTCATACTGAGCGCTCCAGCCCTGACTAAAGGTCACCGGTACTGGGAACTCCAGCAACACCTGCCAATCGCTAATGGTCTGCGCGCCGGTGTTGGTAACGGTAATGGCGTTAATCACAAAGCCGCCATCCCAACTATCAAGATTACCGACCTCACAGCTAAGGAAGGCACTGGCGGGTTCGCGCAGGGTCAGGCTCAGGCTATCGCTCACCTCAAGGCTCGCCCCATCGCTATCTAGTGCAGTCACGGTTAGCAGGTAGTCGCCAGCAGGTACCAACAAGTCGAGCAGATACTGGCTGCCCTCCACCTGGATTTGCTCACCGGCGAAGTCCAGCATAAAGCCAGCAGCATCGTTAAGTGCCACTTCTACCAGCACACTGCCGCCGCTCTCTAGCGTGGCGTTAGCGCTAGGATTGACCAAGCTGATCTGCGGTTGCAGCGGCAACTCGTCCACCACATTGACCACGATGCTATCGCTAGCCTCAAGCGCTTGCCCAGTCTCATCCAGCCCCACCAAGCGAATGCTCACCTCACCCTCGCTAGCAGGCAGTGTCACCGCCACAGGCGATGCGCTCACCGCGCCTTGCACCAACTGGTTGTTCAGATACACATCCACCGCTGCCACTTTGCTGGCTTGATAGGCCACGCTTAGCTGGCTGCCGGTTAAGGCATAACTGCCCGATGCTGGCGTTTGAATGGAGACTGCCGATACTGTGCTGGCCAAGTAGTCGCCCAGGCTCACCCCGGTTGCTGCGCTACCCAGCGGCACCACCCGGTCCAGACCGATAAACTTGCCCTGCTCGTTCTTCCACAGCGTTGGCTCGAGCACCGCATACTTCTCTTCATCCCAGGTGGTCCAGTCGTAGCCGACTAAGCCGCCGGTATCGCCGGAATTCGGGTTAAAGCACCAGAAGGTGTGGTGCAGACGGTGTTCTTGAATCAGCTCGCCGATGGCACGGATCCACTTCTCGTTGCCGGCACCGTCCATAAAGCCGCCCCACTCGCCAATTAACAGTGGCGAGATGTTCTCTTCATGGATGAACATCCAGTTGTCCTTCCATACATCTTCGTAGAGAGTGTCTTTGTTAAAGCCCTCATAGAACCACGGCTGGTCGAACACCAGCGGCCCGTAGTCGTGGGGCGAGTACATAAACTGGCCTTGGCGCTCACCGAGGTCCACCGGTAAGTCGCGCACCCCACGCAGGTTGCCGCCCCACCAGTTGCCGTGGTAGTCATCCTCATCCATGCTGGTCCAGGTCACGCCATCTTTGGGGTAGACCTCGATGCCTTCACACATGATCAGCATCTTTGGATTGATATCGAGGATCAGGTTGGAGGCCTTCTCACAGGCGTACTTCCAGTTGTTCACATCTTGGGAGTCATCCCATTTGGCAAAGTCACTGCCAGACCATGGCAGGCCGTGGGGCTCATTCTCCAAGTCCACCGCAATAATGGTGTCGTCGTTTTTGTAGCGCTCTATCACCCACTCCCAGGTGGAGAAGAAGATCTCAGGGGTGATGTCGCCCTTGTACCACATCGGCGCGACATGACCGGAGTTATCCGCCTCTGCGCTGTGCACGTCCAACAAGATTTTTAGCCCCACCGCTTTAGAGCCAGCGATCATCGCATCGAACACGTCCAAGGAGGTGGCTCCCGCAAGACCGGGGTTAACACTCTCGTTTACCGTGGCAGGGCTCTCATAGCCTTGTTGCCACTCGTAGAGCAGCTCGGTGGAGATGGGTACCCGCAGGATGTTAATCCCGCGCCCAGCGATGTTGGCTAAGGTGTCTTCGAGGTTGACCGACCACAGCCCGTGTAAGATCCGCTCGGAGGTATTAAAGCCAAACCAGTTGGCCCCGGTCAGCCATACCGGCTCGCCTTCAGCGGTGACGATTTGATTCCCTTCAACCCGCAGCCAGTCGTCATCGGGTAGCGGGGTGGCAGCCATGGCGGAACTACACAATGACGCGCCCAGCGCCAACCCCATCCATGGGGTAGAACGTTTGATAAAGTTCATGATAAGTCCTTGAGATAACACAGCCTGCCAAGTTGGCAGGCTGTTGATTTACGGGTACAACTTAAGGAAGAACAGTGCAGCTTGGCGCAATGAATTCGCCGCTGTAGCTGCCCTGCAGACCAAAGGTGGCGCTGCCACCGGCCGGCAGTGAACCGTTGTAGACTTCGTTTTCAGCGGTGATGCCCATGCCATCGCTCGACTCAGCCAATTTGGCATTCCAGCCGTTGGTTAGGCTTACCGGCATGTCAAAGCTCAGCAATACCTTCCAGCCATCTACTGCCACCTCAGAGTCGTTGCTCACGGTAACGCTGTTCATTACAAAGCCGCCCGGCCACGTGTCGATGGTGGTCGGCGCACAGCTCAGGCCGCCAAGAGGAGGCTCAACCCCTTCAACGATATCCAGGCTTAGCGTCGCTTGGGCATCCAAGGCTTCGCCATTCTCATCCACAGCAATCACCGATACGGCGATAGTCGTTTCAAAGTCAGGTGCCACAATGGTCACCACGCCGCTGCCAACCCGGCTGGCCACTTCAACGCCGTCCACGTAGACCTTGGCGGCATAGGCATTGGCCAGGTCAATCTGCAGATCGATGTTGCCCGCTGGCGGGAACTGAGCACCGTCGGCAGGTGAGCTGATGGCAACCGCTGGGATAATCGGCGCTTCCACCTCGATGCTCACGCTGGCCTCTTGCGACAATGCACCTTGGTCATCTTCTGCCACAAAGCCGAAGCTGTCGTTGCCGAAGAAGCCGTTGTTTGGCACATAGCTGGCCACCGCACCGCTTAAGGTCAGCGAGCCGTTAGCTGGCTGTATCGCGATCTGATAGCCGACGATGCTGCCATCGCTGTCGCTGGCACTGAGGGTAATGCTGGCTGGGGTGTCAAACGGTGTTGTGACACTTTGCGAATCCGCAATCGGTGGGCAGTTGATACCGCTGTCTGCGCCACAGGCGGGTGCGGGTTCTTGGCCCCATACCAACACGCCGTTGTCGTAGAGGGCGATCTTCGGCGCTTGTACATGGGCCGAGCCGTAGTCATCCCACGATGGGTCGTTGCTGTTGTCCCAGTCTGGGTCGTTGTTATCAGACGGCAGGGCGAAGCGGAATTGCACCTCTTTCTTGCTGTCAGATTGGCCACCGGGGAAGATATTCACCCCTTTGAAGCTGATCTCGCCGTAGTAAAGGTTCTGGGCAGGATCGCCCCATGGGAAGGGACCGGTAAAGCCACTGCCTTGGTCATAGGCGGTGCGCAACTCTACATCTTCGGCGCTGTAACCAGCGGCAATCACCTCACTCAGATCCACAAAGTAGCGCATGGTCAGCTGTTCGGTGGTACGTGCTGGCCAAGCGGTGTGGTTGTGCACCCGCGCAGAGATCTCGATATGACGAGGGCCTTGCGAGTTTAGCTTGGCATCAACGTACAGCTCGGTATCACGCACTTCTGGTTGTGGGAACAAGCTGTCGTCAATTGGCTCACCGCCATGGTCCAGCCATAGCCGTGCCACGGCAGAGGTGAAGCCGGCGTTGTAGTCGGTGGCCACCTCGTTTTTCACGTAATCATCGCGGTCATCTTCCCACGAGTCGTCACGACCCGGGCCACCAACCAAGGCACCCACCAACAAGTGACGGTTCTCGATGGGCTCTTTGGAGCTATCGTTCCATGCGCCATGCGCGGTACGGTGGTGAGGCTTGGTAGGGTGGAAGTCACCGTAGCCAATGAGGTAAGAGATCCCCAATGGGTTGTCACCCAGAATGTACTCTAACTGTGAGTAGGCAAAGTCATAATAGGTTTGGGCTTTGGCCGCGTTTAGACCTTCGGCTTTGAGGTAGTCAGAGTAGAGCAACGCCAGGAACGAGGTGTTCGAGGAGTAGCGCGCTGCGCCCCACGTATCAAGGAAGGCCAGGCCTCCCGGCGTGTAGCTGATCCGACTGCCTTGATAGCCAACCGTCCAGTAATCCAACCAGCGCTCGGCATCATCGCGATACTCTTGTTCGCCGGTCAGTGCTGCCATTAACACGTAAGAGCCATAGGACTTATCATCCCAGGCCTGCCCCCACTTGTAAGAGCGGGTGTCCGATTGTGGCTCGGTAGACAGGAACTGATATTCGGTTTTGGCGATATCCAGATAGCTGCTCTCGCCAGTGGCACGGTATAGCCAGATAGCGCCCCATACCAACTCATCCTGATAGCCACTCCAGGAGTTGTAGTAGGCCTGCGCATCGGTAATCGCATCGCTATATACGCCGCGATACTCATAGGCAAAGTCATACAGCTGGCGAGCATGTTCTAACAGCTTGGCGGAGTAGGCCGGGTCACTGTCAGCAAACACCATGGAGATCGCCGACAGGGCTGCGGCGGTTTCACCGGCTAGGTCGCTACCGGGATTGGCGGCGTCGATTTTGAAGGAAGGACGAGCCATCGGCAGCACCTCTGCCGAGCCCCACCATTTGTGGTCATCGCCACCGTGACCCACCTGCCCCCAGAACTCGGTCGGACCGGTGTGCGCTTTGACAAAGTAGTCGGCCACAAAACGCAGGTTGTTTTTGATATGGACCATCTGGTTGGTCTGTTGGTAGGCCTCGGGGTACTCAACCACGCCCCACGCCAACATCGTGGCGGTCGCCGCCATCGGGAAACCAAACTTAACGTGATCCCCGGCATCGTACCAACCGCCGGTGAGGTCAACCCCCACATCGTCGCCATCGGTCATAGCCGAGTCGCCGCGCCACTCAACCCGATTCCACGCAGGTAGTGGCCCAGATTGTTGCGCTTCGTAAAAGTAGATTGATTTTTGTAGTGCTTCACCATAGTTCGTTGCGAATGCGCTGCTAGCACCCAGTGCCATTAAGCCCACAACGACTGACTTCTTCAGTTCCATGCTCTGCCTCTCAAGTTATTCATTTAACTTCGGTTCGACGACGTATCGCTAGGCGACACGCTCGAACGCAGTGAGGTCAGTACATTTGGTCGGCAAGCTCCCTGACTAAGACTGCAGAGTCCGCAACCAAATGGACGTTCCTTGACCAAGCCAAGTTCAGGTAGTGGATAGTGGATAGTGGATAGTGTTAAATTACTCTGAACCAGACGCAGATCAGAGTGTGAAATGTTTGAACGAGGGGCAATTGCTTATTGATGATTCTATGAAGATAAATGTTAAAAAGTCGTTTATTCATGAAACTGTCAAGTTAAAAACTTGCCAATAAGCGGTGAAATTTAAGCCGGATCGCAAAATGCGCTTTCTATCATTAAGAGCGACCAGAGCGCAAAAAACGCACCAGTAGCATACCCAAATAATCCCAAAGAAAATCAAAGCGGTTGTTCCATCTCCTTGAATTTCATTAAGAAAATAGTCCCAGTCAAATTCGCCATCATCGTTGATGGTGGAACCTAATAAGATGAAACCGAGGAAGCCACTGTAGCTGTAGAAAGCCACTTTTTTGCGTTGTCGCTTAGGGCTTGGCGCAGAAGTGAGCGCTAACCCCAAACCGCTGTAACTGAACTCAAGCTTAGACACCAGTGACAACAATCGCGCCTTAGCGCGCTGTTGTTCGGCCAACACCTGCTCGTCTTGCTCGAGCTTGTCGGCCAGCGCCAGCCAGCGGTCGAGAAACTCCAGCTCAGACTTGGCCAGCTCCAGCTCACGCAGGGTGCGACTGACATTGTCGCGGTTTCGCAACCAGTTCATAACAATGGTTAAGATCCCCGGTACGATCCCCACAAAGGCACCGATTAAACCGAAGATGGCAATCATCATGTTGTTGCTCATGGCGCAGCGCTCGGCAAAAGTTAACAGGGCTTAAGTGGCAAAGCATATGTCGCTGACGCCAAGGCTTGCGGTAACAAGCCTTGATGAGCTGTTATTATCGGTGTGAATGCGTAGCGAATTCGCTACAGCTAGAACGCGTGCAAGACCTTGCAGAGCGCCTAAAACCGCCAGGCAAACAGCCGACTTTGCTTCTGCCCCTGACCCATAGCGATGACCTTGGTCTTCTTCACCTTAAGCTGCCTTGCCAGTTTTTCCAGCGCCTTAAGATTGCTCGATTTTGATACCAAAGAGGTGAACCAGCCTACTTGTTGGGCGAAGTGAGTACTTTCTTTAAGCATCTTGCTCAAAAACTGAATTTCGCCTCCCGGGCACCATAATTCGGCCTTCTGTCCGCCAAAGTTCAGCTTGCTTTGCTCAGGACTGGTTTCCGCTACGCTCTCCCCTTTCGCCGCTGCCAGGTTTTGCCGTTTGCGTTGGTTGGCCTGCAGCGCTTCCTCCAGCGAGGCGTGAAACGGAGGGTTGCACATGGTGGCAGCAAAGAACTGATCGCGGCCGATGATGCCGGCGAAGATCTGCTCCGGGTCATTTTGCTGTTTCACCTTCACCAGCCCTTTCAGGCCGGGATTACTCTGCACAATGGTCTGGGCGCAGCTCACCGAGACTGGATCGATATCGCTGGCGACAAACTGCCAGCCATAGCTATGAGCCCCCAAAATGGGATAGATCACACTGGCCCCAGTGCCCACATCGAGAATGCGTACTTGCTTGCCTTCGGGCGGCTTAGCGCCCCCGCCTAACAGATCGGCCAGATGGTGGATGTAATCGGCGCGCCCCGGGATCGGCGGACACAGATAGCCCGGCGGCAGCTGCCATAGTCCCACCCCATAGTGGCTGGCCAGCAAGGCCTGATTGAGGCATAGCACCGCTGCTGGGTCGGCGAAATCGATGGTGTTGTCGCCTTTGGGGTTGGCTCTAACAAAATCATGCAGTGGCGGGTGAACCTCGATCAGGCGGGCAAAGTCGTAGCGGCCTTGATGGGGGTTGCGAGGATGCAGTGAAGCCTTGGGCTTGGCCACCGCGTTAGCCTTGGGTTTCACTGCAGGATTTGCCTTGTCTGCAGACTTAGGTTTAGCGGCTGATTTTGCCTTGTTAGCAGCCTTAGATTTGGCTGCTTGGCCACGCTGGGCCTTGTCGCCCCACACGTCGTTCGAGCGGGATTCGCTGCGCGGTTTTCCGGCGCGGCTAGCGGGTTTACGTGGGGGCTGAGGCATGGCGTTTCAGGCTCGCAGTTGAGTTAAATCGGAAAAGTTGGCAAATTTTAGTCGTCTAACCGTAAAAAAGCCACGTAAGTCACAGCGAAGACCTTCTCTCGACCCACGTTAGCTACTAGCATGGTGGGTCTTACTCACCTCAAGGATTGACGATGAAACTAGAATCTTTGGCGCTCCACCACGGCTACGAGTCGGAAGCGACCACCAAGGCGGCCGCAGTGCCGATCTACCAAACCACCTCCTACACCTTTGATGACACCCAGCACGGTGCTGATCTGTTCGACCTGAAGGTTCCCGGTAATATCTACACCCGGATCATGAACCCCACCACCGATGTGTTGGAGCAGCGCTTGGCAGCAATGGAAGGCGGTATCGCCGGTCTGGCGCTGGCCTCGGGCATGGCCGCCATCACCTATGCCATTCAGTGCATCTGCGATGTGGGCAGTAACATCGTCTCTACCTCCCAGCTTTATGGCGGCACCTACAACCTGTTTGCCCACACCTTCCCGCGCCAGGGCATCGATGTGCGCATGGTGTCGCACGACGACTTTGCCGGCTTTGAAGCCGCCATCGATGAGAACACTCGCGCGATCTTCTGTGAGTCCATCGGCAACCCCGCGGGCAATGTGGTTGATCTACAGAAACTGGGCGAAATAGCCCAGCGCCATGGTGTGCCATTGATCGTCGATAACACCGTAGCGACCCCCTACCTGTGTCGACCCTTTGAGCATGGTGCATCGATTGTGATCCACTCGCTGACTAAGTACATCGGCGGTCACGGCACCTCGATTGGCGGCATCATCATCGACTCCGGTAAGTTTGACTGGGCCGCTAACAAGGCCCGCTTCCCGATGCTCAACGAGCCAGATCCGTCCTACCATGGCGTGGTCTACACCGAAGCGCTAGGGCCTGCGGCCTACATCGGACGCTGCCGCGTGGTGCCGCTGCGCAACACCGGCGCGGCAATCTCGCCCCACAACGCCTTCTTGATCCTGCAAGGTCTGGAAACCCTCGGCCTGCGTATGGATCGCCACTGCGAGAATGCGCAGGCACTGGCGGAATACCTGCGTGCCCACGACAAGGTAGAGTGGGTGAACTACGCCGGCCTGGATGACAGCCCCTACCAAGTCACCGCACAGAAGATCACCGCCGGTAAAGCGTCAGGGATCTTAAGCTTTGGCATTAAAGGCGGCAGCGAAGCTGGTGGCCGCTTTATCGATGCCCTGCAGATGATTCTGCGACTGGTCAACATCGGTGATGCCAAATCACTGGCCTGCCACCCAGCCTCAACTACTCACCGTCAGCTCAACGAAGATGAGCTAAAAGCGGCGGGCGTGAGCAGCGAGCTGGTACGCATCTCGGTGGGGATTGAGAATATCGACGACATCATTGCCGATGTCAGTCAGGCGCTTGATAAAGCCTGAACTGCTTCACCACACTAAACCTCAAGGCGCCCAACAGTGGCGCCTTGTGTTTTTTCGGAAACCTATCACCTTTGCATCAACCATGTGATAAATCAATATAAATAATCTAGCCTCTAGCGATTAGTCGCTCGCCCTTACCTTTTTTAAATAAAGCACCAGTAACCAACTGATAAATAGTAATTTTATATGACCCCCTCTAGCCGCACCTTTCAGTTTCAACTGGTACATCCAGATAAAAACTTGCACGGCATTAGCGAAGACAACTACCCACTACGCGAGCAAACTCTGGCAGTGGGCGAGCTTATTCAAGGCACCGAGACCTCGGTGAGCGGGTTACAGCAGCAAGTTGAGCAGCTACGCGCTATTACTAAAGATCTGAGGCTTATTCCTTAACTGTCAGTTTTCAATACACGCGCTAGGACAAGGGCACCCTTCTGGCTCGTCGTTGCCTCGAAACGTATCCCTACTCACACTCATCAACTGAGTAATTAGTTACACTAGAGTCCCCACTTGCTGAGGACCTGCCGATGAGCATTGCCCAACTCACCGACTTTTTTGGCTGGTGCAGCCTGATTAACATCATCCTGCTATCGCTCGCGGCGCTAGGCCTGCTGCTCGCCAAACAGCGGGTTATCGATATCCACCAGCGCTGGCTTCACCTCGATAAAGAGCAGTTGGACGCGCGCTACTTTGACTATCTGGCCAAGTACAAGCTGGCCATTGTGGTGTTTAATCTGGTGCCCTACTTGGCGCTGCAAATTATGGCGTAGTCGCTTAAATCATCCGCCCGACCAAGCGCCCTGCTCTCCCCGGTGTAGCGCTCCCCGATGCAGCTCACAGCCCTCGTCCACCCATGACGTGCTTGATGAAAGTTTCTCCAGCAAGCGAGCTACCTTTCAGTCGAAAATGACCTCGCGATCACATCAGCTGAAAAACATACCAGAGAAAACACTTTTCATTATTTAATCGCCCCGGCCTTGGCCGTTACATTTGCCGGCGGTCGCCGTTCACTAGCAATTTATCTGGCAGGAAGCATGATACTCAAACGCATATTTCAACAACTCTCCCTAAGTAAGCAGTTACTGTTACCTTCGTTAATAACACTGGTGCTCACCCTCTCCGGCCTAGGCTATGTCAGCTATCACCTGCAGCGCACCTTTAGCGACGTATCCAATGTGACCCAGTTAACCCTGCAGCAAATGGAGCTATTACGAGAACTCAGTGACAAGGTCACCGAGCTGAAGGTTGCCAGCATGTCTGCCCAAAGTGATGCCCAGCAGCTCGCACAACTGGATGCCTTGCTGACCGCGAAGCAAGCTGAGCTGACGGAGTTGCAACAGCGGCTATTAGCAGCAGGCATTGAGCAGCAAGCGCTGGCCAGCGTGCTGGAGCCGAGCGAGCAATTTGTCGAGCATGTGCGTAATCGCCTGCTTCCAGCTTGGCAGCAACGTATGTCGGGGATCGCCATGAACTTTGGTGCTGAACAGGCCTATCGCGACAATATGCAGCGTTTCCATTTCAGCGCCGAGACCATGGTGCTAGCCATCTCCGAGCTTAATCAGCAGCTTGATCAACTCGCGCGCGGCGCACTGGACGACAACAACCAACGCTACATGCAGCTACTTAGCGCCAGCACCATCGGTTTGGTGATCCTACTGAGCGCATCGCTGCTGTTTGCGCTGGCCATCGCCCGCTCAACCCTACGCCCGATCACCGCAATTCAAGCCTGCATGCGCAAGGTTGCCGACGGCCAACTGCAGGCTCGAGTAGACAACTTCGGCGACAACGAAATTGGCGCGCTAGCCAAAGACATCAACCACACGGTGGGACAGCTTTCGACCATAATCACCCACCTACGTCAGATCAGCGATAGCACCGCCTCATCGGCCACCGAGCTGGCGGTGGTAATGCAGCAGGCCTCCGAAGGGGCCGAGCATCAACAGCAGCAGATAGAGCAGGTGGTGGCAGCAGTGGAGCAGTTCTCCTGCAGCTCTCAGCAGGTCAAGCAAAGCGCCCTCAGCGCTCAGGATGAAGCACTCAACGCCAACACCCTGACCCGCGAGAGCATCGAGATCTTTAAGCAAAACCACCAAGCGGGCCTGAGCCTGGAACAGCAACTGCAGCAGGCCGCAGAGCGGGTCAATGCGGTGGATATAGAGTCGCAGAACATCGGTCGCATCCTCGAGGTGATCCAGCAGATAGCCGAGCAAACCAACCTGCTGGCGCTGAATGCGGCCATTGAGGCAGCCCGAGCTGGTGAGAGTGGTCGCGGCTTTGCGGTGGTAGCCGATGAGGTGCGCCAGCTGGCGGCACGCACCCAAGAGTCGACCCAGGAGACCCACGGGATTATCGAGCAGCTACAGCAGCAATCGAAAGGCGCCAACCAGAGTGTGCAAAGCAGCTTGGAGCTGGTGGCCAACAGCCGCAGCTTAAGCGAACAGGTGGATCAGGCGCTGGGCGGGATCACCCAAGCCATCAGCTCCTTGGCCGATATCAACACCCAGGTGTCTGCCGCCTCCGAGCAGCAAAGTCAGGTCAGTGAAGAGATTAACCTGAACATCAATGCCATCGATGCCATCGTCCGGGAAAGCGTCACCGGGATCAGCCAAAGTGCCAGTGCCAGCAGCGAGCTATCGCGTCTGGCCGAGGACCAAAAACAGCAGCTGCAGCAGTTCCAGCTACACTAGCTCACCGAAGGACGGACCGGCGTGTAGGCCGGTCCTGCCTCTGTCTGAGCGGGCTCAGCTAACAGCTGAGCAATCCACTCGGCACTCTCCGGCTTATAAAACCAAAAACCTTGGTAGACATCACAGCCGCGTGATGCCAGAAACGTCAGTTGCTGCTGATTCTCGACCCCTTCGGCCACCGTGGTCAGCTCCAGGTTCTTCGCCAAGGAGATGATGGTGGCGCAGATCTGGCCATCTTCATGGGTGTTGGCGCACTCATCGACAAAGGAGCGATCAATCTTGAGCACATCGATGGGCAAGCGTTTCAGGTAGTTAAGCGACGAATAACCGGTGCCGAAGTCATCGATGGAGATCTTCAGCTTGAGCGCCTTGAGCTCGGTCATCACCTCAATGCAGCGCTCGATATCGGTTAGCAGCACCCCTTCGGTCAGCTCGATCTCGAGCAGCTCTCCGGGCAATTGATAGTGGGCTAGCCGCTGTCGAATAAACGGCACCAAGCCCACCGAACGCAGATGCTTGCCGCTGATGTTGACCGATACCGGCACCAGCTGATTCCCTTCGCTGCGCCATTGGTCGAGCTGCTTAAGGGTGCGTTCCACCACCCACTCGCCCAGCCCAATAATCAAATCAGACTCTTCCGCCAGCGGGATAAACACTACCGGCGAAATCATCCCTTCTGTAGGGTGTTGCCAGCGCAGCAGCGCTTCCAAACCAACCAGCTGCCCCTGTTGGGTCACTTTGGGCTGATATACCAGACTAAGCTGCTGCTCCTCTTCCAGCCCCTTGCGCAGAGCCTGCTCATAGTCGAATTCGCGGGCAGCTTGGGTCGCCATCTCTGGCTGAAACAGTTGGTAGTTATCACGGCCGAGCTGCTTGGCCTGATACATGGCAATGTCGGCATATTGCACCAGCTGCTCGGCGCTGCTGTAGGCGCTGTCGCAGAACACCACGCCGATACTGCTCGGTACATTTAGCTGACGGCCTTCAATCTCCAGTGGCAGGCGCAGCGCTTGCAGCACCTCCTCCGCCTTGAAGCGGGCTTGCTCGGCGCCGGTTACGTGCTTGAGCAAGATAATAAACTCATCGCCGCCCCAGCGCGCCACAATGTCGCTGTTACGGCACACCGTGCTAAGGCGCTTGCTGACTTCCACCAGCAGGTGGTCACCGGCTTTGTGGCCAAGGGTGTCGTTGATTTTTTTGAAGTGGTCAAGGTCGAGAAACAACAAGGCCGCGTCAAGATCTCTCCCACCGGCCAGATGCAGCATCTTGTTCAGTTGCTGAATCAAGTAGGTGCGATTGGCCAGGCCGGTCAAGGCATCACTGTAAGCCAGGTTTTTCAGGCGCGATTGCATCTTCTGTTGGCGGGTAACATCGCGGATGTGCAGGGTGAACTCATCGCGCACCGAGGCCCCTAAGCCTGCGCCGGTAATGGTAATCTCGGCCGGGAAGCGGTCGCCACTGCTGCGACTAAGCAGCATATTGTTACGGCGATTGCGTAGCAGCCCTTGTGATGTAGAAAAGCCATGAGACAGGCTTTCGCTGATCTCCGCTCGCTTGTCTTCCTCGATAAACAGTTCGATAAAACTCTTGCCGGTGACTTGTCGCTTCAAGTAGCCAAAGCAGCGCTCTGAGGCAGGGTTAAACTCTAAGATCCGCCCCTGCAAGTCGATGCTGACAATACAGTCCATCGACGAATCGAGAATGGCACTTTTGCGCCGCTCACTGGAGCGGAAGCTGGTGATGGCATGGTCGCGCTTGTTGATCTCAGCATTCACCCGGGCAATCACTTGGTTGTAGCGCTTGGCGATCTGTCCCACCTCGGTAAACGGCTCAACCGGCACCGGCTCGGAGAAGGTGCCCTCGCGCTGCTGTTGCTGCATCGAGTCCAGTAAATCAATCAGTTCGGTACTGGCGCGATGCTCTGAGACGTTCATACCACTTATCTCATCAGCTCGGCTCACCCGCAGTGGCAGCCAGATATCGATTAAGCGCAGCAGCAGATAGCTCAGGCCAAAGGCATACAGGCCAATGCAGGCGATCCCCTGAAGCTGCACCCCCAACTGTTGGGCGCGACTTAGGCCGGTACCCAACACCTCGAGATCGGCAAACAGCGCCAGCGCCAAGGTGCCCCAGATGCCGGCAAACAAGTGCGCGGGCACCACCGCCAAGGCATCATCGATGCGGCAACGGGCCAGCCACCAGGTTCCCCAATACACCACCAGACCAGCCACCATGCCGATAAACGCCGCCGCCGCCCCGGAGACCACATGGCAGCAGGCGGTAATGGCCACCAGCCCGGCAATCACCCCGTTAAGGATGTAGCTGACATCGATAAAGCCTTTGCGCAGGAAGTGACAGGCACTGCAGACGATGCCACTCCAGGCCGCGGCTAAGCAGGTATTAAGCAAGATCTTCGGCACCGCATCGGTAAACGCGAGGGTGGAGCCACCATTAAAGCCAAACCACCCCAGCCATAACAGCAGCGTGCCCAGCACCGACAGAGGGAGATTGCTGCCCATCGGCATGGCATGTTCGCTATCGAAACGGCCGATCCGCGGGCCGATAATCAAGATGGCGGCCAAGGCCACCCAACCGCCCACCGAGTGAACCACGGTGGAGCCGGCAAAATCCACAAAGCCTTGGCGCTCCAGCCAGCCTTGGGCCTCACCGCTATACAGGCCCGCCCATGCCCAGTGGCCACTGACCGGGTAGATCACCGCACTAAGTACCACCGCCGCCAGCAGGTAGCCGTGATAGCTCATTCGTTCGGCCACCGCCCCCGACATCAAGGTTGCGGCGGTGCCACAAAACATCACTTGGAACAGGAAGAAGCTGATTTGCTCCGGGGAGTTATGCTCACCAAACAAGAATTCGCTGCTGCCCAGCCAGCCGTGAAGGCTGTCGCCAAACATCAGGCCAAAGCCAAACAGCCAGAACAGTGCCGAGGCGATAATAAAATCGGAAATGTTCTTGGCGGCCACGTTAATACTGTTTTTACTGCGGATCTTGCCACTTTCCAGACACAGAAAGCCCGCTTGCATCAGAAACACCAGTGCCGCTGTGCCCAATAGCCAGGCCGAATCCATATCGTTTCCTCATCCCTGATTGCACCAAGTTGGACAGGCGCCGGCAAACGCCGAGCGAAGCTGCGCCAATATGGTGCATAAATGTAACATTTGTCTGTTTAGTGAAACAGCTCCTTATGCCAGTGCAACTACCACGCCATACCGCCTAAGCACCTTCACCGACAAATCGCCCAATAAGCACGCTAAACGCATGTTTTATAGGCAAACAAACAGTGATAAACCCGCCAAGTTGCAGGCCCAAGCGCTTGAGCCAGACCCGCTATGATTTATAATCTCAGCGTCCCCTAAGTGCCTCCCGGAGTTTATTGTGAGTAAGGCCAAAATCGCGCTAGCCAGTCTGTCCGGTATCCTCGCCCTGATTATCATCGTGCCACTGCTAATCCTACTGATTGGCATCCGGGTCGACCTCAGCGGACAACGCAATACCATTGCCGATATCCTTGGCCAGCAGCTGCAACGCGAGCTCACCATCGACGGAGCTATTGAGCTTGAGGTATCACTCAAACCGGCGCTGCGTATTGAGCAGGTTTACCTGCACAATCACAGCCTTAAGCCCTCAGGCAACGAAGACACCGGCCTTAACAGTGGCAACCCGCAAAATAACGGCGACTGGCAGCAACCCTATCTGGCAGAGCTGGCCCTGCTAAGCGCCCAACTCGAGCTGCTGCCGATCCTCAAACAGCAGATCAACTTGACCCAATTGGCCGTCAATGGCTTTAAGCTCAACCTCGAGCAGCGGGCCCTTAATGACAATAACTGGCAGCTTGCCAGTAGCGATGCAGACCAACAGCCAAACGACAACTCGCCGGTCGAAGCACAGAGCGATAGCGCCGCACCGCCGGCGGAGTCCGAGCCGGAAGAGGCCCTAATCGAACAGCAGATATTCTGGCGCGGCACCGCCTACCAAGTGCGCATCGAAGAGAGCCTGCAGGTGCGGGATATGGCCATCAGCTACTACGACCATCTGGCTGATGCACAGGTGGACTGGCAGCTTGAGCAGCTGCACGCCACCATGCCCGATGAAGACAACCTCGAGCTAAGCGCCTCCGGCAGTATGCTGGGAGAGCGCTACCACTTTGATTCGCGCTGGCAGCTTAACTCCCTACTGCAAGGCGCCTTAGGCGAGCTGACCCTGAGCGCCCAGATCGGCGATATCGCGCTCTCGCTCACTGGTTTGGTGGACCCCAGCGCCCAACAGCGCTCTAAACTGGCACTGCAACTGCAGGCTGAGCAATCCGCCAGTCTGGCACGTCTGCTCGGAGACAACGCCGCCCTGATCAGCCCCTTGGCGATAGAGGCAACCCTCTCCGCCCTGCCTCGCTCCTTGCACATCGAAGACCTATCACTGCAAAGCGCCGGCTCGACGTTAAATGGCCAACTACAGCTCGACACCCTGAATAAGTTGGTGATTGGCGGCGAGCTGAATATCGATCAGTTCGATCTCAGCCCGTGGCTCGAAGACAGCCTGGAGCAAGCTAACTTCAGCGCGCTGGAAGATGAGCAAACCCTCGAACAACAAACGGCTAATCCACAGGACAACGCTGCTAACAGATCTTCTAGTGAGGAAGAACGTACCAGCGAAGAGGAGCGGCCACCACTCGGGCAGATCGCCAATTACTGGCTGAGTCAGGCCGATATCGACCTACAGCTCACACTTGGACAGGTACTTGGCCTGGAGCAGGAGATCAGCGCCATTGAGCTGGCCTTGAGTCTGGAAGAAGCTCAGCTGAAAACCCCGATGCGCGCCACCATCGACGACCTGCCGTTTCGCGGCAACCTCACCGGACGGGTCGAGCAAGATGCCCTGCAGCTACGCGCCGGTTTAGCAACCCGCGATGCCCCCTTGGACAAGATGATCAACCGCTTCCCGTTTTTGGAAGGCGCTAGCGGTAAGATTGGTAGCGGCTTTCTAGCCATCAGCAGCGATGGCGCCGATGTC
This sequence comes from Aliagarivorans taiwanensis DSM 22990, assembly GCF_000429505.1. Taxonomy (GTDB): domain Bacteria; phylum Pseudomonadota; class Gammaproteobacteria; order Enterobacterales; family Celerinatantimonadaceae; genus Aliagarivorans; species Aliagarivorans taiwanensis. The sequence goes on along the minus strand of NZ_AUBZ01000009.1, from coordinate 66,052 downwards.
ATCGAGTTGCTGCGCAACGCGCGGCTGCGCTTTCGCATGCAAGAGAGTCACCTGCGCCTGCCCAGCGGTAGCCCCTTGGGGATCGAGCAGGGCGAGCTAAGCGGTGGCACCACTGAAGAGATGCAGCTTAGCCTTAGTGGCCAGCTATTCGAAGTGCCGGTGACCATGCAGGCCACAGCCACCGCCCCCAACCGCTTGTACCGAGGCGAAGACTGGCAACTTCACTACCAGATCGACTCACAGCCGCTGCAAGTGCAGCTTGCCGCATCGCTGCCCGAGGGCAACTGGCAGGAAGGCGCGGAAATGCAGCTCTCGGTACAAGCCGATGAGCTTGGTGCCCTCGCCCCTTGGCTAGGGGTGCGCGACGACGCCACCGGCAGCTTCGCCCTGAGAAGCGAGTTCTCCCTAAGTGCCAATCACCTGAACGCCGATATCCCCGAGCTGACGCTGGCCGATAGCCAAGGGGAGCTGAGCTTCCGCGCCCGTCGCTTCCCCAAAGACGACCAAGCCAACCTGCAGCTGCAGGGCCAGTTCAAGCGCATCGACCTGGCACAGATGCTCGGACTATGGCCAGAAGCGGCCGCGCTGGAAGAGCCGCAAGAGCTGGAGCCAATGCCTGAAGCCGCAGACAACAGCGAAGCAACACGCAACGACCAGCCAACAGGCAACGATAGTACCAATAGTGACAGTGCCAGCAGTGACCAGCGTAGAGCGCGCCGCACCGGCCAGCCGCTCACAGATGAGGAGCGTAAAGCCCGCCAAGCACAACGTCGTCAAGCGCGGCAACAGGCGCAAGCTGCCCGCCAGCAGCAGCTCAGCATCCCAATCCTGCCGCAGAGCTTTAGCCTGAGTGATGCCGACCTGTCGCTACAGGTAGAGCAACTGCAGCTCGGCGAGCGAGAACTGCAGGCCATCTCGATTCAGGGTGAAACTCGCGACGGCTGGCTGAAGCGGGCGCCGTTCAGTGCCCGCTTCCAACAGTTGTTGGTGGGCGGCGACCTGAGCCTCGACCTGCGCGATGCGCCTTACAGCATGGAATTTCAGGTGGGTAGCCGCGATGTCGACCTCGGCTGGTTGCTGCGTGAGCTGGAGCTTGCCGAGAACATTCAAGCGCAGGTTGAAAGCAGCCAACTGAGCCTTAAACTGCACGGCAATAGCGTCGCCGAGCTGCTCGACAACGCAGAGCTCGAGGTCGGCCTCAGTGAAGGCTACTGGCAGGTGGTCGACCCCAATACCCAAGCCGAGGGTGAGATCGCCATCCGCCACGCCAAGATCAGCGCCGCGCCCGAGCAGCCCCTAAGCTTTGACCTGCAAGGGCAGCTACTCGATTACCAGCTGCAACTTAACTTAAGCTCCTTGCCGCTCCAGCAATTCCGCCAACTGCGCAGTAATATCCCGCTCACCCTGCAGGCCCAGCTCGGCGAGGTAGCGCTGAGCGCCGAAGCGCGGGTACAGCGCCCCTTTGACTTAAGTCGCAACCGCCTGCAGCTGAGCCTGTCCAGTCCTTCGCTGAAAGCGCTGGATGGCCTGCACGGCTTTGACCTGCCGCCCTACGGCCCGCTGGCCCTAACCGCCGGCTTCGCGATGAATCGACGCGGCTATCAGCTACGCGATATGCAGCTGAGCGTGGGTGAGAGTCGCATGCAGGGCCAGGCCCATATCTACACCAATCGCGACAAGCCAGAGCTATCGCTAACCCTGCAAGCACCGCATATTCAGCTAGACGATTTCCGCCTGCATGATTGGCAGGGCTGGAGTGCTCCAGAGCAAGAGGCAGATCAGAACGGCGAGCAAGATAGACAAGATGCAGTGCAGCCGCAGCAAGCCTCATCCCTCAGCAGTGAGTCAGACTCACAGGCCGCCCCTCTGCTCAGTTTGGAAGCGCTGGCGCGGGTCAATGCAGTTTTCAAACTGGATGTAGACCGGGTGCAGTCCGGTGAAGACTGGCTAGGCGCCGGCCAGATGCACTGGCAACTGCAAGATAGCCAACTCACGCTAGCGCCGCTAAACCTGCAACTCCCGGGTGGAGAGGTGGATATCGCCGCCAGCCTGCGCCCCAGCGAGCTTGGCTTTGCCACCACCTTAAAGGCGGATATCGAGAACTTCGATTACGGGCTGCTGGCACGGCGCATCAAGCCCGACAGCGAGATGCATGGTCGCTTCAACCTCCATGCCGATCTGCACGGTGAGACCGATGCCCCGGAGCGCCTGCTGGAGAATGCCAATGGCACACTGGGCTTTGGCGTGTGGCCACAACAGTTTGAAGCGGGGATACTCGACTTGTGGGCAGTCAGCCTGGCCAGTGCGGTAATGCCTGAGTTAGACCCGGGTGAGCGTTCGGTGCTCAACTGCGTGGTGGGGGTGTTTAATGGCGAGCAAGGGGTACTCGATCAAAACATCCTGCTGGCTGATACCTCGCGAATGCGGGTCGTCGGTCAAACCGAGGTGGACTTTGGCGAGCAGACGCTCAGCTTAGTGCTGCGCCCTCAGGCCAAGCGCGCACAGATCTTTAGCCTGGAAACCCCGGTGCAGGTTAAAGGTAGCTTCGATGATTTCAAGATTGGCGTACCCAGTGGCGGCCTACTCGGCACCACCATCCGCTTTGTCACCAGCCCGGTGGTTGCGCCGCTACGCTGGATCTTCGAAGTGCCGTTGGATGCCAACGGCAGCGAGCTTTGCCAGCAAGTCTGGGATCGCGGCATAGAGCAATAGACTGAGAGTGCATTAGCCCGGGGGCGCACCTGATTAACCCATGGGCACTGTAAAATTATCAATACAGAGCCGATACAGTGCCTAATCGGGTGTATCTCAGCACAGTGATAAAAGCGTCAATTTAACCTATCTTTCTAGATGGCAGCCAAGGAGGGCTGTGCTTAAATCTCATTTCATACAAGGAAGGCCTTATGATCATCGTCTTGTTGATCCTTGTTCTGTTTACCTGCTTGCTGCTTGCTGATTGCCCTGCCCGGGCTGCGTAATGCCGAATACCACCCACTCAATGAACATAATCGTCGCTTGGCCAGCGGACAGTTTGCTCAGCTGCGTCATGGCCCAGTGCATTTTCAATTGCTGGGGCCCGATCAAGGTGAGCTGCTAGTGATGCTGCATGGCTTCTCGGTGCCCAGTTATGGCTTTGAGCGCAACGCGATGTGGCTGGCGCGGCAGGGCTATCAAATGCTGTGTTTTGATTTTTATGGCCGCGGCTATTCGGCGCGGCCGCGCACCGACTACACCCCGGAGCTGCTGGTAGAGCAACTGCATGAGCTGATCAGCTACTTGGGGCTGAGAACTCCCTTTCATTTACTGGGCTTATCCATGGGCGGGTGTATTGCCGCGAACTACACCCGCCGCTACCCCGAGCAGGTACTCAGTACCATCTTGCTGGCGCCACTGAGTAAACGCATCAACGCTGGGCCCTTTCGCTTCGGCAAACTGGGCCGTTTGCTCTGCTATAGCTGGTTTATTCCACGGATGCCTAATCAACAGCTTAAGGAGTTTGTTGACCCTATGGGGCAAGAGGACTGGGCCTATCGCTTCATCGCTTCAAAGAACAGATGCACTTTAAAGGCTTTCGGTATGCCATCTACAGCACCTTGATCCACACCCTAGACCACGATCATCAAGCGGCTTATCAGCTCGATGACCACCCTAGCTTGCTGGTATGGGGAAGTCTCGACAACGTGCTGCCGGTGTCCCAAGCCGAGCAACTACGAAAGCAGCTCGGCGAGAACCACCAATACATTGAGCTCCCCCACTGCGGTCACTTGCTGCACCACGAGCATCCCGATGAGGTCAACCAAGCCATCGTGAACTTTCTCCAGCAACAGGCTTATACCGCCCATCATCACGCCCCCGACTTGGCTGGCTAGGCTGTTCTGGCTAGCCTTTTTCTAGCTAGGCTCTTATGACTAAATAGTGCTGGCCAGCGCCAGCGGACTGCGCGCCTTCCAGCGCTTGGCGCGCTCCAGTATCGGCTGCTCAAAAAGGTAAAAGCTGAATGCCGCCAAGGTCCAGCTAAGCACCACCACGATGGCCGATAGCTGCCACCATAGCGCCACATCCTGGATCCCCATGTAATGATACTGCGGCACCCATAGCTCGCGGATCACTTCGATAAGCAGGTAGTGCCATAGGTAGATGCCAAACGATAAGGTCGCGATATGGCGGAACAGGCGGTTATCCACCAACCGGTGCCCCAGCACACTAAAGTGCAGCCCCAGCAAGATGGCGGCAAACAGCAGCGCGGCGAGCGGTGCCAGATAGGGCTGGCCTGTAAGCGGGTTCGGCGCGCCGGATATCAGCCACTGCTGACTGGCCCAAACAATCGCGCTGAAGCAGGCCAATGCCAGCAAATCAAATCCCCAGTGAGCTTGTTGGCGACGCTTTTCCAGACCAGCAATCAACGCCGCCGCCAGGCCACCACACAAAAACTGGCCCATAAATCCGGCCACATTCCAATAGGGTAGCCACTGCTTGGCACCGCCAATCATGCCGTACTGCCAGCCTTTACCCTCGGTATCGGTCATAAACCATTGCAGGGCCAGGGCGTGCAGTAGCTGCATCAATAGAATAAGCCCCACGCCCCACAATACGGCGCTGGCTAAGCCATGCCAACGGCTGCGCAACAGTGGCCACAGCAGCAGCGGAAGCAAGGCATAACAGGACACTTCCAGACCAATCGACCACAGCGGGCCATTAAAATCGGTGCTGAAAAAGCTGACGTAGTGATAGGGCGCGGTAAAGGTAAGCCCAGTAAGCAAGCGAGACCAGGCATAATCATGGGGGGCCAGCCAATAGTTGAGCGCAAAACTGCATAGCAACACTAGATAGTAGGCAGGCACAATCCGCGCAGCGCGGCGCAGTGCGTAATCCGAGAGGCGCGGCAGCGCTTGCTGATGCAAATGCGCCCGCCAAAACGGGTAAGCCAACAGCCCACCCGATAACACAAAGAACAGACTCACCCCCAGCTCGCCGGCATGCAGCCCGAGCACCACCGGGTCGTGGCTCTGCAGCCGCTGCACCAAGTGATGCACTAACACCGCGATGCAGGCCAGTGCCCGCATCCCATCAAATCCTCGTAAACGGCTCATGGATTGCCTTCTCCCTCACGAATCGGTTGTAATTTTGACAAGCCTTGATGCTCACCGCTGAGTTCCGCCCATAGCTGCTCGCCCTCAAACCACAGGCGGGTTTGGTGGTGTTTATCACCATAGTGCAGCTCGCCATCAGTAAAATTGGCAACCAGTGGTAAGGGGCGGTCATCGATACCAAGACCCGGGTTGGGCCAGTGTTGCAACACCCCCTTTAGCTGGTGTTGCCCCAACTTCTGCTTGAAGTCTAAAGTGAAGATCACCACCCCGCCCCAATTGCCCTGCCAGCGCCCCAAAAAGCGGCTGGCATCCTGCGCTTGAGAGCTAGCAGGCGCTATTGATGGCATCTGCGCCAGCCAGGTGCGATAGATCGGCACCACAGCACAGAGGACAAAGCTCAGTAAAAACAAAGCCTTTAAGTAGGTCCATGGGATCGGTTTGGGCTGACTGACTTGCATAAGCGCTTCTCCTTGCAGTGAGTCCATACTAGTCGTCGCCAAGCGAAAAACTTTGCATAAATTGCGATCTAGCGGTTGTTTTGAAGTCGGTTTTTTTTGTTTAATAATGACTCAATAGCAGTCAAGGAATAGGCCTTTAGGAGATGACGGTAAGCGTCGCCGCTCAACCAAACTTGAAACCCCAGCAGATACGTCAGTTGCATCGCGTTATGGACTACATTGACCTCAATCTGGGTGGGCAACTGCTGCTGGAAGAGTTGGCGCAACAGGCCTGCTATTCGCCGTTTCATCTGCTGCGCCTGTTCCGCGACTACCTTGGCGAAACGCCAGCAATCTACGTGCAGCGGCTGCGTTTGGAGCGAGCGGCCACCTTGCTGCAGCGCTACCCCAAGATGAAGATCACCGATGTCGCTCTTGCCACTGGCTTCTCGTCGGCGGCCGTGTTCTCGCGCGCATTTCGCAAGCATTTCGCCATGACCCCAAAGGCCTGGTGCAAACAAGATTTCTGGAAGCCCTGTGGCTACTACTTTTACTGGCGCGACCAAGACTGTAGCGATTGCCCCAATCGGACCCAGCGCAGTATCGAGTTACCTGAGGACTTCGCGGTATTGCCCGCCGATAGCAGCAAGCCAGAGGGGCTGAAGGATGTGAAAGTGGTAGAGCTGCCGGAAATTAACTTTGCCTATACCCGCGCTTTTGGAGAGTACGGGCCGGGTGCCAGCTACCCCCAGTGGCATAAGCTGTTCGCTTGGATGGATCAGCACCTTAGCTGCCGGCCCCGGATGATGATGGCGCAAGCCATGGATAATCCGCTGGTCACACTCGGCACCCAATGCCGCTTTGATGCCGGGTTTATCGTCGAGCAGCCACTACCTGCCAACCGCTTTTTATCCAGTAAAACGATTCCTGCAGGGCGCTATCTAAAGGGCGTGTTCGAGGGGAATGCCCAACAAGAGGCGGCGATGATCCGCCACCTTTGGAGCAATTATATTCCGGAACATGGTTTGCGGGTGCATCCAACCCACAGTGGGCTTGGGCTGGTGAACACCGCAGACTATAGCGAACTGCCGAAGCTAGACCAGCAAAGCACGATCGTGATCGATCACTACATTCCGCTGCTACCGCGCGACAGTCGCCCGAGTATTGAAGTCAGTTAGCCGTTGTGCGCCAACATCTTACGCGCCGCTTCCACCACGATGTCGATGGCGCGGGTTTCGGTTTTCTTCATGGTTTGCTCGTCAGGGATCTCTTGTTGAGTGCGGTTAACAATCACGCCCGCCACACAGCCGGCTTGCCAGCCCTGAGTTGCACAGATAGTAAATAGGCTGGCGCTCTCCATCTCATAGTTGAGCACGCCCATCGCCTGCCACTCTTCCATGCTGCCTTGTAGGTGTTTTACCACCCGGCCCGATACGGTGTCATAACGCTCTTGGCCTGGGTAGAAGGTGTCGCTGGAAGCGGTAATACCGATGTGGGTGGTTGCCCCCAACGCTTGGGCACTTTGATAAAGAGCTTGGGTACAGTGGAAGTTTGCCGCCGCCGGGAAGCTGGCTGGAGCGAAGTGACCGCTGGTGCCATCAAGACGCACCGATGCCGTGGTGACAATCACGTCACCGACATTGACCTGTGGCTGGATAGCGCCGGTGGTACCGACACGCAGGAAGCAGCGAACACCTAATTGGGCAAGCTCTTCCACGGCGATGGAGGTCGATGGACCGCCGATACCGGTGGAACATACCACCACGCTGTGACCATCCAGTTTACCCAGGTAAGAGCTGAATTCACGGTGGTTGGCCAGGGGCTTAGCATCAGAAAGCAAGGATGCAATGCGCTCAACGCGCTGAGGGTCGCCTGGGATAATGGCGAGCTTGGCCCCTTCGATCATCTCGGGGTTCAGCCCTAGGTGGAATACACTGGCTGTCATTTGATTGGTTCTCCTTAACTAGCTTACGCGCAGAGCTTAGTGCGCGTAGCTAGGATAAAGTGTGAGCTAAGTCGCAAGGTAAACGGGGACAGAAAATGAATTTAGGATGTTTACCTATTGTGTTTAGCGACCGTTAGATAAGAAAAGTTAGCGATAGATAAGTCGATGCATATGGTCGCGGTAGGCGTCGATGAAAACCTTGAGCCGCTTGCAGTTAGCGCGCTCCTGACGATGAACCACACAGATACTGGCTGGGCAATAGAACTCGCCGTCGAACAGGCGCGTCACCAAGCCCTGTTGCTCCGCTTCGCGAGCCAGCACCTCGGATACCACGCTGATGCCCTGCCCCTGCAACAAGAGCTGCCACACGGTGCTATAGCCTTCACTCTTTAACACTTGGTTGATAGCAAATGACTGGGGCTGAGCGCCTTCGCTATGCAAGGTCCATTGGCTATTCCCCCAAGAATAAGGGCTGTAGCTAATACAGCGATGATTCTTCAACTCGCGAGGGTGGCTTAGCGCGCCATAACGCTCAAGATAAGCGGGCGCGGCATAGCAGTAGCGTTTGTAGGGAGCCAACTTGCGCACCGCCAAGCCTTGCCACTCCACCAGATCGGGGCTGATCATTAGGTCGTAATCGCCCAACTGCCCAAGCTGCTCGACCGCAAGGTCGTGAAACGACAGAGTGATCTCTGGATAACGCTGCATAAAATCGGCGATCATCCCGCCTTGGCAAAGCAGGTCGACCACAGCCGGGACACAAGCAATCCGCAACTCGCCTTGCAGGCTGTCCCAATCGCCACAAAGGCTCGACTCCACCGGTAGACGCTGCGCGGCAACAGCAGGAGGTAGCGCGGACGAACTCTTCTCTGCAAGCCCTACAGACGATGAACGGTTAACACTCCCCCACGAACTAAACCAGCGAAGCACGGTGGCCCTCATTTGCTACTACTCCATGCACATGAAAGAACTAAAGCGATCGCTTTATTTTCCTAAATAACGTGCTAAAAAAAAACCTGACCGAATGGAAAACCTGCGTCAGTTCATACATTTAAAAGATAGTCGCCCACTGTCATAAAACTGAAACATTGATTATGCTAGTTTACAGTTATGAAACATTTAAACGACACAAACCGCGTTAGTTGTTACAGCTCAATGTTTGATTACTACCCGCTAATCACACTCAAACTAGGCTTGCTGCTGGCTCATACCCTATGGTGGTACTGCCTCTAGACGGCCTTGCCGTTAACACCTGACCAACATCTTGCTTGGTATCAAAAAAAGCCCCACCGAAGTAGGGCTCGTTTCTGTTGCCGCTGTGCTTATTAAGGGTTAAACACCGCACTGGTCTCTTCAATCACCTGCCCCAAGGCATTGTCCTGCACCTTGAAGGTCAGCTGATATTCATTCCCGGCCACACCCGGCCACTGATACTCGTAGTAGCCATCCACCAGATTCGGCGTGCGGCAGTCTGCGCCATTACAGAGGTAAACAAAGTTGGCAGTCCAGCCTTGATCTTTGCGCACCGCCTTGAAGGTGGAGCCATCGACAGCCACCAGACCAAAGTCCGGGTACTCGCCGGGGTTTGTCGGTGGATCGATCGGTGGGTCGATCGGCGGTTCAATGGGAGGTTCAACCGGTGGATCTACCGGATCGGTGCCGCCTTCAGCAAAGGTAATCACCTTCTCCTCACTGATAAACTGGCCGCTGCTGTTGTCTTGGGCCTTGAACTGGATGGTATAGCTCTGACCCACTACTACACCGTCGAAGCGTTTCTTGTAGTAACCGCCTTCCAAGGAGCCGGGTAGGCAGAAGCCGTCCAAGCAGACATACTGCCATGAGGCGCTCCAGCCCTGATCGCGATGGAAGACCTCGATGGTGTCGGCATCGATGTAGCTAAAGCCTAAGTCGCCCTGCGGCTCGATCGGTGGGTCAATCGGGGGATCGACGGGCGGATCAACTGGCGGCTGGCTGCTGCCATAGCCTAGCTGTGCAAACAGCTGCTCGTTTTGCAGCAGCCAAACGCCATCGCTCACTTCGGCAGTGAAGTTCTCCTCAATCAGGCTGTTGGCCTGCACGCGGCTGTCACCCCAATAGCCTTCGCCATAGCCATCACCAAAATCGCCCCAGCGCCATTGGTTGTCCCAGTCAGCGTTGATATAGGTAATCGCTTTAACGTCATAGCGGTCGATAAAGTTAAAGAAGGGCGCAAACCACTCATCCCAGATCTGCTGGCCGGTCTTGCTCTGGCGGTTGGTGCCTTGGGCCGGATCGGCGGAGTAGTTGAGATCGGCGATCTGGTAGCGCTGTGGGCTCGATTCGTTGATAAAGATCGGCTTGCCCTTGGCTTTGGCAAAATCCGCCGCTTCGTTCACCGCATCCCAGTTACAATCTTGCGGTGCGAAGTAAGACAGACCAATCCAGTCCACGTATGCATTACCCGGATACCAGCTCTCCAGCTGACCACGCGGGTTCGGGCAATACGACGACACCTGCCACACCATAGCGATGCGATCTTCAAAGCCCAACTCGCGAATACGGTTATACACATAGCGCCACGAGGTGATCAGATCGGCCTGATTATGGCCATTCCATGGGCCATCTACTTCGTAGGCCCAACGCAAGTAGACCGGCCGGTCATAACCGTACAGACTTTCCAACAGGTTAGTGATGTTGTTGTTGTAGGTTCCCGCAGCAACGGCATCTACCTGCCCATTCATCGAGATCCCGGCGATGATGGCGCGATCAGGATAGAGGCTGGCGAGTTGATCCAAGTTGTTGCGACCAGCGCCGGCATCGGCATCGCCATGCAGGCCGTCCAGCGCGGCAATCCCTACGTAACCGGTGACCCCGCCAGCGGCAATACTGGTTTCGTTGTGAAAGTCATTGATGCTATCCACATCCTGACCCACGCTGAACAATCGCCCTTGTTCGGGCACCAACGGCGCTGCCGTCAGGCCGGCAGATAACGCCAGACCACAGGCGAGCGATATGACACTCAAGCTTCTACGCTTCATGGTTTTTCCTTGTTAGCAATTGGGCAAACATCCTGCCTGCCCGGGTTTTCTCTGCTAGGGTTTCCCCCAGCTTTTCGCTTGAGAGGCACTCGATCGAGCGCCCCTCGGTTGCTGCGCCCTACAGCGAACGCAAGAACTGGATCAGGCTTTGCTGCTGCGCCGGTGACAGTCCGTTAAACCCGGCGACCGCATTCACCGCATCGGCCTCGCTGCCCTCGTCGTCATGCATCTGGATCGCCTCACTCAATGAGCTGGCGCGACCGTCGTGCAAGAACAGCAGTGGTCGTTCGCGCATATGGTGAATGGCCATCTGCTCAGCATCATCGCCGTCATACAGGGCAATGCCGATATCGATTTGGCCACTGACCAACTTGTTGTTGTTCTCCAACAGGTCGATGTTGCGGCCCAATCCCCACAGCGGCGCCGTCCGGTAAGTGCCGCCAGCCACCTGATGCAGCTTCATATCGGTATAAGGGCGGATCACCAAGTCGCGGAAGGCCTCGGGCGCATGCTCACTGGTCACCTGCATGGGCTGGTGACAGTTGGTACAGCCGATGTCGTGGAACAACTGCTCGCCCTCTCCCACCGCCGGATCGTCGTAGCTGCTGGGGTAGCGAGCCGGAACGGTCAGGTACTCGGTGTACTTGGAGATAAGCTCAAGATTGGCCGCAGAGATCTGCGCTTCGTCGTTGGGGTCGATACCATGATCGTTAACCAGCGCATTCTTGATCTGCTGACGTACCGTCGGTACGTCGCCCGTCCAGGTAAAGCCGGCTTCACGCCCATCGATATACTGCAGCAAGCCCACGCCATAGGTTGGCGGAGCGATGCGTGGGCCATTGGGCGTATTGATCACCTCCGAGCCACGGCCATCTCGGTAGTGACAGTCACCACAGGCCACCGGACCGCCCTCTTTCACCTCGGGCAGCTCGTTACCGATCCCGGTGTCGCCGGGGTTAGAGCCAAGGTTGTCCTGCCCCGGATCTTCGTTGCTGGACTTTTGCAGCTTCACCCCATGGAACAGGTGGTGTCCCCATAGGAAGTCATCCACTTCGGACGGATCGTGCAGGGTGGTCAGGTGCTGAGTAAACAGCCCGCCCTTCTCGATAATCATGTCGTGGATACCCGCACCGATATGGCCGTTCTTAAACTCGCCGCCATAGTTTTTGATGTTAAACACCATATGGGTGCCGCCTTTGGGCACCAGCGACAAGCGAGGGTCGCCAATCGGTGAGTGGAAACCCTGACCGATGGTGTAGTACTGGAAGGTGTTGTAGGTTTGCGCGGTAATCAGCCCCACCACCCCGGTCATCTCGAAGCTCACGTTTTGCCCGTAGCTCCAGCCGCCTTGGGTGTAAGTGGTCTGGTTGTTGGAGGGCTCAAAGTTGTAGACCCAGGTCGGCAACTTGGCATCGCCGGCTCCGTTTTGTAGCCCTTCCAAGCGCACCAAGCCTTGCTCAGCGCCGGTATAGGAGATCGGCATGTTGAGATCGAGGGTCAGGGTTATCGAGCCATCGGCTTCGGTGGTCTCAATCGCATCGATGGAGTAGCGCGCCAGATCGGCGACCCGTGACGAGTTGTGGGTGGCATCGCGAATAGCTTCGGTCACCCCGTCGTAGGCGCGCGGATGGCGGAAGCGCATCCAGTTAGCGCCAGTGTCGGTGTAGACTTCGCGGGTCGACAGGTCGATGCGCTGACCATCGTTGATAAACAGCGCGGTGTAACGATAGGCCGAAGCCGGATCGAAGTCGTCGTTGTTATCAATCACATACTTACCCGCTCCCGGATTGCTCATCTCATAGCGGAAGAAGTACCAGTAGCGGCTGGCAGTGGCACAGGCCTCGGGAATGGCTGCAGAGCCGCTGCTTAAGTCGGTCTCATAAAAGCTGACCTGATCGAGGGTACAGAACATACTAACCGGTGAACCCGATACCGCCCCTAAGGTCGCGCCAAACTCCCAGCTCACCTGATTGCCATCGATATTAAAGGCAAAGCCATTGTTCGGTGCGCTCATGCTAAGCGGGGTGAGCAAGGCGCGCTGATACAGCTCCTGCGGCACCGGTGCCAGATCAAGCGCCACCAGCGGCCAGCTTTCACTCACGCCATCCAATTGGCCCGGCTCGCTATCGGCTGCACGCAAGTAGAGAGGCATGCCGTTATAAGTGACCTGTAGGCTACCGTCAGGGAGGGTAATGGTGCCCAAACTGCCAGACAGGCGTGAGGAATCAACCAAGGCTGCTGGGTCTTCAACCTTCAGTGCTGGCCAAGCCGCGCAATCAATGCAGTTGCTGACCCCTTCTGAGTCTGCTGCAAAGGTATACAGGGTGTAGCCGAAGTACTCAGCCCCTGCGCCAATACCCGCCACCAAAAAGTTACCGACAGTGGCGTCAAAGCCCACGTCCCACGCTGGCAGTATTTCTGGCGTGCTGGGCGCTACTACTTGCGGGTCTTTGCTGCCTGCGCCGCCGGGGCCTCCGCCGCCCGGAGTGCTGCCATCGCCTTCCCAGTAGACTTCCCAACGCGGTAAGGCGTCGGTGCCATAGCCGGGGATCTTCAGCACCGCGTTGTAGGTTTGGCCGACCCGCATATTGTTTTGCTGTGCCTGCCAACGACCTCCAACCAACTCGGCGCGATAGCAATCGGCATCGCCATCCTTACACATGTAGTAATCGCCACCGGGCCAATCTGGCTGGTTGGTCGCCCAGTAAAGTGCGCTGCTGTTATCGATGACCTCGGCGCCATAGTCGCCTTGGGGCGGCTCACTGTCATCAGCAACCACTAGCTCAGCCTGCTGCTGGCGGCTATCGCCCTGATCGTCGGTAGCAACCACGTCAAAGCTGTAAGTGCCCGCCTGAGTCAGCGCTACCTGCCACTGATAAGGCGCGGCAGTTAAACTGCCCGCATCGATTTGGCCACCTTCCGGCTCGCTGATGGTTAAGGCCACGCTGGCGATGCTGCCGTCGCTATCGCTAGCACTGGCTGCAACCGTGATACTATCGCCAATCACAAATTCGCCATCCGGCAGGCTAATGCTCACCTGCGGAGGCAGGTTACCGGTGGGTACTTCAGCGACATTAACCACAGCAGTTTGCTCAGTGCTCAGACCGCCATCATCGGTCGCTACCACGCGCCAGCTGTGATTGCCGACGACAGCATCCTGTACTGTTGCTTGATAAGGCGATTGCGTAAACGAACTATGTAGCTGCTCGCCCGCACCAGGAAGGCTGAGATAGAAATCAACGCTGACCACCTCGCCATCGCTATCGCTGGCATTAGCCTGCAAGGTGTAGCTGTCGCCCTCAAATAGGCTGCCACTGGGCACTGTTAAGCTCAGGCTAGGTGCTTGATTTGGCGGTGGTGTGCTGCCGCCATCGCCTGCGGTCACCGTATACTCCGGCGAGATATACTGGCCGGTGGCGTTATCTTGGATCTTGAGCTGGATCAGGTAGTCGCTGCCAGCACTCACCAAGCCGGTCACATCGCGCTGCCAGCGGCCATTGACTAGCTCACCAGCGGTGCAGTTGTAATCAAGACAGAGGTAGCTCCAGCCACCGGTCCACCCTTCATCATCGAAGTACAGAGTTGCACTGCCGCTGCCGACCTCAATACCTTGGCCCGCCCAAACGCTAGCGGATGAAAACGCCAGTGCGCAGGCAAGAGTGTGCCTGCGCCATGGCGTAGAGTGATAACTTCTCATGGGAATATCCTTATTAAAACGGGCAGCCCGAAGGCTGCCCGTTGTTTCCTTACAAGCTGTTCAAGAACTTGATGACCTTGTCCAGATCACCACTTTGCTCAAGCGCGGTGCGCTCTTCGATGGCTTCTTCTTGGTGCAGCGAGATAGCCTCTTCCAGGCTGCTGGCGCGACCGTCATGCATAAACAGGGTCGGCAAGCCGCGGCGGTTGAGGATCTCGATATTACGACCGATGCCCCAGAGTGGCGGCGTGCGGTACATGCTGCCGGTACCGATATCGTGCAGCTTCATATCGGTGTAGGGGCGGATGTAGATATCACGCAGTGACTCCGGCGCATCGCTGCGGGTTTTCTGCGTCGGTTGGTGACAATCGATACAGCCGGCGTTGTGGAAGGCCACCTCCCCTTCCGCCACTTCCGGATCGGTGTATGAGCTGTACTTGCGCACTGGCACGTGCAGCAGCTCGGTGTAGTTCACCACCCGTTCGAACTCTTCCAGACCGATATCTTCAGGAAGTAGGCCGTGGTCATTCCACAGCGCATTGGTGGTTTGCTGACGTACATCCGCCACCGAACCATCCCAGGTCAGGCCGACTTCAGCGCCTTCGATCCAGCTCAGCAGACCGCTGCCGTAGGTAGGCGGCGCAATCAGCGGACCTTTAGGCGTGTTGGCAACAAACGGGCTACGGCCATCGCGCACGTGGCAGTCGCCACAACTGGCATTGCCCTCTGGCTGGATCACGTTGCCGTCTACGTCGGCCAACTCAACCGAGCCGGGGAAGCCGGTGCTGCCTTCACGGGCGCCTAACTCATCGCTCACGCCATGGAATAGGTGGTGGCCGAGCAAGAAGTCGTTCACCAGATCCGGGTCGACCACGGTGGTCAGATGCTGAGTAAAGGCCGCATCACGCTCGTCGTTTTCCACTGGGTTACAGCCGTCAGAGTGAACCATCCGCACACCCGCACGGCCTGAAGAGTTCAAGCGAGGATCACCGGTGGACGTGGTAAAGCCAGCCCCCGGGGTGGTGTATTGCATGGTGTTGTAGACCTGCGAGCTAATGCGATCGCCGCCGTACTTGGAGTTGTCGGCCGTTGGGAAGGTTGCCTCCCAGCTCATGATCTGCCCGTAGTCCCACACATCTGCAGGGATCGGGTAGGCGTTCACCGTGTACTGCGGCCCCTGACAGTTACCGGCGCCCCACTCCAATAGCTCGATACGCATCGGCGCTACACTGGCATCGGCTTGGATGGCAATGTTACCCGGCTCATCGATAAAGTGAGTGGCGTAACGCTCCAGGCCAGACAGTGGCGACATGTTGTAGGGTAGCGCGTCGAAAATGGACTCTTCGGTACGATCCCGTGAGTGTGGGTGACCATGACGCATCCAGTTGGCGCTGTGGTAAGTCGTCTTGCCACGCTGGTCTGGGTCGATACGATCGTCTGGATTGGCCTCGTCATAGACGAACAGCGCCGAGTATTCCCAGTTACCATCGGGGTCGAGGTTCACTTCGCCGTACTTGCGGTAACGGAAGAAGTAGTAGTACTCGCCATAACAAGCACCGGGGATATCGGCTTTATATGGCCCCGCCAAGGTGCCGGGCATATCCGCCTTGTGGAACTGGATCTGGTTGTTGGAGCACTAGAACTCCAGGCTTGGATCCTTGGCCTGACGCGGCGCGCCATAACCGCCCCACGGTGAGAACTGGGCAATCAAGCCGTTATCCATCGCCGCGTTGTGGCCTGCATGCCAAGTGATGGTGCGGCCATCCAGATCGAAGGTGAAACCATACAGACGAGGCTTCTTGCCAAGGATCGGTGTCTTCAGCGCCGGAGCGGGATAATCCACCAGTGGCAGCTGAGGAATCAACTCCACAGAAGCGACCCACCAAGCGTTATTCACGCCATGGCCTGAGGTATCGCTAGCCTCCGCATCACCTACGTAGAAGTACAGCGGACGGCCGTCGTAGGTTACCTGATACTCGATGATCTCAACTGGCTCACCGCAGTCATCCAGCTCGGTGCGCACACGTTCGATGGTGGCAAACTCGCCGGTTACACCACCCACAGGTGCAAAGCTATCCGGGCTATCCACCAATAGCGCAGGCCAGGTTTTCAGGCAGTCCTCATCACATGCGCTGCTCAGGTAGCCATCGTCGTCGAAGGTGTACAGGGTAAAGCCGGGCTGTGCGGTTGCCGTACCCGCCTTCAGGTAAGGACCAAACTCAGGGCTGTGCACCACCGAGCCAATGGCCACTTTGACCGGCTCGCTGGGGCCGCCATCACCGCCGTCGCCCCCTGCGATATAGCAAGGCGACTCGCTCAGACCTTCTCCGGGTTTCAATTGAGTGCTAAAGATGCATTGCCCACCATTGAACTGACCACCTTGCAGGCGGATCTCCAAATCATAAGTGATGGCCGCGTCCACCGAGGCCAGCTCGGTTTGATAGCGCTGATAGTAAGCCCCCGTTTGCTCGGTGTGATCAAACGGCCCGGTTTCAGGCAGGTTCGGGGCATTGTTTTGCAAGCCTAAGATGGCAAAACCGGGGTTGTGACCAGCCATTGATCGGTGATAAACCACACCGCCGTTGGTCAGGCCAAGCACAAAGCCATCGCCATACTCAGCACCCGGGTCGACCTCAACGGGCGGCTCGCCACAGGTGTTGTCGTCCCCCACAAAGAATGCGGCGGTGGCAGTGGCCGTAGCGCCTTGGTCATCGGTGGCAACGGTACGTAAGGCGTAATCGCCTTTTACCAAGTTTCCGATAGACCACTGATAAGGCGCGCTTTGCAGCACACCAGCCGACAGCTCGATGCCCGCCGGTTCGGTATAGAGTAACTCGACCCCTTCAATCTGGCCGTCGGCATCGCTGGCCACTACGCTAATCGCCGCATTATCGCCGGCTTTCAGGCCACTGGGGAGGCTGGCAAAGCTGACCGAAGGCGCTTGGTTCTCATCGCCACCATTGTCCGCGACCGCCACGATGCTGATGCTGTCTTCGGCGGTGGCGCCATCATCATCGCTGGCTACTACCCGAAGTAGGTAATCGCCCGCTTGAACAGTAGTAATCTGCCATTGATAAGGCGCTGCGCTGAGCGCGCTCACCGGCGACTCGCCACTGCCCGGCTCAGTGAGGTAAAGGGCTACCGTATCCACGCTGCCATCGCTATCGCTGGCACTGGCGGTCACGCTTACAGACTCACCCACCACGACCGATGTCGGCTGGACAGAGAGGCTTACTGTGGGCGGCTGATTTACCGGTGGCGTGGTGCCACCACTGCCACTGGCAACCACCGGGATATCCTGGGAGATATATTGCCCGGTGACGTTATCTTGAATCTGGATTTTGATGTTGTAACTGGCGCCCACCTCCACCGATTGCTCGGTGACTGCGCGCTGCCAGCGGCCGTCGACCAATGCGCCACTGACGCAGTAGTTATCGACGCACAGGTAGTTCCAACTCCCTGTCCAGCCCTGATCATCAAAATAGACCGTTGCCTGGTCGCCGCTAACCTCTATCCCTTGGTCTGCGAGTGCGCCACTGGCACCGGTGAAAGAAATGGCCGCCACCAATGAGCTGAGCAGCAGCCTGCGCGAGCCCGCGCGTGTTCGGCTTGCAAGTACTGACATTGTCACTCTCCATGTCTGGTTGTTGCCGAGCACCGTACAACTGAAACCGGTTACATTTTCACTAATTAAAAAAGGCAAACTCACTTCCCGACACAGGAATGCTATTTACACTTTACATACTAGCAACACAATTAGAGCATTATTTCGACTACAAAAACAAATAACTAAAATGACAATTAGGTGGTGGTTTCGAAATATTTCTAGTCGCTTCACAGATTTTGCAGGACGATTATCTAGCAGATCACAAAACATAGCTAAAGTTGCCAAAGATAACTCGCAATGACCTTTGGCAAAGTGTGGGGTACTATTGAAGGCAAGGATGCGCGAATTAACAACTATCGCTAATCCCTTGCCAGGCCTGAGGTTTTGCCTCGCATAACAGCAATCAACTAAGCGCGATGAGAGTCGCTTCCCTGAGACACCTCCAACAATTGGACACGGGATGAAAATATTACTGTTTGGTGCAAGTGGAATGGTTGGCAGCCTGCTGCTATCGCTATGTTTAAACTCGCCGCAAGTGAGCCAGGTGACCATCGTGGTGCGCAAGGCGACCGGCAGGAGCCACTCCAAACTTCAGGAAGTCATTGATACCCAGTGGATGAATCCGCAACAGCCTAAGGATTACCTGCAGGATGTGGATATCTGTTTCTACTGTGTGGGGGTCTATCTTGGTCAGGTTGGCCGAGCCCAGTACAAAGAGATTGCCGGCAATTACGCGCTGCGGGTGGCGAGCCCTCTGGCAGAGGTCAGCCCCCATGCCCAGTTTCATTTTCTTAGCAGCCGCGGCGCCGATCGCAGCCAAAGCAGCGGGTTTTTACCGGGCAAGGTGTTGGGCCACGCAGAATCGCAGCTAGAAGAGGTGTTAGATACTCGATTGTGCTGCTATCGTCCCGGCTATATCTATCCGGTGGTGCGTCGTCAGGAGCCACATATCGGCTATCGCCTAATGCGCCAGTTGTATCCGCCTTTGAGCACCCTGTTCCCGGATATGGGGATCGCCTCGGACTACTTGGCGCTGGCCATGCTAAGCAACGCCTTAAGCGACGCCCCCCAGTTCATTATGGAGAACGCCGACCTGCGCCGCTTAGCCGAGCTGCAAGCGCTGGCTGACTAACCAGCACGGCTCGCCCAGAATGCTCTAGGTAATCGATGGCCAATCGCCGTAGTTGGCGTCGCCGTGGTATACCTTGGCCTCATCCAGCGGGAAGAAGCCTTCAACTACCGCCTTCACTTTGGCCAGTACCTGGTCACGCTCTTCCAGATCGGCGAAGTAGCTCACGGCTACATGGTCCTGATTATCAAAGTAGGCGTGGAAGATATCCCAGCCGTTATCGGCTTCTAGCGTAACCAGTGCGTCGTCCAGCTCTTCGAAACGCTCAACGTCGGCAGCAAAACGCAGCTCCAGACAGTCTACGGCATAAGGACCAATCGCCATTTTCTTCATATGGCGATGCTTGTGATGGCGCTTTACTTCAGGCTTGAAGTAGTTGGGGATGGAGATAATTTCCATGGATGTCCTCTGAGACAAAGCTCTTCGATAGTAAACATGCGATGCCCAAGCGGCATCTTTTCGGTGGCGGAGCATACGGCATGCCCACACAACAAACAAGCCTAGCGCAGATAGTTGATTTAGCCGCGCGGCCACTGCTGATACAATGACGGCGTTTATCTCAAAAGTTGGTCACTACATGAACTATTTCCCTCTCGAGCAGCATAAAAAAGCGTGGATTTTTCGTCGCCAGGATCTGCCCATCAACGACAATGACAAGCAGGCCATCAAGCCGATGACAGAGCCGCGCGCGCAAGAGCTCTGGAAGCAAATGGTCAGTCGCCAAGTTGATCACCCGGACTTTTTTCGCAGTGGCGACTGGGCCTTTAATGTAGAGACCTGGCAGGAGCAAGGGAACTGGGAAGAGGTGTGGGACAGCGAGCAGGCCGCGCTGCCCGAGCTACTGCTCGATACCTTGCAGTGGGAAGACAACACCATCGTTTACTACTGTAACGACCAATACAGCGTAATAGAAACCACCTGGGGCACCTTCAAGCGCTGCTGGAAGAATTTCCTGTTTATGGACGACGGCGCGCTGCTGCTTGGTAAGCGCCGCACCGAGGTCGCTCAATTCTTGGCGAACGGCAGTTTTCGCACCGGGACCAAGCCTAAGCAGTTGTAATACCAATCTACATAAGTAACTGTTCGCCTTCAGCGTTCTCACTTTGCATTTTGCGAGTGCTCATTCGATAGGCGCTTGCAAAAATGCGAACGCTCCTCACTACTTCTTATAACTCCCTGTAAATTAGTCTATTTTCCATACTTGCTCGATTATTGATGTCTATATTAGTGATAACCACTTTCACTCACTGATATCGATTCATTTTCACCGGATTTGGGGAACAGGCTATACAACGATTTATTCTGGCGCTGATTTGTACGGCAACAATGACCTCTGCCAACGCCAACCTATTGCTCAACGGCAGCTTTGAAGACAACAGCCTCAAACAAGGAAAGTGGTCTTACTTTAACAGCGACGACGTGCAAGGCTGGTCGGGCGATAACATCGAGATATGGCACAACATGTTCTCGATTGACGCCACCGACGGACAGCAGCACATCGAGCTTAATGCCCACTGCAATAACAAAGGCAAGCCTTGCCCCGAGGGTAACTACGAGATATTTCAAGCGTTCGCCACCAACCCCGGAGAGGTTTATCAGTTCGGCTTTGACTACCGTGCGCGAACCAAACGGGAAGAGCGTTTTGCGGTAAGCATCGTCAATGACCTGAGCGAACTGCTGTACTACCGCGAATTTGATGACCACCGCAACCGAGCCTGGAACGCGCTTGACGCGCAGTTCACGGCCGACGGCCTGGGGGCTTCTATCCACTTCCAAGCGCTAAGTGGCGGTAGTATGGGGAATCTGATTGATGATGTGTATGTTGAATCTCAGCCGCTGCGCTTGGCCAGCTTCGCCTCAGTCAACGAGCCGGATGCCCGCTACCTGCTATTGATTGCGCTGATTTGGTTAGCCTTGGGCAGCAAAATCTTTGGCATCAGAAAGCGCTTAAAGGCGCAAGCTTAGCTCGCAAAACTCTCCCAAATCCTAAACGTGAAAAAGCCAGACAGTCCCTTGCCTGGTTTTTTCGAGAGTAGAGGGTTACTTAAGATTAACCGAAGTCACCGTTTACATAGCCTTTGGTGCGTTCGTCTTGAGGAGAGTTAAAGATCTGCGCGGTTTCGCCGTGCTCTACCAGCTCACCCATCCAGAATACCGCCGTCTTGTCCGAGATACGCTTAGCTTGGTTCATAGAGTGGGTCACGATCACGATGGTGTAGTCTTTACGCAGCTCTTCCATCAACTCTTCAATCTTGTGGGTCGCGATAGGATCCAGTGCCGAGGTCGGCTCATCCATCAAGATTACTTCTGGCTGGATAGCAATCGCACGCGCAATACACAGACGCTGCTGCTGGCCGCCCGACAGACCAAAGGCATGGCCGTCTAGTCGATCGCTCACTTCATCCCACAACGCGGCGCCACGTAGCGCATTTTCAACCGCTTCATCGATAATCTTCTTA
The DNA here is from genome assembly GCF_000429505.1 of Aliagarivorans taiwanensis DSM 22990. Classification (GTDB taxonomy): domain Bacteria; phylum Pseudomonadota; class Gammaproteobacteria; order Enterobacterales; family Celerinatantimonadaceae; genus Aliagarivorans; species Aliagarivorans taiwanensis. Next base: position 44,671 of record NZ_AUBZ01000009.1, on the reverse strand, counting down.
TCGCGAATGCCTTGGGCGCGCAGGCCGTAGGCCACGTTTTCGTAGATGCTCATCGGGAACGGGTTGGGCTTTTGGAAAACCATGCCCACTTTCATACGCAGGCCGCCCACGTTGCGCTCTTGATAGATATCGTCGCCATCGAGAGACACGTTACCGGTGATCTTTACGTTCTCGATCAGATCGTTCATACGGTTCAAGGTGCGCAGCAGGGTAGATTTACCACAACCCGATGGGCCAATCAGTGCAGTCACTTTACGCTCAGGGATCGGCAGGTTAATGCCTTTTAGCGCGTGGTTTTCACCGTAGTATAGGTTTAAGTCTTTAACATCAAACTTATTCATAACTGTCTCTTAGTAGGTCGCTTTGTTTAGACGGCGACCAATTAGCTTGGTCACAAGGTTGATAGCCAGTACCAGTACAATCAGTACCGTTGCCGTTGCATAGGCTTGGTTCCAATCGTGAACGGTGTATAGCTCTGTGGTGAGTTTGTACAGGTGTACCGTTAGGGTACGACCAGAATCAAGTACTGAATCAGGGATACGGGCCACCATACCGGCAGTCAAAAATACTGGCGCAGATTCGCCAATAACACGGCCGGTACTTAGGATTACCGAGGTGATAATACCCGGCATCGCCGATGGCAAAATTACTCGCCAAATGGTGTAGATCTTAGAGGCGCCCAGGCCGTAAGAGCCTTCACGGTAGGCCAGCGGCACCGCAATCAGCGCTTCTTCAGTGGTACGGATGATAACCGGTAGGATCAAGATGGTCAGGGTCAAGGCACCCGACAAGATCGAGAAGCCTAAGCCCAGGGTTACCACGAAGAAGGTCATACCGAACAGGCCGTAGATAATCGACGGAATACCGGCCAGCGACTCGGTACAGAAGCGGATAACCTTCACCACTTTACTGCCGGGCTTGGCGTATTCAGTCAAGAACAGCGCGGTCATAATGCCGATTGGCGCGGCAATGGCGATGGACAGAATCACCATGTAGATGGTCGATACGATCATCGGCCAGATACCGGAGTTTTCTTTATCAGTCACCGAGTAGTTGGCGCTGATAAAGGTCCAGTCTACGTACGACAAACCGTTCGCCAGGATATGCCACAACATCCATACCAGGAAGATGATGGTCAGGCTGGCTCCGCCCCAGATCAGTGACAGGGCAATTCTATCTTCAATCGTTCGACGCATTATCTTGCCTTCTCTCGGTTGAGGTATAACAGGGTGGCGTTAAGCACCATAACAAACACCAGCAGTACAATACCGGTGGTGTATAGCGCGCTAGAGTGCAGGCCGGTTGCGTAGGCCATTTCCATCGCAATGTTAGCAGTTAGCGAGCGGGCAGAATCGAGCAAGTGACGCGGCATCGCCGGCGAGTTACCCATCACCATGATAATCGCCATGGTCTCACCGATGGCGCGGGCAATACCCAGTACCACACCGGCCAAGATACCCGAGCGAGCCGCAGGCAGTAGCACTTTAAAGATGGTGAACATCGGTGAAGCACCCAGCGCCAGTGAGCCCTCTTTGTAGCTGCGAGGTACGGCGCGCAGCGCAGTCTCGGAGATGGCAATCACGGTGGGCAGAATCATCACCGCCAGTACGATAATCGCGGCCATCAGGGTGTTACCGGCAGGAATGTTAAACACCTTCTCCACCATCGGTACGATAATCACCAGGCCAAAGAAGCCGTAAACCACCGAAGGAATACCGGCCAGCAGCTCGACCGCAGGGCGTACCACGTCAGCCACGCGCTTAGGCGCCACTTCAGCCAGGAAGATAGCGGTTAGCAGGGCAACCGGTACACCGATAACCACCGCGCCTAGTGCTGAAATCAGCGAGGCCACGATCATTGGGGCAATACCAAACAGTACCGGTGGCACCCACTCCATGCCGAACACAAAATTGGTTACACCGGCATAGCTCAGCGCTGGCATGCCTTCTTTAATCAAGAAGTAGCCGATAAGCCCTACCGAAAACACCCCAATAAAGGCGCTCAGCATGAACAAGTATTTGAATAGGTGATTGGCCCAGTCAACTCGGTTGGCTGATGCCTCTAGTGCTTTCACTACCTGCCCTGACTGCTTCGCAGTGGGGGCGTGGTTTACAGTTACTACGTCACTCATAATCTTCACTTCGTTGTAAACGCAACAAAGAGGCAACCACTACTGGCCGCCCCTTCCTTTTAAGTAAATCCCTGTTTTTTATAGGAACTACTGAACGTCGATGTAACCTTCGCTTTCGATGATTTGTGCACCTTCTTCACCCATGATGAAGTCGATGAAACGCTGAGCTTCAGCTGCAGTGTCTTCTTGAACCATCAGTACGAATGGACGTGCAACACCGTACTCACCAGCGCGGATAGCTTCTTTAGTTGCTGGAGCGCCGTCTACTTTAACAGTGCGCAGAGACTCATCTACTGAACCCAGAGAGATGTAGCCGATTGCAGCAGGGTTGTTAGCAACCAAGGTTTTGATTGCACCGTTACCGCTTTGTACTTGTGCGCGTGGAGAGATAGCAGTCACTTTCTGACCGTTAATCTTGCGAATCAGACCCATGATGTCTTCGAATGCACCACGAGTACCTGAACCTACTTCACGGGTTACTGCAACGATTGGCATGTTAGCGCCGCCAACTTCGCTCCAGTTAGTGATTTCACCCATGTAGATTTTCTTAACTTGCTCAGCAGACAGGTCTTGAACGCCGTTGGCGTTGTTCACTGCTACTGCGATACCGTCCATCGCCATAGTGAATTGCTTAACGCCAGCTTTCAGCTCGTCGTCAGCAACTGCACGAGAAGACATACCAATCATGCTGGTACCGTCGTTGGCTGCACGGATACCTGCGCCAGAACCAGTACCTTGTACTTCTACAGCATCAGCTTGTGTGGCTTGGTATTTCTCAGCCAGTACTTCCATAACACCGGTTACAGAGGTAGAGCCAGAAGCAGTTACAGTGCTAGCAGCGTAAGCAGAGGCACCAAACATTAGCGATACAGCGCTGATAGATGAGATGATTAGGTTTTTCACGATACTACTCTCTAAAGTTGTTTATTGGGGGTCACGTCTCCTGTGACTCGACGCAGATTAAAACAAGTCAATGTGACAGCCACATGACAGTTAGTGAAATATTTTAAGATAGAGAGAATCGGCGAAACTTTAGACAGGCACTTTAGGTTTTATTTACAACTAAAAACCATAAAAAACCTATCACCTACGATAGCCGCATGTCAGTAACCGTCTGCGCTTGCGACTAAAACGACGAGCCTGGAGTGTTAAGAAACTCGCGCTCTTCAGGGCTGCTAGTACGCCCAAGGAGGGTATTACGGTGCGGGTAGCGACCAAAGCGTTCGATAATCCGCGCATGCTGCGCGGCGAAGTCATAATTCTGCTCCAGCCCCGGCTGGGAGAACAAGGCTACGCTTTGCTGCTGAATGACTCGGCTCTCCGAGTGCATAAATGGCATATACAAAAAAGCCTGCTGGATAGGTGCAAGCACCTTGTCCTGATAGTTAGCGATGGCTTGCTGAGCCAACACCAAAGCCACTGAGTCATAAGCAAAGGCTTGCGGGCTATCGCGGAAGATGTTGCGAGAGAACTGGTCCAGCACAATCACTTCGGCCAGCGCGCCTTGGGCTCGCACCCGCCAATAGGCGAGCTCTCCAGCAGCCGCAGCCCGGTGAAATACTGCAAAGCGCCGCTCCACTTCCCGGTCAAAGGCTAGGTCTTTTTCAAACCATTGGGCAGGTCGGCATTCTGAGAACCAGAAGTTCAGTACGTCCATGTAGTGCATTGCTCTCTCCCCTCTCCCTCTCTACTCTCTAGCTTTAATGCTAACAGCCACAATCTCCTTGCAGTAGCCACTCACACTGCTGGTAGTTACCGGCAATTGCCAGCTGGGCCACATAGTGCACCACTTCACAGCCGGCCTTACCCCACTCACAGCGCGGGGCAGCCACCACCTTTAGGTTGATAGCTTGATTATGCCAGCGCCAACGGTGCAACTGCTGCTGGCCGGCTTCACTGAGCATCTCTGTGCTGCGGCTGCCCCATATAGGTTGTGCGCGCCCATCGCGGTTTAGGATGGGATCGGAGCCATCGAGTTGGGTCTGCAGCAGAATGCGGGTTGGGTTGCCAGCCACGGTGGGCAGGTAGAAGCTACACGCGCAGCCATAGTATTGTTGATTTGCTGGAATCTGATTGAGTTGGCAGTCGCTGGCTTGGGCATTAATCGCAGGGAACAGCAGGCCTGCAAACAGCGCAACCACCGCACGCGCTCCCCAAAGGCTCTTTAATAAGCGCCAGCTAGGACTTAACCAGATAGTAGGCACAGCGCCGCGCTCCCTGCACAATGTGTTCTTGGCGTGACACCTGATAGCCCTCAAACAAGTAGCCCAACATCGCTAACTCTGAGCGACACAGCTTTTGGCAGGTGCTGGCGGCGGCGCAGATAGGGCAGTGATCTTCGATAAACAGGTAGCCTTGATCATGGGTGGCCCAGCTGGCCAAGTAGCCCTCTTCACTGCGGCGGCGAGTAAAGGCATCCAGCTTGGCTTCGACATCCTCAAGCGGGCTTAGCAGCCGCTGATAGTTGGCCAGACTTTGCTGTTCACGTTTTGCAACCAGCTGCTCCAGCCCTTCATCACCAAACACCTGCTCAACGGCGCTGAGTAGCTGCACGCTAAGGTCGCTGTGCGAGTCGGGAAAGCGCGCATGGCCGCTGGCGGTCAGGCGCCAAAAGCGGGTCGGTCGACCCACTTTCACCTTTTGCTCATGGAATTCCACTAAGCCTTGCTGCTCTAGCTGGTGCAGGTGCTGGCGCACCCCCATGGTGGTCATGCTGAGCTGATCGGCCAGCATTTTTACGCTCTGCTGACCATGGCGCTTAATGGTAAATAAGATTTGTTCGCTACTTTTCATCTCCGTCATTATTGAGGGCGATGACGATTATGTAAAGTTAGTACTTTATTAATTAGCCTGAACTTGGGGGAGGTTCACGCCCAAGGTGAGCTCTTCCTATTCTCTGGCTGGCTCGCGCCGCCGTCGACGTTTCGCCAGCCACTTGCTATTACGTGATGTAGTAACGGCTTGTTCTGCCTTTTGCTGCGACTCAATAGGCTTAAGCAGTGCCTGTGGGTTCATAGACTGACCTCGTCGACCAGATAGACAATCGATTGATAGGGAATACCGCTGTGTTTCATTAAGCCAATCTCACAGGTGCGGCTATTGCTGTAGCCGCGCGAGCAACCTTCCGGCACTTGCTCACGTAAGCGCTCCAGGGCACTGGCATTAAGTTCTGGATGGCTGAAGCCTTTGTCGCCCGCCCAGCCGCAGCAATAGATCTGCTCTGGCAGTACCGCCTCAGGTGCACAGGCCTTGGCCAAGCCCATAAAGGCCTGTTCAACCCCCATCCGCCGCGAGCTACAGGTCAGATGCAACATGATGGGCTGCTGCAACGGCAAGATTTCCAGCCGTGGCAAGGCGTGCTGGTAGATAAAGCCCACCGGCTCGTAGATCGCCATATCTTGAGTAAACTGCTCTTGGCTGCGTTTGGCACAGGGGCTAGTGTCCATCAGCACTGGCCAGCGACCTTGCTCACTGGCCTGCCATAGCAGCGCTTCCAGCTGCTTGGATTTCGCCTCACTTTGCGCGGCAAAGCCTTTGCTGTGATAGGGCAAGCCGCAGCAGCTGCCGCCAATCCCCTCGGGAACAATCACCTCAAAGCCAGCCTTTTCCAGCACCGAGCAGGTGGCCTCTTGCAGTGAGCGTTGATCAAGCGCGTCAGCCGGCGGCCCCATGGTGCGTGACGCACAGGAAGGAAAATACACCACCTTGTCGGGGTGGAACACCCGCTTGGGCTTGAAGCTGGCTGCAGCCTTAGGGAAGGCCGGACTCCATTGCTGCAGCGCTGGCTGCTTGGTCAGCTTGCCGGCCCCATGGGTGAGCTTGCCCATCACCTTTTCGCCCAGTAGCTGCTGGGTGAAATCCATCAACTGCAGACCGACCCGGCCACCACTGGCAAGACCGGCAAAGTGCTTGGCGCTCCAGCGCGCGATGGTCTCGCCGCGGCCCCCTTGTTGCGCCTCGGCCCGCAGCTTGCGCACCAGATCGCCGGTGTTGATCCCCACCGGGCAGCGATCGGCACACAGGCCTACTGCCGCGCAGGTATCGATGCCCTGATACTTGAAGTCTTTTTCCATCCTCGCCAAGCGCTCAGGCTGCTCCTGACTGCGCCTCAGGGCAGCTATCTCACGGTAGATAACAATCCGCTGGCGAGGAGTCAGGCTAAGCTTGCGCGAGGGGCAGACCGCCTCACAGAAGCCGCACTCGATGCACTTATCCACCAAGCTATCGGCGGCGGGCATCGGCTTTAAGTTTCGAATGTGCGCCTGCGAGTCAGGGTTGAGGATCACCCCTGGGTTGAGCAGGCCCTGCGGGTCAAACAGCTGCTTGATCTGCTGCATCAAGGCCATGCCCTGCTCGCCCCATTCCAACTCCACAAAGGGAGCCATGTTGCGCCCAGTGCCATGCTCCGCTTTTAGGGAGCCCTTATAATCCACCGCCACCAGCTGACTGACCGCCTGCATAAAGCCGTCGTAACGTGCCACCTCTTCCGGCGTATCAAAGCTTTGGGTGAACACGAAATGCAGGTTGCCCGCCAGTGCATGACCGAAGATCAGCGCCTCTTGGTAGCCATGTTCAACGAACAGCTGTTGCAGCGCCTCGACGCCTTCAGCCAGATGCTCAATCGGGAAGGCAACATCCTCAATCACCACCGTGGTGCCAGTGGCTCGCACCGCCCCCACCGCGGGGAACAGGCCCTTGCGAATAGCCCATAGTCGGCTGTATTCCTGCTCCAGCGGGGTAAACGCGACTTCGTTGCGGCGTGGGTGCGCTTCCAGACTTTTGATTAGCGCATTGCAACGCTGGGTTAGGCCGCTGGCGCTGCTGCTGCGTGCCTCCACCAGCAGGGCGCAGGCTTGCTTGTCTAAGTGCTGGATAAAATCTGGCATACCGGGCTGATCGGCCACCGAAGCCAGCGCCCGTCCATCCATCAGCTCCACCGCCGATACCGGCTTAGCGGCCAAGGTTTTGACTGCCTCACAGGCCTGTTGGTTATTGTCGAAGACCAACAAACACGAGGCTTTATGGGGATGGTCATCGACGGTTTGATAGGTCACGCTGGCAATAAAGCCTAGGGTACCCTCCGAGCCCACCATCAGGTGAGTCAGGATATCGATGGGGTCTTGATAATCAATCAGTGCGTTCAGGCTGTAGCCGGTGGTGTTCTTCAGGCGGTACTTGTGCTGAATCAGCGTACGCAGCTCTTTGTTGGCCACCGTTTGTTCAGCTAGCTGCTTAAGGCTTTGTAACAACCCGCCATGAGAAAAGCGAAAACGCTGCACACTAAGCGGGTCGGCAGTGTCCAACTCGCTGCCATCCGCCAGCACCAAGTGCATGCTTTTTAACGTGTTGTAGCTGTTTTGGGCAGTGCCACAGCACATCCCCGAGGCATTGTTGGCGACGATCCCGCCAATCTTACAGGCGGCAATCGAGGCCGGATCCGGGCCGATTTTCTTTTGATAGGGCGCCAAATAGCGGTTAGCATCCGCGCCAATCACACCGGGCTGGAGGCGGATGGCTTGTCCCTCTTCAAGGATCTGATGGCCGGTCCAATCATCGCTAAGCAGCAGTAACACCGAATCGCTGATTGCCTGACCCGACAAGCTGGTGCCCGCCGCGCGAAAGGTAAAGGGCAACGACAAATCACGGCAGCAAGCCATCACCCATTTTAGCTGGGCCAAGGAGCGCAGCTTGACCACCAGCTTGGGGATCAGCCGGTAAAAACTGGCGTCGGTGCCAAAGGCGAGGGTTTCGGTTTCGCCGCTAAGCACCTGCTCCGGTTCAAAGCTCTGCAGCAGCATCTGCTCAAGCTGCTGGTAGGCGTCGTCACGGTTGGTGGGGGTATCAGCTAGGTCGTGTTCACTGGGCATGTCCATCTGCACATCTCTCAGGGTTAGTTCTTGCTGGTTACACCCACTGCATGCGGGCTGGTTAGCGGTTTCGCGGCATCACACCGACATTATTGAGTGGTTGCTTAACAGAAATCGGCTCTCTACAGTGATGAATCCGCTATCACTCTGTAAATAACGATAGCAATACATCGACATAGTCGGGCTGTATCATCGTGCTTGGCTTAGCTTAGTGGCTAAGCTTAAGCCTCAGCTATTGGACTAAAGTCGATAAACCACAGAGATCACAAGGGGACGTTGTTGTTGTCGTGGTTCGCTTACTGTAAGCGCCTGTTTATTATTGCTTTGCTGATCACTTCGCAAGCGAGCTTGAGTGCCGAGCTGCCAGTGTTGCGACTGGCCAGCATCAAGCAACTGCGGGCGCTCTACCCGCACGCGCATCAAGCGATTTCTAACGCGGGGCTGGAACTTGGCTACCAGATCGAGTTTGTCGATCTACCTGCGGCGCGGGCCTCCCGCCAAGCCAATGCCGGAGACCTCGATGGCGAGGCGCTGCGTGTGCGCTCGCCCGGCAAGAGCCCTTCAGCCAATTTACTGTTAGTTGATCAGCCACTGTTTCAGTCCGAGGTCTGGTACTGGACCAATAAGAACAACCACTGTCCTAAACCGGATCAGCTCCCTTATCGCAAGCCGGTGGGCATTATCGGCTGGCAGTATTTCGAGCAGGTATATGCGCTGTCACGAGTCGGACACGAGCAGGTCATTGAACCGACCAAAATATTCGATATGTTACGGCGCGGCCGGGCAGACTACTTTCCGGCCCCCTTGGAAGTGGTGGAGCGGGTGTTCTCGTTACAGCGCGAGCACCTTAAAACCTGTCTAAAGCGTCCTCTGAGTATCCGTTCTGCCTACATGTTGCTGCATCGGCGTCATCAAGAGTTAGTGCCCAAGTTCGCCGCAGCCTTGGGTAAACAGCTGGCGCGAGTAGCCGCTACTCCACCAGTTGTAAGTTCATCTCGATCACCCCTTCTTCCAAGTCCATACGTACCTTGAAGCCAAGCTTTTTGGCGAGCCCCGCCATTCCGCGATTCTGGATCATGGTGATACCGCTGACTCGTTCGGTGCCCTTGGCGCGATAGTAATCGATAAGCTTGCTTAGCAGGCGCGAGCCCAAGCCTTGTCCTTGCATATCACTGCGCACCACCATGGCGAACTCGGCTTCGATGTTGTCGGGGTCGATGGTTGCTCTCACCACCCCCAGAATCGCGCGATCATCCGGTGCTTGGCGATCTTCAGCGATAAAAGCCATCTCCCGGGCATAATCAATCTGGGTAAGCAGGGCCATCTCCTCGTGGGTCATCTGCCCGCGTGCGCCGAAGTAGCGCTTATAGCGATCTTCATCGCTAAGCGAGGAATCGAAGGCTAAGTGGCGTGGTTCATCCTCTGGCAGGATCGGTCGCAGCAGCACCTCGAGCCCCGATTTTAGCTTGCAGCGTTGCTCAAGCTCTTTGGGGTAAGGGCGAATGGCAAGGCGCTGTTGGGTGCTCTGGTCGTTGGTGCGCAGCTGGATGTTGGCGTCGAGCACCGTCACCTTGTCACCCGCCACCAGCACCGGGTTCAGGTCGAGACGGTAGATCTCGGGGCAATCGATCACCAAGTGAGAGATGCGGGTAAGCAGCGCACAGACCGCCTGCATGTCCATGCTCTGGGGCAGATTACGTTCGCGGATCTTCTGCATCTTGATGGCGCTGATTAGCAGATAACGGGACAGCGCCATATTCAAAGGCGGCAGCGCCACGGCGGCATCTTTCGCTTCATCCCATTCCGAGCCACCTTCACCGAGAAAGATCGCCGGCCCAAACACCGGATCGCAGATCACCGCAATCCTTAGCTCCTGGGCACCAGCACTTAAGGCCATGCGCTGCAGCAACATGCCATCGACCTGCGCCTCTGGATACGCCTGATGCACCCGCTCCAGCATCGAGTCGGCGGCAATCTCCAGCTCTTGGGCGTTGTTTAGGTTGAGCGAGACGCCGTGCACATCCGCTTTGTGTAAGATGTCTGGGCTTTGGATCTTCAGCGCCACCGGGTAGCCGATGCGCTCGGCCTGACTCAGTGCTTCGGCCTTATTTTTCACCATCCAGGTGTCGATGGTGTTGATCCCATAGGCCTGCAGTAGTGCACTGGCGGTATGGGTCTCCAATACTTGGCGACCATTATTGAGGTAGCCCTGCAGCTCTTGACGTTGCAGCGCGGCGTCTGCCGGAATCAGCTCACTGACGGTTTGCGGGGTTTGCTGCAGCAGTTTTTGGTTGCGGCGAAACTCCACCATATGCATAAACGCGCCAACTGCCGCCTCGGGTGTGCGGTAGGTGGGGATCCCGGCGTTTCTCAGCCGCTCGCGTGCGGCATAGGCACTGTGCTCCCCCATCCAGTTGGTTAGCAGGTTACAGCGTCCACTCGCCCGGTGGCGAGTAAAGCTGTCGATCACTGCCTGGGCGCTGTCTTCACCACAGGCGAACAAGGCCGGGGCGTGCATCACCAGCACCGCATCGGCGTCACCGCTTTCCAGCAACACATCCAGACATTGGGTATAGCGCTTGGGATCGGCATCGCCCAGCATATCCACCGGGTTCTGCCCGGACCAGCCGGTGGGCAAGATAGCGTCGAGCTTAGCCAGGGTATCGGCAGACAGCTCCGCCAACTTGCCGCCATTTTCTAGTAAGGTATCGAGGGCCAGCACACCCGGACCACCACCGTTGCTGATAATCGCCAGCCGCTCGCCCTTCACCGGCTTGGAGTAGGCCAGCGTTTCCACTGCCGCAAACAGCTCATGTAAGTCTTTGACCCGCAGCATGCCGGCGCGCCGAAAGGCGGCATCGAACACCGCATCCAGCCCCACTTCACCACCGCTGTGCAGCGCAGCGGCTAGCGCGCCTTGCTGGCTGCGCCCGGACTTAATCACCAAGATCGGCTTATTGCGCGAGGCCGCACGCGCCGCCGACATAAAGCGCTGCTTGTCTTGAATCGAGTCGACATACAGCATGATGGCTTGGGTTTTGCCATCGCGCCCCAGATAATCCAGCAGCTCACCAAAGGTGATATCGAGCGCTTCGCCGAGCGAGATAAACGAAGAAAAGCCAATCTGGTTGTAGTTGGCCCAATCAAGCACCGTGGTGCACACCGCCGCCGATTGCGAGACAAAGGCAATCTTACCGGGCTTGGCCGGGCAGTGGGCGAGCGAGGCGTGCAGACCAATCGCTGGGATCATCAAACCGATGGAATCTGGCCCTAACAGGCGAAAGTCGAAGCGCTGCAGCAGCTCCTGTACCTCAGCCTTATCGCGCTCATCGAGGCGGCTACACAGCACCACCACTTTGCAGCCAAGCTGACCGAGTAGCGCCAACTCCGCTTTGGCTTGCTCAGATTCAGAACAGACAATCGCCAAGTCGGGAGTGAGTGGCAGCTCCAAGATATGTGAGTAGGCCAAAACGCCCAGCACCGCTTTCTCTTTGGCGTTAACTGGCATCACCGGTCCAGCAAAACCACCGTTCATCAAGCCAGACATCACCAAGCGCCCGGCGCTATTGGCCCGGCTGGTTGCGCCAATAACCGCCACCGAGCGTGGCGCAAACAAGCGTTGTAGCTTCCCTAAACTCATTGTCGATCCTTGCAGGTTGAGCGTGCATTACGAGGCGTTGGCTTTAGTGTAGCGTGATACCCAAGCCACAACCCCTACCCACTTCATGTTCTATACCCGAACTACCTCAAGATGCAGGATTCAGAGGCACTCAATGTCCATAGGGCGAGGCGAAAATACGAAGGAATGATGACCCATTTCAAGTTTTTTCAACGAAGAACTATGGACATTGAGCGCCTCCCAAAGGGCGAGTTTTCCCACCCCTCATGCTGCGTTACTGTTCCTGTACTTAGACCGCTAAGTCTGCGTCACAGTGCCTTGCCTGAGGGGCGGGATAATCTCGCTGAACAAGCATCTTGAGGTTGCTCGGGTATAAACATATTGAAAACGGTAGAAAAATAACAATTTCTTCACAACTTGCTGGACAAGCACCCGATTCTTCTGCATACCATTAGTTATCACTAACAACAAAAAGCCGAGGCAACTATGCCCTTGCGTTCTATCAAAGCGATCGACTACATGACCCTTAACCCGGTCACGGTTACTCCAAAGACGTCGCTGTTCGAGGCGATCGACCTGATGATCACAGCCAAGGTGTCGGGCGCGACGGTACTGAATGAGCGAAAAGAGGTGGTGGGCGTTATCTCCGAGATTGACTGCCTGCAGGCCATCTTGAAAGGCACCTATCACGGTCACTTGGGTGGCAATGTCGGTCAGTTTATGACGGAAGAAGTCGACACCCTGGGCACCGACGTGGACATTCTGGCGGTGGCAGAGAAGCTGTTAAAGGACAAACGCCGCCGGATCCCGGTGGTCGAGAACGGCAAGTTTGTCGGCCAATACAGCGCCCGCAGCATCCTTAAAGCGGTGACCCAGTTCAATAGCGAAAGCTCTCTCGCCTAACACGACATAGAGCCGACTCAGCGCGGCTCTATCTTCCAGCTCTGGCGGTTTCACTAAGCTACTTAACTTTCAGCCCCGCATCGAGCTCTTCCAGCTCGGATTTGATCATGCCGATATCCAGGCTTGCTGGTACCGATAACTCGAACGCTGCCGAAAACACCAGACTCGCGGCATCGGCGACCTGAAAGCGATGGCACTCCATCTTATCCACCACCACATCGTGTTGCGCCAGACAGGAGGTGATGTCCTGAATCAAACCGGCACGGTCCTCGGCATCGACATGCAGTGCGACGGTATGACGGGCCACTTCCGGGGTATCGAGGCAAGGGAGAATCTGCAGGTTCACATCGGGGAAATCGATTAGCTTGTCTTGCAGCGGCTCGGCTTGGTCTTCGGGCAGTTCGACCTTGAAGATGGTGGCAAAATAGCCATCGAGATTAATGACCCGGCTGTTGACCCACTTTCCTTGGTGCTGGTGGGTTAGTGTGGCGAGGTCTCGCAGTCGTTCAGGATGCTCAGCACCACTGACGGTTACCATAAACATTGCACTCATAGTCCAGTCCCTCCTAGCTCACACGAATTAATGGTTCACGCGAAATATGGTTCACTTGGCAGTGTGGTTCACTTAAAAGTGTAACCCGAGGGCCGGAGGGCGGCAGGAGAAATCCCTAAAAGCTTGAGCCAGTTGGCTAAACACGGAGTGTTGACTAGCGAATCCTAAACATCGCCGCAACACCCCGGTAACAGAGCGCAGATAAAGTGGCTTAGCGGCGGTAAACGCCAACGTTATCAAAGCCCTGCTCTTTGAGGTACAAGGCTTGAAGCTTGCTCATCACGCCGCGGTCACAGTACAGCAAGTACTGCTTACTTTGGTCCAGATCGCCAAACTGGGTAGCCAGTTTAAAGAATGGCAGATGTACCACTTCTACGTCGTCTAGCTCCAGAGGCGCAACTTCTTCCTCTTCCGGAGCGCGCACATCCAGTACCACCGCGTGCTCTTGTTGCACTTCGGTCACAGTCTCAACCTGATGTACCTGCTCATCGCTCTCATTGGCAATATCGCGAATATCGATAATCCGCGCCTCTTCCACCACCTTATCCAGCACGCCAAAATCGAATTTCTGCTCTTCTTCCAGCAGCTTCGATTCAACTGCTTTGACCGTTGGCTTTTGCGAGATTACGCCACAGTACTCCGGCATGGTCTCCGCAAAGTCGCCAGTGCCGATGTGGTGGGCGGTGTCGATGATATCTTGCTTGTCGGTGGCAATCAGCGGGCGCAGGATCAGCGTCTCTGACACCTTGTCGATCATCCCAAGGTTCACCAAGGTCTGGCTGGATACTTGGCCGACTGCTTCACCAGTGACCAAGGCTGGAATATCCAAACGCTGCGCCAGACTTGATGCAGCACGCACCATCATCCGCTTAAGCACTACGCCCATCTGGCCGTTCTCAACGTTTTGTAGGATCTGATCGACAACCGGGTCAAAGTCCACCGCAATGAACTTCACGCGGTGCGAGGAGCCATAGCGCTTCCAAAGGTGATGGGCCACTTGCTTCACGCCGATCTCATGGGCACGTCCACCCAGATTAAAGAAGCAGTAGTGTACCTTGGTACCGCGCTTGATTAGCTGGTAGCTGGATACCCCAGAGTCAAAGCCGCCGGATAGCAGCGACAGCACACTTTCTTGGGTGGCGATAGGGAAGCCGCCCAGACCCGGATGCTGGTGTTTCACCAAGAAGGCCTTGTTGTCTTCGATCTCCAAACGAATGGTTACGTCTGGGTTCTTCAGCTTCACGCCGCCAGTGTCACAGTACTGGTTGATGCCGCCGCCCACGTAACGCTCTGCTTCGATGGAGGTGAAATCCTGTTTACCGCTGCGCTTAACGCGCACACAGAAGGTTTTGCCTTGCAGGCGATCCTTCCAGACTTCGTGGGTAATCTCATAGAGGTTGTGTAGATCGGTGTACTCAAACTCGCTCACTTCCAAGAAGTGTTGGATACCCGGGATACAACCCAGCGCATCCACCAGCGGTTCGCGGTCCGATTCTTCGACATTGCGGGCGGTAACGATCAGTCGGTCCCATTCCAGTTTTACCCGGATATCCATCTCTAAGTTGCTCAGCACATTGCGAATATTGCTTTGCAGGATCTTGCTAAAGCGTTTGCGCACCGACTTACTCTTCATAGTAATTTCGGGGAATAACTTAACGATGAACTTAAACTTCATGGGATCGGCTCCGGTAAATTTGGCCGCGGATTATACCCTGAGTTTAGTTTGCCTGCTACGCCTGTAGACTTTTGCAGCGCTTTGGGTCGGTCGACCGAGATAAAACATATGGCTCAAAGAAAGCTTAATGTAAAAAAGAGGGAGGCCTTTGCCTCCCTGCTACTTGATATCGCGAGTCTTAGTTAGCGTCAGCCTGAGGCTGCACCGAGACCTCCTGAGACATCATCGCCTCGCCCTGCATAATGCCAATCTCAACGCGGCGGTTTTTACTGCGGTTTGCGGCAGTATTATTCGGCGCAATCGGCAAGGTATCGGCCATGCCCTGCACCCGCAGTCGCTGCAGCTCAAACCCGGGCACCTTGACCAACTCATGAGCCACCGAAACAGCACGTTGACTGGAGAGGTCCCAATTGGAGCGATACAGCTCAGACAGCGCTGGCTGGTTGTCGGTGTGACCCGACACGGTAATCACCCCGGGAATATCCTTAATCAGCTCGCCAACCCGGTAGATAATCGGTCTAAAGCGCGGCTGCAAGAAAGCTGAACCGGCCGGGAATGCGCCTTTCTCACGGATACGAATGATGATCTGCTGACCCAGCGATTCCACCTCAATGGCGCCATCTTCCACCTGATCGCGCAACTGCTCAGCAATCCGCTTGGCTTGCTGGTTTTGGATCTCTTGGGCTTGCGACTCTTGGCTTTGACTGCTCGATTGGGCTTGTGAGCGGCCACCACTTTGATCGCCGGAGTCTTTTTGCTCGCCACCGGCATCGGCATCTTCACCGTCCTGGAACTCCAGTTTGGCCTGGGTGATATCGATGGTTTGCTGCATGATGGTTTCGATCGGGGTCGGCTCAGGGCGCCCCGGACGGAACTCTTGGGCGATCACCGAGGTGCCCTTGGGAATGTCTTTTACCTCAAGCAGGTTTTGCACACCAAAGGCGTACTTCATCGAGCCGGCGATCTGCTTGAACTTCAATACGTCCATCTCTGAGAACGCCAGCAGCAGTACGAAGAAGCACATCAGCAGCGACATCAGATCCGCAAAGGTTGCCAGCCATAACGGCGCCCCGGGAGGGGGACATTTGCAGGGTTCTTCCATAGCGATTACTCTTCAGCGGTACCCAAGCTACGTTTGCCTTCATGCAGATAGTTTTTCAGCATGGCTTCGATAATACGCGGGTTTTGGCCATCTTGGATGCCCAGCACCGCATCGAGGATCAAGGTGCGATTAAGCTTTTCCTCGCCAGCTCGCAGCAGCAGTTTGTCGGCGATAGGGATCGCCACCATGTTTGCCAACATCGCACCATAAAGGGTAGTCAACAAGGCCACCGCCATCGCGGGACCAATCGATTTAGGGTCATCCATGTTGGAAAGCATCGCTACCAGACCGATCAGGGTACCGATCATCCCCATCGCCGGCGCCACATCGCCCAGCGCTTTGAAGATACCGGCACCGAACTCGTGGCGTTCGGAGGTAAGCAGGATGTCTTTTTCCAAGGTGGAGCGCACCACATCGGCATCGTGGCCATCCACCAGCATGTCGATGCCCTTTTGCATAAAGGAGTTGGTGATCTCAGCCTCTTCCAGTGCCAGGAAGCCGCCTTTACGCGCCGAATCAGCCATTTCCACCGAGCGCTGGATCAAGTCTTCCGGCTTGTCGGCCTTAAACATAAAGGCTTTCACTGCAATCTTCACGGCGCCAATAAACTGGCCGATGTTGTACTTCATCAACACCACAAACAGTGACCCACCGAATACAATCAGTACCGAGGGGATATCGATGAAGATCCCGATTCCTCCCCCCATTACCATCGCCATCACGACGAAGGCAAAAGCCCCAAGCAGGCCTATCAGCGTTGCTAAATCCACAATCTAATCCTTGTAGCCAGTAAAGCGCAGGTTGGCGGTGTCTAACCTGAACATAATTTGAACCCGAAAGATAAACCCACCCAAACCTTAATACTACTCCAGTACAGCGCTGGAGTTGAAGGTGATTATATTCAAAGATTCAAGACCTTGAGATGAATCTCTTCGTTGTACTTTATATCGACCAATAAAAAAATACTTGAGTGGCGAGTTTGACCTGTATACCGCCCTGAGTTAACGTGGCGCCAGCAATCATCACGCCAGGATCAACTGATGGCCGCCAAAAAGCCCGAAAACATGAGCTTCGAAGAAAACCTCAACGAACTCGAACAGATTGTCTCGCAGCTTGAGCAAGGAGAGCTCAGTCTCGAACAAGCACTGAAAAGTTTTGAACGAGGTATCAGTCTGGCCAATGCCAGTCAGAGTAAACTGAACACCGCCCAACAGCAGATCAAGATACTTCGTCAGGGACAAGCCGGCGAAGACTTAGCCCCATTCGAACAGGAGTAATCTGTGCACGCCTCTCTCGCTGACGCCCTCGGTGCCTACCAGCAGCGGATCAACGACTATTTGGCTGAGCAGCTAACACGCCAGCCCGATCTAGAACCGCGCCTAAAATCCGCCATGCATCACGGCCTGTTGCTCGGTGGTAAGCGGGTGCGCCCGGCGCTGGTATATATGGTGGGAGAGTTAGCGGGACTGGAGCTGACCTATTTAGACCCGGTTGCAGCAGCGGTGGAAGCGATCCATGCCTATTCGCTGATCCACGACGACTTGCCCGCGATGGACGACGACGAGCTACGCCGCGGCCAGCCAACCTGTCACATCGCCTTCGATGAAGCCACGGCAATTTTGGCCGGCGACGCCCTGCAAAGCTTTGCCTTTGAGCAGCTAAGCCAAGCGCCCCTGAACGCTGAGCTGCGCATTGAGCTGGTCGCCACCTTGAGCAAAGCCGCCGGCTATGCGGGCATGGTGGGTGGCCAGGCCTTGGATATGGCCGCCACCGAGCAACAGGTTAGCCTGGAAGCCTTGGAGCAGATACACCGCCATAAAACTGGTGCGCTAATCAGTGCCGCGGTTGCCATGGGCGCGATCAGTGCTGATTTGCCAGCGGACCAGCGGGCAGCCTTGCTGCGTTACTCACAAGCGATTGGGCTGGCATTCCAGGTTCAAGACGATATTCTGGATCTGACTTCCGATACCGAAACCTTAGGCAAACCCCAAGGTTCCGATGCAGAGCTCCAGAAAAGCACCTATCCTGCTCTACTAGGACTGGATGGCGCGCGCGATAAAGCCCAGAGTTTGCGGGCTGTGGCGCTTCAAGCTTTAGAGACTTTGCCCTACAATAGCGCCATGCTCGCCGAATTGGCCGATTACATCGTATACCGCGATAAGTAAGCAAAAATCACAGTAAGAGCCATATCTCAATTTATGACACTGGACATTAAGCACTACCCGCTGCTCGCCGAGGTGGATTACCCGGAGCAACTTAGAAAACTATCTAAACAACAACTCCCAGAGCTGTGTGAGGAGTTGCGCCGTTATTTGCTCAACAGTGTTAGCCAATCCAGTGGCCACTTGGCATCAGGCTTGGGTGCGGTCGAGCTGACCGTGGCCCTACACTATGTCTACGACACGCCGTTTGACAAGCTGGTATGGGATGTTGGCCACCAGGCCTACCCACATAAGATCCTCACCGGCCGCCGCCAGCGTATGTCGACCATTCGTCAGCTCGATGGCCTGCACCCCTTCCCGTGGCGCGACGAAAGTGAGTACGACGTGCTGAGCGTAGGCCACTCCTCTACCTCGATCGGTGCCGCTTTGGGTATGGCCATCGCTGCGCAAAAAGAAGGCGAAGGCCGCAAGGTTGCCGCAGTCATTGGCGATGGCGCAATGACCGCCGGGATGGCCTTTGAGGCGCTTAACCATGCCGGTGATATCCATAACGACATGCTAGTCATCCTCAATGACAATGAGATGTCAATTTCCGAGAACGTTGGCGCACTGAACAACTCTCTGGCCAATATCCTCTCAGGCAGCTTGTACTCAAACCTGCGCGAAGGCAGCAAGAAGGTACTCAGCGGCATGCCGCCACTGAAAGAGCTGGCCAAACGCACCGAAGAGCACCTCAAAGGCATGGTGGTACCGGGCACCCTGTTTGAAGAATTCGGTTTTAACTACATCGGCCCCATCGATGGCCACGATGTAAAAGGTCTGGTCAAAACATTGAAGAACATGCGTAGCCTGAAAGGGCCGCAGTTACTGCATGTGATGACTAAAAAAGGCAAGGGCTATGCCCCCGCCGAGCAAGACCCGATTGGCTACCATGCAGTATCCAAGTTCGACCCGAGCAAGCACGACCTGCCAAAGGCTAAAGCCACCGCCCCGACCTTCTCCAAGGTATTTGGCGACTGGCTGTGCGACATGGCGGCCCAAGATGAGAAGCTGATGGCGGTGACCCCGGCCATGCGCGAAGGCTCAGGCATGGTGCGCTTCTCCAAAGAGTATCCGCAGCAATACTTCGATGTGGCGATTGCCGAGCAGCATGCGGTGACCTTTGCCGCCGGTCTAGCGATTGGTGGCTATCACCCGGTGGTGGCGATCTACTCCACCTTCTTGCAGCGCGCCTACGATCAGCTGATCCACGATGTAGCGATCCAGAACCTGCCGGTGCTGTTCGCCATTGACCGTGCGGGCGTGGTGGGCGCCGATGGGCAAACCCACCAAGGGGCTTTTGACCTAAGCTACCTACGGCCAATCCCCAACCTGACAATCATGTGTCCGGCGGATGAGAACGAGTGTCGCCAGATGCTGTTCACTGGCCATCAGATGACTACGCCCGCTGCGGTGCGCTACCCACGTGGCGGCGCGGACAACACCCCTATCGAGCAAACGATGCAGGCGTTGGAGATAGGTAAGGCGCGGGTGCTACGCGAAGGCTCTCAGCTGGCCATCCTCAGCTTTGGTACCCTGCTCACCGAGGCGCGCAAAGCAGCCGAACAGCTCGATGCCACCTTGGTGGATATGCGTTTCGTGAAGCCCTTGGATGAGACCTTGCTTGTCCAGTTGGCGCAAAGCCACAGCCACTTTATCAGCGTGGAAGACAACGCGGTGATGGGCGGTGCAGGCTCTGCGGTAGCGGAGTTTATCTTGGAGCAAGGCTTAGCGGTGAAGTTTAAGGCTCTTGGCCTACCGGATCGCTTTGTCGAACAGGGCACGCAAGCGCAGATCCACGCGCGTTTGGGCCTGGATGCAGCCGGCATCACAGCGACTGCCCGTGCCTTTAGCGCACCCAGCCACTCTACCCCACTGAAAGTTAAAGCCGACTAGTCTGCCTTGTCCGCTGCGTCGGCTTGGCGCAGCGACAGCTTATCGAAATGCGGATAGGCCATGGCAAAACCGACCGGACCCAAACTCACCTCAGCGCTGGCGGCCCACAGCCGCTGCTCCCAGTAAAGAGGGACCAGCAGGGCATCATCATAGAGCTGCTCTTCGAGCTGCCGCATCAGTAAGTCACGCTCCGCTGAACGCCATTCCGCCTCGGCAGCGCGCAGCAACACCTCGCCGCGCTCACTAACATAGGGCCCACAGCGGCCTACATGAGGATAGAGGCTGTCACTCACCTTCATGGTTCGCATCAGGGTCATCACATCGCCAGACAGGCTGTGGCGTGACACCAGCGCCATGTCGTAGCGACAGCTCTCCAGCGCTTGCACATAACCACTATCATCCAGCCATTCGACCTGTAATTCGAAGCCGGTTCTAAGCAGCATCTTTTGCAGCTGCCCGGCCAATCGCCGGTACTTCTCTTGATAGCTTTGCGGCAAGATCAGCGTCAAGCGGGTGCCATCGGGCACCTCTGCCTCTTCCAGCAGTTGATTGGCAACTATCGGGTTATAACGCGGCGTCAGGCTCTTGTTGTAACTGGGAAAGGCCGGGTCGCTAAGCTGGGTGGCAGTATCGGCCATCGGCCCCATCGACTCTGCCAAGGCCTGATTGTTAATAGCAAAGTTGAGCGCTTGGCGCACCGACACCTGCTCAATATAGGGTCTGCGAGGATTGAGCTGAATCGCGGTCCAGTCTTGGCCGTTCACCGGGTGCAGTAACACATGCTGTTTTTCGTTAAACAGGTGGGCGTACTCCAGCGGAACATGGTCGACCAAGTGGACATCGTCGGAGAACAAGCTGGCAACGCGGGCTTCTTTGTTGGCAATCGGGATCAAGCTGAGCTGTTCGACATTGCCACTGATCTCGCCCCAGTACTGGGGGTTTTGCTCAAAGCGCGCATGCAGGTTTTGCAGGTAGTCGCTGAGCATGAATGGACCAGTGCCAGACAGGCGCTGCGCAGTACTCGGCACAAACTGGCTATCAGCCGGAAACAAAAAGCTCAGCCTGACAAACAGCATCGAGAAGGGGTAGTCAGTAACCACCACAAAGTCGCGCTCATTCAGGGCTTCAATCGTGGTAATCGGTGACCACCAGCGCTCAAAGCTGGGCGAGGCTTTAAGCTGCTCAAAGGTCCAGGCGACATCGGCGCTGGTCAGGGGATTTCCCGAGTGAAACTTCACCCCTTCGCGCAGGCGAAAACGGTAGCGGGTGGGCGACTCAGCCTGCCAGCTCTCCACCAGCCGCGGCTCCAGCTTGCCTTCGGTATCAAAGCGAAACAATGAGTCAAAGGCAAGGTTTCCGATCAGCAAACTGCCGGGCACACTGGGGTCGACCACCGGATGAATCGCCAAGGGATAGGCGGTGCCCCAAACAAGTTGTTCGGCCTTGGGGGCAAAGCTGCATAGTAGGGTCAGCAGCAGCGCAAGCAGTTGTGATCTCACCCGGTTCTCCCTGTGTTAAGACCGCGCAAGCTTACCATATTCGCCAGCGAGCTAAACAGGGCAATAAAAAAGCGAGCCTTGGAACTAGGCTCGCTTGAGTTGTTACAGGGGTAAGTAGAGCGCTTAGAGCCGCCCTTCTTCCCGAGCAAAACAGGCTACCTGGGTGCCAGACTCGTTTACCAGCAGCGGCTGCTGCTGGGCACAACGCTCGTTGGCGTAGCGGCAACGGGCGTGGAAGGCACAGCCTTGTGGAGGGTTGAGCGGCGATGGTAGCTCACCCTGCAGCTTGATCTTCTCGCGGCGGTGGGCTGGGTCAAGACGCGGGGTACTGGAGAGCAGCGCTTGAGTATAGGGATGCTTGGGATCGTTAAAGATCGCCTCACAGCTGCCATACTCCACCGCTTTGCCCAGATACATCACCATCACTTCATCGGCAATATGTTCCACCACCGACAAATCGTGGGAGATAAAGATGTAACTCAGCCCCATCTCCTGTTGCAGATCCATCATCAGGTTCAGTACCTGAGCCTGTACCGATACGTCCAGCGCCGATACCGGCTCATCGGCCACCACCACCTGAGGGTCGAGCATCAGGCCGCGGGCAATCGCGATACGCTGGCGCTGACCGCCGGAGAACATATGCGGGTAGCGGTCGTAGTGCTCCGGGCGCAGCCCCACCTTGGCCAGCATATCCAGCGCCTTTTGCTTGCGCGCTTGCTTGCTCAAGCTGGTGTTGATCACCAAGGGCTCTTCCAAGATGGTCCCAACCTTCTTACGCGGGTTGAGCGAGCCGTAGGGATTTTGGAAGATAATCTGGATCTTCTGGCGCAGCACCTTGGCCGCTTCCGCGCCGAGGCCCAGTACGTCTTGGCCATCGAAGCGCAACTCACCGGCGGTGGGCTGCTCAATCATGGTCAGAACCCGAGCCAGGGTAGATTTACCACAGCCCGACTCTCCTACCACTGCCAGGGTCTTGCCCTTATCCAGGTTAAAACTGACACCATCGAGGGCCTTTACATTGGCCTCAGGCTTCATAAAGCCGGTTTTCACCTGATAGTGCTTCTTGATATCCACCACACTCAGCAAGGATTCCGCCTGCCCAGCTGCGGTCGATGATGTTAACTTCGCTTCACTCATGCTGCGGGTTTTCCTTGCAAATCGAGGGGGGTAAAACAGCGCACCTGACGCAGGCTATCGCCACTTACCATGGGTACTTCACGCTGACAACGTTCGCTGGCATAAGGACAACGCGGCGCCAACATACAGCCCTTGGGCCGGTCGAAGGCACCGGGTACTACGCCGGGTAGTGCTTCGAGGCGCTCTTTACCCTGAGAGGACTCAGGCAGTGAACGCAGCAAGGCTTGGGTGTAGGGATGACGCGGGGTTGAGAAGATCTCTTCCGCCGGGCCCGTTTCCACCACCTGTCCTGCATACATCACGATCACCCGGTCGGCGGCTTCGGCTACCAAGGCCAGGTCGTTAGTAATCAGCACCAGCCCCATGTTCTTCTCGCGTTGCAGCTCGAGCAGCAAGTCGACGATCTGAGCCTGAATGGTTACATCCAGTGCGGTGGTTGGCTCATCGGCAATCAACAGTTTTGGGTCGCAGGCAATTGCCATGGCGATCATCACCCGTTGGCTCATCCCACCGGATAACTGGTGCGGATAGGCTTTGAGGCGCGATTTAGGGTCTGGAATACCCACCTGCTCAAGTAACTCAATGGCACGTTCACGGCGCCATTTCTTTCTGCCGCCTTGGTGGATCTTGAGCGCTTCAGTGATCTGGAACTCAACGGTGTAGCAAGGGTTGAGGCTCGACATCGGCTCTTGGAAGATCATCGCGATATCGGCACCGGTTAGCGCGCGGCGTTTTTTCACTGGCATCGACAGCAGATCTTGGCCATCAAAAGTCAGCCCTTCGGCTTTTACGTGGCCGGGGTATTCAATCAAACCCATGATCGACAGCGAGCTCACACTCTTACCTGAGCCACTCTCACCGACAATACCCACCACTTCGCCCTTTTCCACGCTGTAGCTGACTTGGTCAACCGCTCGGAAGGGATTCGGTCCATCACCAAACTCGACGCTGAGCGAGTTTACTTCTAATAAGGCCATCAGCGTCCTCCTATTGTTTTAGTTTGGGGTCGAGGGCATCACGCAGGCCATCACCCATCAGGTTAAAGGCCAGTACGGTCAGCAGGATGACCAAGCCGGGGAAGGTCACCACCCACCAAGCGCGTTGCACAAACTGCAGCGCATCGGCCAGCATCGAGCCCCACTCCGGCGTAGGCGGCTGAGCACCTAAGCCGAGGAAGCCCAGTGCCGCCATATCCAGGATGGCATTGGAAAAACCAAGGGTGGCTTGCACGATCAGCGGCGCCAAACAGTTGGGTAAGATAGTGATAAACATCAGGCGCAGGTGCGAGGCCCCAGCTACCCGCGAGGACACCACATAGTCTTTGCTTAGCTCGGCAATGGTCGAGGCGCGGGTTAGGCGCACGTAGTGTGGCAAGGAGACGATCGCAATCGCCATCGAGGCATTGATCAAGCTTGGGCCCAAGATAGCCACAATCGCAATCGCCAGCAGCAGGCTAGGCATCGCCAGCATAATGTCTACAGCACGCATAATCGCGGTATCGACGGCGCCTTGGAAATAACCGGCAACCAGACCAAGCAAAATGCCCATGCCCAGTGACAAGGTAACCACCAAGCAGCCGATAAACAGCGACAAGCGCGCACCATGCATTAGGCGCGATAAGATATCGCGGCCCACATCATCGGTGCCGAGTACATAGGTCCAGCTTCCGCCCTCAACCCAGGCTGGGGGCATCAATAGTGCATCGCGGTATTGCTCAATCGGCGAGTGCGGTGCCAGCCAGTTGGCCGACAGCGCCACGATAATCATGGTGACAATGAACACCAAGCCAACTACCGCACCGGTGTTGGCAGAGAAGTAGCTCCAGAACTCCTGCAGCGGAGTCTGCGGCTGAGGCCCAACTTGCTCGGGGCTCAGCGTTTCGGTATTAGTAGAATCTGACATATCGCCCCCTACTTATTGTGTCTGATGCGCGGGTTCACCACGCCATAGAGGATGTCGACGATCAGATTGACCACAATAATAATGGTCGCCACCATCATAATGCCGCCCTGTACCACGGGGTAATCGCGGCGGGCGATACTCTCAATCAACCACTTGCCGATGCCCGGCCAGGCAAAGATCGTCTCAGTCAGGATCGCGCCAGACAGCAGAATACCGACCTGCAAGCCGATCACCGTAATCACCGGGATCAAGGCGTTACGCAGGGCGTGTACCACAATCACCCGCAATGGCGCCATGCCCTTGGAGCGCGCGGTACGGATATAGTCTTCGCTAAGCACTTCCAGCATCGACGAGCGGGTCATCCGGGCTATCACCGCCATCGGAATGGTGCCCAACACAATACTTGGCAACACCAAGTGGTGCAGCGCAGAGGCAAACGCGCCCTCTTCACCCGAGAGCAAGGTATCGATCAACATAAAGCCGGTGACTTCATCAATCCAATAGGTCACATCGAGCCGCCCGGAGACCGGGGTCCAGCCGAGGTTAACCGAGAACACCAGCATCAATAGCAGCGCCCACCAGAAGATCGGCATGGAGTAGCCGGTGAGCGAAAAGGTCATCACCGAGTGGTCGAATATCGACCCTCGTTTGACTGCCGCGATAATCCCCGCAGGCAGCCCCACCAGCACTGCAAACAGCGCGGCACAGGTCGCCAGTTCCACGGTTGCCGGGAACAGGCTGGCAAATTCTTCCATTACAGGCGTCTTGGTGATCAAGGACTTACCCAAGTCACCATGGAAAATATTGACCACGTAGTCTTTGTATTGGATCAGCAGCGGTTGATCCAAGCCTAACTCAGCGCGCAGCTGGGCATGTCGCTCTGGCGACACCCCGCGTTCACCGGCCATCACCTCAATCGGGTCACCGGGAATCAGGCGAATCAGGGTAAAGGTCAATAAAGTAATACCGATGAAGGTCGGTACCACCAACATCAGCTTTTTAAATATAAATTGAAACATAGGAGTGCTTGTCAGCGAATAAAGGGGGCAGCGAGCTGCCCCCTGTCTTCACACTAGTCTTTGAGTGAAACTTCATAGAAGTGGTGACCGCCCAGAGGGTCGATCTTGAAGCCTTGTACTTCTTTACGTACTGGCTTGTATACCACTGAGTGGGCAACGGTTACCCAAGGCGCTTGCTCTTTGAAGACCAGCTGTGCTTCTTCATACAGCTTGGCACGCTCGCCTTGATCGCTGATCTGCTTGGCTTTTTCTAGCAGGTCACTGAAGGTTTCGTTACACCACATCGCACGGTTACCACCGCCTACTGCATCACAGCTCAGCAGTACTGACAGGAAGTTATCCGGGTCACCATTGTCACCGGTCCAACCCAGCAGTACGGTGTCGTGTTGACCTTCTTTAGAACGCTTGAGGTACTCACCCCACTCGTAGCTAACGATCTCTGCGTCTACGCCCACTTTGGCCCAGTCAGCCTGAATGATTTCCGCCATACGACGAGCATTCGGGTTGTAGGGACGCTGTACTGGCATCGCCCAAATGTTGGTCTTCAGGTCGGTGACACCCGCTTCGGCCAATAGCGCTTTAGCTTTTTCTGGATCGTATGGGTAGTCAACGGTCGCGTCGTTGTACGACCAAATAGTCGGTGGTAGTGGGTTCTTCGCCACTTTACCTGCGCCTTGGAATACCGCGTCGATAATCGCTTGCTTGTTCAGGGCCAGGTTAAGGGCTTGACGAACACGTACGTCATCGAAAGGTTTTTTCTGGGTGTTGAATGCCAGGTAACCAACGTTCAGACCTTCCTGACTCATCAGGTTGATC
Organism: Aliagarivorans taiwanensis DSM 22990; assembly: GCF_000429505.1. GTDB lineage: Bacteria > Pseudomonadota > Gammaproteobacteria > Enterobacterales > Celerinatantimonadaceae > Aliagarivorans > Aliagarivorans taiwanensis. Next base: position 18,351 of record NZ_AUBZ01000009.1, on the reverse strand, counting down.
TCACTGTCTTCGGCCATTTGCGCCACGTCAGCAGGGTTTGGATACGGCATGACATGACACTCGCCGGCTTTAAGCTTGGCGTAGCGTACTGAGGCATCCGGGGTGATAGAGAATACCAAGCGATCAATCTGAGGTGCGCCCTTCCAGTAATCTTGGTTACCCAAGTAGCGGATAATCGAGTCTTTTTGGTACTGCACTTTTTGGAACGGACCGGTGCCCACAGGGTCTAGGTCCAGCTTCTCAGGGGTACCAGCAGCGAGTAGCGCGTCGGCTTGCTCGGCAGAGAAGATAGAGGCAAAGTCCATCGCCAGGTTGGCGATAAACGGCGCTTCAGGCTTGCTCAGTACGAACTTAACGGTGTAGTCATCAACCTTAACCACTTCCTTGACTAGCTCAGGCATGCCCATGCCGTTGTAGTACTCGTAAGAACCGCCAGACACTTTGTGGTAAGGATGTTCAGGGTCGTCCTGACGCAAGAAGCTGAACACTACGTCATCGGCATTGAAGTCACGGGTCGGCTTGAAGCCTTTCTTCTGAGAGTGGAACTTCACGCCTTTGCGCAGATGGAAGGTGTATTCCAAGCCATCTTCCGATACTTCCCAAGACTCAGCCAGACCCGGCTCAACATTGGTGGTACCAACTTCAAACTCAACCAGACGGTTAAAGATGGTTTTTGAAGAGGCATCAAAGGTGGTGCCGGCGGTGTAAAGAGACGGGTTAAAGCCTTCAGGGCTACCCTCTGAACAGAAAACGAAGGTCTGTGCTTGGGCGCTCATCGCGAAAGCACTGGCCGCCAAAGCCAGAGACAGCTTGGTCAGTCCTTTTTTCATTGTGTTTCTCCGTAATGACATCGTGTCGTATGCGATTATCTATCGCATTCCATATGTTGTAGTTTGCGTGTTCCGTGCACTACTTGCTAAGCGAAAGCCCGAGATCAAAGCCTTGATCGATAGCAATATTTATTCAAATACCGCTTAGCAGGATACGCTACTGCGAGGGTTAAATTAGTATTTTTAACTGAAAATGTCTAGCTTCTCTGCAGCTTTAAGCTAATGACCGTAGCTTTGAGGAGATAAAATATGAAAGTGAATTCATATTTTTCATATAACTATTCATTTTGTATGGCAAATAGAATGGCATAAGCTCAGCATGATTTGGGGGAATGCTGAGCTTGTCAGGTAGGATTGTCTGGTCGGGCCGGAATCAGCCCAGAAGGTGCAGAATTAAATGCAAGCTGGCGCAGGCAAATACCCCCGCCAACAGGTCGTCGAGCATAATGCCTAAGCCGCCATCCACTTTCTTGTCGATAGCCTTGATTGGCCACGGCTTGAGTACGTCAAAAAAGCGGAATAGCACAAAGCCCAGCAGCAAATTAGTCCAACTAAAGGGCACCCACAGCATGGTGATCCAAAAGCCGACGAACTCATCCCACACAATGGCACCATGATCGTGTACTCCCATGGCATCGGTGGCTTTTTGACAGCAGACGATGCCAAACCAGGTAGTCAGCGCCAGCACCAACAAGTACCAAGGGGTACTTAGCTGTGCAATCAGGAAATAAGGCAGAATGGCCGCTACGGTACCAAAAGTGCCGGGGGCCTTGGGCGCTAAGCCGCTGCCAAAACCCACGGCACTAAGGTGCCAAAGGTTGCTTAGGTTAAGGGCTTTTAGGGCGGCGCGAGGGCTCTCTGACATAGTACTCTTCACTCGAATTAGGGGTCTTAGCGCAAATTCGCAATCAGGACTCGAAATGGTTCCAGCTGCTCGTCTCTAACTGATAGCGCTTGTTGTTCAGTTGCAGGTTCACTTCTCCACTGCCCACTCCCACCGTACCAATGCAGTGGTACGGAACGCCGCTAAACGACAAGGCGGTTTCGATCTGCCCGCGGTTGGCTTCCGGTACGGTAAAACACAGCTCGTAGTCTTCACCACCGGTCAGTGCGAAATGAATCGCCTGTTCTTCCGAAACCAGTTCACGCATCAAGTCAGAGAGCGGCAAGCGCTCCAGCTCCAGATTGGCACTGCAGTTACTGCGCTTGAGGATATGACCCAGATCGCCCAGCAGGCCATCGGAGATATCGATGGTGGCACTGGCCACATCGCGCAGACCATAACTGGCCAATACCCGAGGCTGAGGGTAGTAGTGGCGCTCAATCAGCTGATCCCGAGCACTTTCGCTCAGCGATAGCCGCTGCTGCAAGGCTGCAAGCCCCAGTGCCGAGTCGCCCAGCGTGCCGGTCACGTAGATGCCATCGCCAGCCGCTGCGCCATGGCGGGTCAGCGCCTTACCCAGCGGTACCACGCCATGTACAGTCACCGTGATGCTCAGCGGCCCGCGGGTAGTGTCACCGCCTACCAAGCTGACGTTGTAGAACTCGGCCAGCTCAAAGAAGCCACGGCTGAACTCGCTCAGCCACTGCTCGTCCACTTCGGGCAAGGTCAAGGCCAGTGTCACCCATCGCGGCTCTGCGCCCATCGCGGCGAGATCGCTGAGGTTAACCGCCAAAGACTTGTGTCCAAGGGCGTGGGCAGGAATATCGGGGAGAAAATGGATGCCTTCCACCAAGGTGTCGGTGGACACCACCAGATGATGGTTATCTGGTGGTGTTAGCAGCGCCGCGTCATCGCCAATACCGAGGGCGATATCGGCGCGTTGCTCTTCACGGGTAAAGAAGCGTTCGATGAGCGAGAACTCATCGAGGGGGACGCTGCTCATATTAGTTTGGTTTTGACTTAAGATCTTGCAGGCGCAGAACCTTGTCCATCACGCCGTTAATGAACTTATGGCTGTCTTCTGCAGCAAACGACTTAGCCAGTTCGATGGCTTCGTTGATTACCACTTTCGGTGGAATGCCATCAACCATCAGCAGCTCATACATGCCGATACGCAGGATAGCGTGCTCAACCATGTCCAGCTCTTCAAGCTTACGAGACAGCGATGATGCCATCGCCTGGTCGAGTTTGTTGGCATTGGCAGCCACACCGGCGATCAGCAATGAAAAGTAAGGCACGTCGGCCTTGCTCATGTCGTGATCGGTCATGAACTGGTGTTCAATGTTGGCGATATTGTCGTTGGTCATCTGCCACTGATAGATCGCCTGAGTAGCAAATTGACGGGCCTTGCGGCGCTCAGCTGGTTTCACTGGAGTCTCCTCAATTAGGCGTCAAGCTGTGGTACGAGATTGATCATCTCCAAGGCACTCAGTGCAGCTTCCGTACCCTTGTTACCCATCTTGGTGCCGGCACGCTCAATGGCTTGCTCGATAGACTCGGTGGTCAATACACCAAAGGTAATTGGCACGTTGTACTCCATCATTACTTGCGCCAGGCCTTTGTGACATTCGTTAGATACGATCTCGAAGTGGTAAGTACCACCACGGATAACGGTTCCCAGAGTGATAATGGCATCGTAGTTACCGCTGGCAGCCAAACGCTTGGCGGCTAGTGGGATCTCTACCGCGCCCGGTACGCGAACAACGGTGATGTTATCTTCGCTGACTGAACCTTGACGAGTCAGGGTGTCAACCGCACCAGACAGCAGGCTTTCGTTGATAAAGCTGTTGAAACGGGCGATTACAATGGCGACCTTCGCATGGGGGGCCGCAAGACTAGCTTCGATTACCTTCATATTCTGCTCTGTTATCTTATTCGCTTAGTTACGCACTAATACTAGTTATTCGATAAAAACGCGCCATTCTATCACAAGCTTGGCGCGATGGTTGAGTTTCTGTTAGTGGCTGCTTAGCAGCCATCGCAATCGATGTATTCGACCACTTCCAGACCAAAGCCTGATAGCGCATGGTAGCGCTTGGGTGAGCTAAGCAGGCGCATCTTGCCCACGCCCAAGTCGGCGAGAATCTGCGAGCCTACACCGACGGTACGCGAGACCGGCTCGGCGCCTTTGGCCTTGATGGTGTCGCCACGGTCTGCCCGGGCAAAGGCTTTAACCTGCTCGATCAGCGCATCGGCGCTGTCATCGGTGCTCAGTAGCACCAGTACGCCCTTCTCCTCGGCGATCTTTTTCAGCGCTTGGTCCAGCGGCCAGCTCATCTTGCCAAGGCGGTCACTGCCCAGCAGGTCGCTAAACGGGTTGTGTAGATGTACCCGCACGGCGGTGGCTTGGTCAGCTTGTACCTCGCCAGCCTGCATCACGAAATGCACCTTGTTGTCGATGGTGTCGCGGTAGGTGATCAGCTTGAAATCGCCATGGCGAGTGGGCATCTGACACTCTGCAACCCGCTCAATGGTGGTTTCGTGCAGATTACGGTACTCAATCAGATCGGCAATGGTGCCCATCTTCAGGCCGTGCTCGGCGCAGAACTTTTCCAGATCTGGGCGACGGGCCATGGTGCCATCGGGGTTGAGGATCTCAACAATCACCCCGCAAGGCTCGCGACCAGCAAGCCGCGCTAAATCGACACCCGCTTCGGTGTGGCCAGCTCGGTTCAATACCCCGCCTTCTTTAGCCATCAATGGGAAGATATGGCCAGGCATCACGATATCAGCCGGCTTGGCATTCACCGAAGCGGCGACCTGTACGGTGCGTGCACGGTCGGCCGCCGAGATACCGGTGGTCACCCCGGTGGACGCTTCAATCGAGACGGTAAAGCTGGTCTGGAACTGCTCGGTGTTCTTTTCTACCATCAGCGGTAGCTTGAGCTGCTCACAACGCGCCTGAGTCATCGGCATGCAGATCAGACCACGGCCGTAGGTGGCCATAAAGTTGATCGCCTCCGGCGTGACCAGATCCGCGGCCATAATCAGATCGCCTTCATTCTCGCGATCTTCGTCGTCCATTAACACCACCATTTTACCTTGGCGGATGTCCTCAATAATCTCTTCTATGCTACTAAGCGCCATAGTTCACCTGTGTTGTAGGCTGATTTATCTAAAGAAGCCGTGTTGAGCTAAAAACTGTTTATCGATGCCGCCGCTGGCCGGTGCATCGGGCTGCGCAGGAAACTGCATCAAACGCTCCAGATAGCGCGCCAATACGTCAACCTCGATATTCACCGGGTCACCTTGACGCCACTGGACGATGGTAGTTTGCTCCGCGCTGTGCGGAATAATGGTTAGCCGGAACAACTCGCCGTCTAACTGGTTCACGGTCAGGCTGATACCATCCACCGTGATCGAGCCCTTGTGGGCAATATAGCGCTGCAGCTCGGCCGGCGGCTTAATCCACAAGTCGATGGCGCGCGCTTGTTTTTCGATGCGCGCCACGGTTGCCACGCCGTCCACGTGACCGCTAACGATATGGCCGCCGAAACGCGAGCTGGCCAGCATCGCCTTCTCCAGATTGACCTTACCGCCCACCTTGAGTTTGGACAGGGCACTTTGCGCGATGGTCTCGTGGGACACGTCAGCCACAAAGCTGTCGGCATCGAAGCGGACCACAGTCAGACATACGCCGTTCACAGCGATACTGTCGCCGAGTCTGACATCGCCCATATCCAGCTCAGGGCAGCTGATCGACAGGGCGATATCTCCGCCCACCCGACGCATCTCGCTGATCTGGCCACAGGCCTCAATAATTCCGGTAAACATGTCGCGTTGCTCTAATACTCTGTTCGGTTAAACCCACTTTAATAAGCAGGCATGCATTTGGCTAAGGGCCTAATAAGCTAGTTGCGTTGCTGCCAGATGGTCTTGATATCCGGGCCGACCACCCGTTGCTCGCAAAGCTGCCAGCGGCTCAGTTTGGCCATCTCGGTGTACCCCTGCAGGGCAAACAGCGGCAGGGCATCTTGCCCCATCAATACACCCGCTTGGTAGCTAATCAGCTGATCCACCAGCTCGGCATCTAACAGCGCGGCCGCCAGGCCTGCGCCTGCTTCCACCCACAAGTCGTTAATCTCATTCTTGCTCAGTAGCTGCATCGCCCGCAAAAGCCAGTTGTCCCCGGCCGGGACGATCAGTTGCTTAACCTTGGCGCTCATCTCAGCGGGCAGCGCCTGCTCAGCATAGCTTAGTACCCATACCTCACCGGGGCTGTGGAACAACTTAAGTTCACTTCCCGCCTGCGCTAGTCGCCCCTGACGGTCGATGATCACCCGAACCGGCTGACGCAGCGCCTGCTCGGGGTAGCGCTCGCGCAAAGAGCCCAGCTCGCCATGTCTGACGTTGAGCGAAGCGTCATCGCGAATCACTGTAGCAGCGGTAGAAAGAATCGCATGGCTGCAAGCGCGCTCGCGCTGCACATCTTGGCGCGCCAAGTTGCCGGTTATCCATTTGCTTTCGCCATTGGCCAACGCAGTTCGACCATCGATGGAGCTGGCCAGCTTTAGCTTAACTTGGGGACGCGCTCGCTCTACCCGACTTAAAAAACCGGGGTTAAGGGCCCGGGCCGCATCGGCCATAAGCCCGCTGCGCACCTTAATTCCAGCTTCCTGCATAATCGCCACACCCTTCCCTGCCACCAGCGGGTTGGGGTCAACCATCGCCATCACCACCTCGGCCACTTGTTCAGCCGCGAGCGTTCTCGCACAAGAAGGGGTTCGGCCTTGATGAGCACAGGGTTCAAGGGTGACGTAACAGGTGGCGCCTTGCAGTGAATGGCCCTTGGCTTTGGCATCTGCGATGGCGTTGACCTCGGCATGGCCTTCGCCTGCCTTGCGGTGGAAGCCCTCGCCTAGCAGCTGCCCATCACGGACAATCACACAGCCCACATTGGGGTTAGGCGCGGTGGTGTAGCGACCCCGTTTAGCGAGTTGGATGGCGTGGGCCATCCAGCGACATTCTTGGGCGGAAAACTCGGCCATTACTTCTCCAGCTTGGCAATCTCTTCGCCAAACTCTCGGATATCCTCGAAGCTGCGGTATACCGAGGCAAAGCGCACGTAAGCGACTTTATCCAGCGCCTTGAGCTGCTCCATCACCAGATTACCGATAAGGCCAGTTTCCACCTCGCGCTCACCGGTTGCCCGCAGCGCAGACTTGATCTTGTTGACGCACTGCTCGACGTCATCGACGCTAACCGGACGTTTCTCCAGCGCTCGCATCATCCCGGCGCGCATCTTCTCTTCGTTGAAGGGCTCACGGGTACCGTTGCCTTTAATCACCCGCGGCATCACCAACTCGGCAATCTCGAAGGTGGTAAAGCGCTCATGACATTCCAGACACTCTCGACGGCGACGGATCTGATGTCCATCAGCGACCAATCGCGAATCGATTACTTTGGTTTCGTGTGCGGCACAGAAAGGACAATACATCAGGGGTACCCACTAGTGAATATGTCGGAATTTTAGCTGGTTAGCGGGGGGCGACACAACTTCCGCCGCTGCTAAATCAGAAATTACGGAGAAAAAGCGCCGCTTTACGGCAGCTAGTTGTCGTTACTATGGTTCACAGACCGCGGTTGCGTTAGCAGCGCTTGCGCTAGCTGCACACAGACAGCCGCGCGGCAAGTTGGCTTAGGTGATGGCGACAACTGCCACACTGCCCCAGACGATTATCTGGATAAACAGCAGTCGCTTGGCATTACTTAAAGGATTCATTACACACTCCACCAGAGTTGTCGGTCAGATCGCGCCAAGCCCTTGACGTTGCGCAGAGTCTAACTGACCTGTTATTCAATCCTTTGATCTCAAGCAATCTAGATGCCAGTATTGACGATTATTTCAACACCGCACTTCCTTTTGCAAATACTAAAAAAGGAGGCATAGCCTCCTATATTCAGACCGTCTTACCGACGGAAAAGTTTCAAACTGGTTTTACTTGTAAACTGGGTAGCGTTTACACAGTTCCAAAACTTGCTGTTTCACACGGTCGATTGTCGCGTCATCTTCCAGATTGTCCAGAACATCACACATCCACGACGCCAGCTGTTGAACCGCTGCAACGTCTAGGCCACGGCGAGTGATCGCCGGCGTACCGATACGTAGACCAGAGGTCACAAACGGTGAACGCGGGTCATTCGGTACCGAGTTCTTGTTCACGGTGATGTTGGCACGGCCAAGGGCGGCATCAGCATCTTTACCAGTGATGTCTTTATCGATCAGGTCGACCAAGAACAGGTGGTTGTCGGTGCCGTTAGAGACGATCTTGTAACCGCGCTCTTGCATTACCGCTACCATCGCTTTGGCGTTATCGATTACCGCTTGCTGGTAGGTTTTAAACTCAGGCTCCATGGCTTCTTTAAAGGCCACGGCTTTAGCTGCAATCACGTGCATCAGAGGGCCACCCTGACCGCCCGGGAATACCGCAGAGTTCAGTTTCTTCTCGATCTCTTCGTTTGCACGAGCCAGGATCAAACCACCACGAGGACCCGCCAGGGTTTTGTGAGTAGTAGTGGTAACCACGTCAGCCACCGGTACTGGGTTTGGATACAGGCCAGCAGCCACCAAGCCAGCAATGTGCGCCATATCGACAAACAGGTAAGCACCCACTTTATCCGCGATATCACGGAAGGCCTGCCAGTCAAGAATACCCGAGTAAGCGGAGAAGCCAGCGATGATCATCTTCGGCTTGTGCTCAAGGGCCAGACGCTCAACCTCGGCGTAATCTACTTTACCAGTCTCTGGGTCGATACCGTATTGAACGGCGTTGTAGATCTTACCGGAGAAGCTCACTGAGGCGCCGTGGGTCAGGTGACCACCGTGGGCCAGGCTCATACCCAATACGGTATCTCCGGCATTCAGTAGTGCCATGTATACGGCTGAGTTAGCTTGCGAGCCAGAGTGTGGCTGCACGTTGGCATAGTCGGCACCGAACAGCTGCTTAGCACGCTCGATAGCCAGGAATTCCGCTTTATCGACATACTCACAACCGCCGTAGTAGCGTTTGCCCGGGTAGCCTTCAGCGTATTTATTGGTCAGCAGAGAGCCCTGCGCTTCCATTACTCGTGGGCTGGTGTAGTTCTCTGAAGCAATCAGCTCGATGTGTTCTTCTTGGCGAACCGTCTCATCGGTCATCGCCTGCCATAGTTCGGCATCGTAATCGGCAATATTCAAATCACGCTTTAACATCAGTCTCTCCTGTACCTGTAAATCATGTTGGTGGGTGATGAAGCAGGGATTCTACCCCAGTTACCCAGATAACTCAGCCCCAATGTGAAAATAAAGTTGCAACTAAAAAAGCCTGACTAAGGTTTGAATTCGTTAGACTTAAACAGCGCACTTTTTGCAGGAGTCCTCAATGAAACCTTTGCTCGCCTTCAGCCTGAGTTGTGGCCTCTGCCTGGGCTGCAGTCAGATAGCCGATCCCGCGAACTCCGCCTCCCACACCGACGCACCGGCAAAAGAGCCACCAGCATCAGAGCTTGCTCATTACTATCAATACCGGCTCTATAGCACTGCCGATCAACGCCAGTTAACTACAGAGCAGGCCGCCGCTGAGTTATCCGAACATCAGGTAGTGATCTTGGGCGAGCTACACGGCCACCCAGCGATTCATCTGGCACAGATGCAGCTGTTGGTGGGGATGGCAGCCTCACAGCCAGATTGGGTATTGGCGATGGAGCAGTTCAGCCGCAACCATCAAGCCAGTATCGACAGCTATTTAAATGGTGAGATAGGTGAGGCGTGGTTTCGTCGCGAGGCCGACGCGTGGGGCAACTACCCGTCTAGCTACCGCCCTTTGGTGGAGTTTGCTAAAGCTCAACGTCAGCCCGTCATCGCGGCCAATGCACCAACACTGGCGACCCGCTGTGTAGGACAACATGGGCTCGATTACTTAGACACGCTAAGCGATGAGCAGAGGACGTGGGTGGCCTCCGAGTTTTTCATGGACGATGAAGCGTATCGCAGCCGCTTGCTGGGCAACGGCCATCACGGCGGCGAGCCAAACGATCAAAGCCAAGAGCGTCACTTTCAGGCCATGCTGGTGTGGGACGAGACCATGGCCGAATCGGTGGTAAGGCAAGCCAAGCGGCATTCATTGGTGGTACTCACCGTAGGCAACTTCCACAGCGATTATCGCCAAGGTACGTATGCGCGGATTAAATGGCGTGATCCACGCCTATCGATTGCCAGCGTAGTGGTGGTCACTGAGCAAGAATTCAGCGAGATGAGTCTAGCCCAGCGGCAACTGCGGGGTGAATACTTACTGGTGGTGAAGGCCTTGCCTGTTCAATATGTCGACCCGCAACGGCAGTTTCAGCAATGGGGACATATTTCACACAATACTGCGAACTGTCAGCTCGACGCCCAGTCCACGGCGCTCGAATGAGCAAATCTTTAGTGTTTATCTAAACAATATCAAAGCAACCACACTGAAAATGTTGGTTTTTTCGTCACTTTTGCCATGCAAAGGCTTGCAGTCAAGAATGAATACGCCATAATCATTACTGCGACTCACAGAGTAATTGCAAATCGGAACATAATCATACGCTTGTTTGCATGATCACAATGAAGGACATCCACATGAAAAAGTTTTTAGTTGCTGGCGCCATCGCTTCTACTGTTGTTTTGGCTGGTTGTAGTAACACTACCGCGCTGGAAAACGAAGTAAGCACCCTACAAGGTCAAGTTGACGCACTTTCTAGCGAAGTTGCAGCTCTACGTGCTGAGCACAGCTCTATCAAGGGCGACGTAGACGCAGCTCAAGCTACTGCTGACAAAGCTCTGTCTGCAGCTATGCGTGCTAACGAGCGCATCGACAACATGGCATCTAGCTCTTTCTCTAAATAAGAAAAAGCCACGATGCAAAAAAGCGATGCCTTGGCATCGCTTTTTTGTTCTCTGCACATCAGCCCAGCAAGTATCTATCCTTGGGCGCCCACCTCAAACACAATACCTTGCTGCTGTCTAAGCAGTTGATTAACCAAGCGACTGTCCACCCCATCTTGTGAGATAAACTGCACCTGCTCGCGGCTAAGGCGTAGGTTGCTCGGCTCGCTGCGTTCCTCTTCGCTGCGGTTTAGCGGCTCGTGGATCTCCAGCATCATCCGGCCATCGGGCTCGTTGGCGTATTTAACCGGCTGATTGATGATCTTCACCGGCGTGCCAACCCCTACCTGGCCAAATACATACTCAATATGCTCTGGGAACAAGCGAATACAGCCGGCGCTCACCCGCAGACCAACCCCAAAGCTTTGGTTGGTACCGTGGATCAAGTACTCGCCACGCCCGTAAGCTAAGCGCATCGCAAACAGGCCTAAAGGGTTATCCGGACCGGGTGGGACTTTCCATGGCAGTGGCTCACCGCGCGCGGCATACTCATCGCGGGTTTTCTGGGTCGGGACCCAGCTGGGATTCTCGCGCATCTGGCTGATGCGGGTGGTCATCTCAGGGGTGGCTCGGCCAATTCGACCAATACCAATCGGGAACACATCCACTTCACCGGCGTCTGGGCGGTACAAATACAAGCGCAGCTCAGCGAGGTTAATAACGATGCCTTCGCGAGGCTCATCGGGTAATAGCAGTTGGGTGGGAATCAGTAGGGTATTACCTGCACCGGGCACAAAGGGGTCGATACCGGGGTTGGCGGCGAGCAGGTGTAAAAAGCCCACTTCATAGCGCTCGGCGATCATCGCCATGTTTTCGCCAGACTCGACGATATGCTGCTGGTTATAACCCACCACTCGAGACGCGTCGTCCGGTAGCTGGTAGGTGAGAGCAAAAACGGAAGTGCTTAAAAATGCTAGTGCACTAGCGACGTACTTTAACATTGGATCAAGTGAGCTGGTTGATACATGCCACCAACATAGCACTGTCGCCCGCCACTGTTAAGTCGGGTGTGTTAGATGATCCCGGCAACGCCAACAAGGTAGGTAAGAGCGCCCCAGATAAATACGATCAAACTAAGCCAGTGAAATCCCATGTTGTCCCCTAAATTCTTCCTGAATCGGTAGCTTTCTTCCCTGCTACCTTGATTGTTTACTACCCCTTATGAGTTAGGGTTCTGGCAAAAGTTCTCCGAACAGCGAAAAAAATTTGCTTAGCGAACAAAAAATGTGCTGCAGCTCAAAGCTTATGGGGGTTTTCTCACCACTCACGCGGTAAAGAGGCTGTAAAGCGGCCACTTACTCAGTATGATTGGCGGCAAATTTCCGGCAGCCGTAATTTCAGCCACGCTACACTAAAGTGTCGATTGATATCGCCTGCCAATGCCAACGTTTAAGGAGTGAGCCAAATGGCCCAGTTCATCTACACTAAGCTTAGGCGGATAATGACAACCTGGTTACTGACAGGCTTTTCATTATAATTTCAAATAGTAACAACGTTAAGGATAGCGCTACCATCGAGTAGTAAAGCGTACGATTTTGCCCCATTTTTGCCCCAAAGTGTCCCACACATGCCCCAAGGAACAGCTACCCTTTTGCCACTCCAAAACAAACCTCAAGTACTCAGTTTTCCCATCTAAACTGTACACGTACTGAATGCCCCCTAGAACCGAGCGATTTGCTTCCTCGAGTCGTGAACTTGAGATACTAGGTGTTGGACAAGTAATGACTTTATCCAGTTGGTTTGCAGTTCTTGTTCATCCCGCTCAGCTTTCAAAACCTCGGCATCGGCATCATGTTCCTAACTGATTAGGGAAGGTGCGATTAAGTCCCTGATGTGAGATCATCGGCATAAGGATATCAACAACTCCCTGCATTAATGTCTCATCAGCTAGCCTTCGCCGATAGTAAGTTTTCTTCGGAACGCCGATAGACCCGCAAAGGGCGACTTCTTTCCCGAATAAATGACCGGCTGACTAGGGTTCGGCTTACCGAAGTGATTGAGCCCGCCTACCCTAAAGCAGGTAATGGCCGCCGCCCTTATCCTTTAGAAACCATGTTGCGCATTCACTGCATGCAGCAGTTGTACACACTCAGTGATGACGCATTGGAAGAGGCTCTTTATGACATCGCCTCAATACGCTTGTTTGCTCAGCTTTGTTTAGACGGCACCATTCCGGACCGCACCGCTAGTATGTTCGGGTTAACCGGATGTTGGGGAGCAAGCGGCATCAGTGATGCCTAAAAAACGGAAATTGACCGAATAGTGGCCTAAAATGGACTAGTTCGGTCGTTATCCGCTTAAAGTTAGAAATATTAAATAGTCAATACAGGCATTCATCTGAAAGCTAAGGAAAACAGGCATGTTTTCGCGGGATTATGAAGGGATCCCTCAGCAGAGTGAGAACGTGAACGTATATCGAACAATCAGTAGTCATATTATGAGCTTTAGCTGTTGCTTTATTGAGCAAGTTTATATTACTCTTTAGCGAATCGGAACAGCCAAGAATCACAATGATCAAAACACGCTCATTCACGCTCTCGCCCAGCACCTCTTAGTACGTGATCGCCACCCCAAAACTCAACACTGCATTAGTATTAACTATGCGACTCTATAAGAGCTGATAATTAACCCTCCCGTGAAACAGGAATCGCAAGTACAATGAACAAGCTAAAAAACTTTCTGTATCTGACCTTGCTCATACTTACCGCCTGCAATTCATTAAGTGATAGCACTTCTCCCACTGAAACTCCGCAAGGAAGAATAGCTTTAACCTTTGATGACGTTTACGTCAACAATTGGCATTCAGTTAAAACAGAAATCGAGAATCGAGGAGCCACTGCTACATTTTTTGTCAGTCGATATGGTGACGAAAATGCACCGGTAAACACTAGAAACGACGAGTTCATCAATATGCTCCATGATTTCGAGCAATCTGGATTTGAGATCGGTGCTCATACTTTAGAGCACGAACACCCCAACGAGTACATAGCAACTCATGGTCTAAATGCTTGGCTAAGCGATGAAGTAATAAAAGCCACATGTTCTATGATCGATGACGGTTTTACCATATACTCTTTTGCATACCCATTTTCTAACTCTCAGACCGAAGAAGCGAACGCCAAATTATTAGAAATTTTTGATGTCATTAGAACATATAGCGGTAAGAACACTTCACATTACTTAGGTATTCACTCTGAAAACTCTCAAATAGCGTTAGGTTCTGCCATTGATGAAGAAACCCTCAACATCAATGAATTAAAGAAGGTAATAGACAATATTTCAGAGTTAGGTAAAACACTTGTTTTATCTGCACATGACATAGCGAACGAAAATCCAACTCAGTTATTTATAAAGCCTGATACATTATTTGAGATAATTGATTATGCCATCATTTCTGGTATCGAGTTTATAAACATTAAAGAAATCAATAATGAGAAAGCAACACCTGTAAAAAACTCTATCTGCATGTAAAAAGGACAAAGTGACATGGAACGTTCCAAATCCCTTGACTCTGTCAGAGGAATAGCAGTATTAATGGTTTTTTTCATACACTTATCACAAAAGACACTGCCGATTGAATCACCTGCATTTAGCATTGCCAAGTTAGGAAGCATGGGGGTTCAGCTATTTTTTTTGATAAGTGCAGTAACTATACTCATGAGCTTTAACAAACATAAAGCCATTGACAAAAAGCCTATAAGATCTTTTTTTGTCCGTCGCAGCATGCGAATCATTCCTATATATTGGCTAGGCATTGTAATATACACCTTGCTTTTCGGCGTTCTCGCATCAAGAGGGTGGGGAGATGGCCCAGAGGCTTGGCATTACCCTTGGCACTTCGCTCTAATGAGCATGCTGCATCCAGAAACACAAAGTACAGTTGTGCCTGGTGGTTGGTCGATAAGTGTTGAAATTCAATTTTACCTTCTTTGCCCACTAATCTTTATGACCATCAAAAACCTCCAGACTGCAACTTACTTTTTATTAGTTACAACCATTTTCGCCTTGGTGTATCGCCTTGTATTTAGTGACATATTATATGCTAATGAATTGATGCCGTTGCTTGGGGAATCACCGGAGAGAAACCGTTATAAATTCTTATACCGCTCACTTCCTAGTCAGATGCCAGTGTTTGCATGTGGGGTATGCCTATACTTTATCAAAGACTCGCACAGATTAACGGGATTTGTAAATAGCAATACCTTTTCCCTTTGGGGGGTATTTTTTAGCTTGATATTTATATACATCATTATCACTATTAACGGTGGAACTTTAGCAAGAGCACTTGAAACATATGCTCATATTTACTTTGCATTTACATTAGCCATACCTGTTGCAATTGCACTATACCGCCCATCCTCAATTCCAACATTTCATGCATTACAGCAAACTGGTAGAGCCAGCTATAGTTTTTACTTACTGCACTTTTTGGTTTTAAATTCCGCAACGGAAGCACTGGCTGATCGCCTTAACAACTATCAATTTTTTGTGACACTGATAACAACCTTACCGATAACATACTTTTTATCTCAACTTATGGCAATAACAATTGAGGCTAAGATAAACAGGATGACAAAAGGAATGATAAAAAAACTGAACAACAAGCCCGAACACGCCCCATTGAGTACACACTAAGGCCTTGTTGATCAATTCAGTGCAGGGAACGCAGTAACCCTGCGCTGCTCAGCGATTTATCCAGCTATCTGACGAACAGGCATACCTAGCCTGCTCATTTTGTTCAACGCCGCGACGCCAGCCATAATTTCACCTACTTGAGCGTTGTAATCGCGCAGGCTCAATTTGCCACTAATCAGTTGCTTATAACGATACATCGCAGTCTCTGATAACGACCGCTCATGATAACCACTATCATGTTTCCATGATGCTAACTGACCGCTCTTTAGTGCAACTACGGCCTTGTTTCGTGGGTGTTCACCTCGCCAATACCCGGCATTCTTTCTAGGTGGAATGGTGGCTGCAATACCTTTCCGCTGAAGCACTGCGTAGCAATGCTTTGTGTCATAGGCACCGTCGCCGGAGACTTGCTTTATCTTACGGCGAAGTGGGTTAATTAGCGTGGGAAGTACTTCACTGTCATGCACGTTATCGAGCGAGGCTACCGCACTCACTATTTCGTGAGTGTCGGCATCAACAGCTAAGTGCATCTTGCGCCATATGCGCCGCTTTTCTTTGCCGTGCTTACGGACTTTCCATTCTCCTTCACCGAAGACTTTCAGCCCTGTTGCATCAATCACGATGTGTCTAGCTGGGCCCTTACAACGTAGGCGGTAGTTAACCTCAACCGTCTTAGCTCGCTTGCTGATACAGCTATAGTCAGGCGACTTGAGGTCAACATCCATCAGCCGAAATATCGAGTTGATAAACCCTTCCAGCGCTCGCAGAGGTAGCTTAAACACGCCCTTAATCATAAGCGCGGTGCTGATGGCTGAGTCACTGTAAGTATTGCTGCGGCCCCGACGACCAGAAGGGTGTTGGTTGTACCAATGCTTGATAGCAGCATCGTCCATCCAAAAGGTTAACGAACCTCTTTGGTTTAAGGCTTGGTTGTATTGCGTCCAGTTGGTGATTTTGCCCTTGGCTGTACCCATGATGCGACCTGATAGTAGGGTTTAACGATCAGATCGCAGATGAGCAAAATGGTTCAACTCGATTTAGGCAACAACGCCTCATAGGCGCCATCGGCGGAGACTTGCTTTATCTTACGGCGAAGTGGGTTAATAAGCGTAGGGAGTACTTCACTGTCATGCACGTTATCGAGCGAGGCTACCGCGCTCACTATCTCATGAGTGTCGACATCTACGGCCAAGTGCATCTTGCGCCATATACGCCGCTTCTCCTTGCCGTGCTTACGGATTTTCCATTCGCCTTCACCAAAGACCTTCAGCCCTGTGGCATCAATCACGATATGCCTGGCAGGCCCCGTACTGCGTTGGCGATAGTTAACCTCAACCGTCTTAGCTCGCTTGCTGATACAGCTATAGTCAGGTGACTTGAGGTCAACATCCATCAGCCGAAATATCAAGTTGATAAACCCTTCCAGCGCTCGCAGAGGTAGCTTAAACAAGCCCTTAATCATGAGCGCGGTGCTGATGGCTGAGTCACTGTACGTATTGCTACGACCTCGGCGACCAGAAGGGTCTTGGTTGTACCAATGCTTGATAGCCGCATCGTCCATCCAAAAGGTTAACGAGCCTCTTTGAGTTAAGGTGTGATTGTACTCTTTCCAATTGATGATTTTGCCCTTGGTGGTGCCCATGATGCGACCTGATTGTAGGGTTTAACGATCAGATCGCAGATGAGCAAAATGGTTCAATTCGATTTAGGCAACAACGCCATTCAGAGTCTCGAGCCCCTCCAATTTAGGTTAGCTACGAGTAGCTTCGACTGCCTCTTATCACTATTACCACTAGATTTTGTTGGCTAAAGTATGCGGGTAATCGAAGCCCTCGCTCTAGCGCAAGTACACTTCAGTAATATCGGGGCGAAAGTGCCCCATCTCCTGAGAAACCACACGCAGCGCCTCTTCTCTGGGCAAAAGCTCGTTAAATTGAAGCGTCTGCATGCGCTCTTGCGCAAACGCGTGGCGCACTCCATGTGCGCCATAGCTCCAGCCCAAAGCCCGCGATGAGGCAGCACTAAAAGAGTTACTCCACTTCTGCCCGCCACCGATGTTGTACATTGACTGGTAACGTATGCCGCGGTCAGTAACGGGCTGAGGTGTCGGATGGCGACTGGCCTCAAGCTGTTTGGCTAGCGGCTCACTGATTCGCACCTCTCGGCATAAGCCGCCCTTACCTACGACCGAATAGGCCACGCCCCCTCGACCGGCAAACTTGTCTGCGGCTGACACACGAACATCCGGCGGTCGAACATCGACTGGCGCGAGGGTATGTAACTCATGAGCGCGAAGGCCTGCATCATACGCAATGGCAGTGGCCAGGGCATGCGGCGGGGTTTGCCGCTCTATAATGGCGTGAACTTGGGGTGATGAGTAGGCGCGGCTCGATAGGACGCTTTGTCGCTCAGACTTAACTACATCAAGGTGCTGGCCTTGTGGCAACTGGTGAGTTACCTCGCGCATGATGACCTCTAAGGCTTGCCGAGTCATATCTACACTGGATTGACTCGCCGTTTCTGCACGCTCTCGCAGGTAGCCATTGGCTTGCTCCACCGTGAGTTGGTGCAGCGTCCCCAGCTGGTTCTCTTTTAGGTATTCAGCGCACTGCTTGACCTGTTGCTCGTAGTTACGCACGGTTCCAACGGATTGAATGAGGCTACCTTGTACCTGCTTCATCATGCCCGAAGCATGTTTCGCTGAGTTACTAATCTGCTTTCTAAAACTAGGCATGTTTATTCATCCATCGAGATAAGGTTGAGACTGAGCAGCGGCACTTTTTGCCTTGCAGCCAGCGTTGTAGTTCACCCAAGGTCGCACCTTGACGCCGTAGCGCTAACAACTCACCCGCATAGCGGTCACATACGGACTTGCGCTGCTTATACGGACGCATTTTTCTTTGTACGTCCGAGTGCGACCGCAGCTGTTGGAACACGACCTTTGCATCAAATTCAGAGCTGTCCATTATCGACTCCTTGTAGTGGTCAAGTTAAATTGGCCACGGTTTTGTATTCAAGCCAGTACCTTCGCTCTGACTCATTGGGTGTCA
>NZ_AUBZ01000008.1 GCF_000429505.1 Aliagarivorans taiwanensis DSM 22990 | reverse complement strand
AGGTTCATCGCGGATCTCCGGGGAATGCTGCTTTTATCTTCAAAAAGAAATACTCGGTATCTCGATAGCCGTAAGCCATCCGCTTCATCAGTTTGATCTTGTTGTTCATCCCCTCCAATCGACAAGTGTGGAGGGGGTGGGTCGCTGATGCGACGATGCCGGGGAGGTAAGACTCTAACTTGTTGGCAAAGCGGATTAATGGCTCGATCCCACTTTCCTGCACCTGTTGCCACCACACATCCCACAAGCCTCGCGCTGTTTCTTCGTCTTTGCAGTACCAAAGCTCTTTGAGTTGTTCTTTGAGCAGATAAACCACCATCAATGAGCGATTGGCATCTAGCAGTTCATCCAGGTAGCTTTGTTGCTTGTCGCTCATGTTGGTTCTGTTTTTCAACAGCACCCAACGACTGCGCTTTACTCGCTGCCTAGCCTTCTTATCGCCCTTGAGTTCATTGGCACAGTCAACGCGCACACGGTCAATGACCTCTCGTCCATACTTGGCGATAACATGGAATAGGTCGTACACGACTTGGGCATTTGGGCAGTGTTCCTGCACCTCTAAGTCGAACGCTGTATTCATATCCATGGCTACAGCTTCAATGTTCTCACAGTGTTCGCCCAACATTTCGAAAAAGGGTCGGATTGCTGCCCGACTTCGGCCCTCACCAATCCAGAGCACTTGATGCGTATCAGCATCGGCGATGACCGTTGCATAGCGATGCCCCTTAAACAGCGCGAATTCATCCATCACCAGGCGTCGTACCTGCCCCCACTTAGGCTCACGGACTTCTCGTCTAAGCCGAGCTTTATCCAACTCTTTAACGGTGTGCCAATGCAGTCCAACCAACTGAGCCAAGTGCTTAATCGGCAGAAGCGGGCACAGCGATTGAACGAAATTAGCTAGGCGCTCTGTGATACGGGAAAAGGGCTTTAACCATGAAATATGCTCCGTGCGCGTACCGCACTGATGGCAGAGCAGGCGTCGTACGGGAACCATTAGAGTGACCGAGTAATCCAGGATGGTGCGTTCAGATACACGCCGGATGGACGTGTCGTGAATGTGCTGAGCTTCGGTTCCACAGTGACACCGCGGACGAGAGGTAGGGGTTAGGTGGATCTTGAGGGAGCGGTCGTGCTGCTCGATATGGGATGGCTTAAAGCCTTCCCACAGCTCGATCGGAAAGGTAAGATTCGACATCGAAAACGGCTGGTTGGTTACGGGGTTTGTTTGGCGACATCACCATAACCTATTCAGCCGTTTTCGTATCTATTCCCCGCTAATCTGCGAAGAACCAAATAAAAGCCCCTTTCAAATTAGTTCAACTCTTAAAAAACAGTTTCATGACATCGTTTTGTGAAACTGCTTTCAGACAATTCCTCTGTATACCTGGGTTTGCGAGGTGATTTTTACTTGTGACCTCTATGAATTTGACTGCATTGGTTTCATGCCTTTAGCTTCAACTGTGATCAGCTTCAACTTGAAACCGGTATCATTGTGATGATCTTCAAAATAAAACCGGTTTCATATTCCTATAATCCCAACAGTCCCCAATTCCAAGGATGAGAAGTATTGGACGAAACACGGGGGGCATATAAGGATATAATTAGGGAGCTAAAATAATGAAATTGAAAGCACTATCAATTGCGTGCACCGCAGCACTTGCTGCCAGCGCGTTTACACCTTCTGCAATGGCCCTGGAAGGCTTCGAATTCCATGGCTATTTCCGCTCTGCAGCATTCTCTTTGCTGGATGGACCGGGGGATACCGACGCGGGTTCTCGCTTTGAGTATGACCGTGGTAAAGGTAGCTTGGGCCGCCTAGGCCAAGAGGGTGATGACTTCTATGAGCTAGCTTTCAACAAAGGTTGGGAGCTGGAGGGTGGCAACAAAATCACCATCAAAACCCGTTTAGGCCAGGCCAACCTAGATAACTCTGCCGACATGAACGGTCAGAATATCGATGGTAGTTCTACTGGTCTAATCGAAGCATTCGTGGAGTTTGAAGGTCTGACTTCAACGGGCGTTATGTGGGGTGGTCAGCGTTATTATGGCCGTGATAACTACAATTTCCTCACCGATAACTTCTACACCGACTGGTCTGGTACGGGTTTGGGCGTACAGCGCCTGGAGCTTGGTGGTGGTCAATGGGACTTCGCATATCTATCAAGCACTCAGTCTCAGCAACAAGGTATCTGGCACAATGCGGAGACTGGTGAGTGGGGTGAGTACGCGCCGGATCTGCGCAGTGAAGACCCATTACACATGGTACATGTACGTGCTCAATATGGTGCATTTCGTGTAGATTTTGCTGGTAAGTACTTAGCATCTAACTTTACTGACGATGCAGGTGAAGAATTTGCTACCAATGGTATTGAAGCGGCGCTGTCTTACAATCCTAAAGGCTTCTTTGGTATCAGTGAGTCTGGCTTCTCAACCGTAATGGTCCAAGCTGGTAACGGTCTGGGCGGCGGCAACATGTTAGGTCGTTCATTTACTAACTACAATGCCTACAGTGGATGGATTAATGCTGGTGGTCAAACCAACATGCGTAAGGTCGATTCAAGCACTTCTAGCTACCGCGTAAATGCTTGGGGTGGCTGGTTTGGCTCGCATATGGTGGTATTGCCATGGGCGCAGTATGAGTACGTATCAAATGGCGCTATGAATGGTGATGAGAATAACTATGGTTGGAACGTTGGTGTAAGACCAGTATTCACCCTGCCTTCAGTTGAGAACTTTGCTATTGCTACCGAAGTGGCATATCGCGACTACAAAGCTGACAAGAGCGGTGCTTACAAGCTGACCTTAGCTCCAACTTGGTCTATGGCTACCGGAACTGGCCCACAACCAGAGATCCGCGTAATGGTTAGCTACTTCGACTACGAAGCTGACGGTGCCGATTCTGAGACTGTATTCGGTGTTCAAGCTGATATGTGGTGGTAGAACTACAATTCGCTATCGGGTTCCACTGGCCTGGTAGCGTTTTGCAGACTAGAGCATGGCGAGAGCCATGCTTTTTTTTACGTTCGAGCTAGGCTCCCGAACCACCCTAAGCTGTGAGTATGCTAACAGCCAATGCATTGTCATCGCGCTCTGGACTCGCCAGTTGCTGTTTACCCCTATCTCCCTGAGTCTTGCTTTCCTGAACGTCTTAACATTGCATCCTCTGTACTCGCTGGTGATTACGTATTCTGAAGTATCTGTACTGATAGGAGGCATGGTGAAAACTGGCATGGACAGCTTTGGTTGCTGACTGAGTTAGCTTTTATATATGTTGCCAAACTCAAACTATTTTCCTGATGAAGATAATTTTTACGTTATTTTGTAATGCTATTTGGGCTTTTTGCATAACTTAATATGTGTGATCCATGCACGTTGAAACCGGTATCATTTGTGACTGGTTTCAAACAAATTCTGAAACCGGATTCATATAATCCCTCTTGACCCACCATTGCAGTGGTTTGCAGGGATGCTTAAGGGAAAGATAGGGGAATATATTAAAGGAATTAGAATAATGAAGTTGAAAGCACTATCCCTTGCATGCTCTACAGCACTTGCAGCGAGCGCGTTCACGCCAGTGGCTCAGGCTGCTGAAGGTTTTGAGTTTAATGGCTATTTCCGCGCAGCGGCATTGTCACGTTCGAACAGCGATGCAGATTTTGGTAGTCGTTTTGAGTATGACAAAGGAAAAATGGCGCTGGGTCGTTTGGTCAACGAAGGCGATGACTTTTATGAGTTGGCCTTTGCTAAAACTTGGGAGCTAGAAAACGGCAACAGTATCGCTATCCGCACTCGTTTGGGTCAAGCAAACTTGTCTGACAATCACGATATGAACGGTCAGAACATCGACGGTAAATCTACGGGTCTGATTGAGAGCTATGTAGAGTTTGGCGGTCTTACCTCTACCGGTACTTTCTGGGGGGGGCAACGTTACTATGGTCGTGACAACTATAATTTCCTGACTGACCATTTCATGACCGACTACTCGGGCACGGGTCTGGGTGTGCAACGCCTTGAACTCGGCGGTGGCCAATGGGATTTTGCTTATCTTTCTAGTACTCAATCACAGCGTCAAGGCATCTGGCATGACCCAGAAACAGGTGAATGGGGTGAGTATGCGCCAGATCTACGCAGCTTGGATCCGATGCACATGGTGCACACCCGTGCGCAGTATGGAAAGCTTCGCATCGACGCGGCATTAAAGTACATCGCTGACAATGACAACTTTGAAGACAACCATACTAACACCGGCTTTGAGTTTGGTATCGGCTATACCCCCGAAGGGTTCTTTGGCTTAGGTAACGGCTTTTCTAACATCTTGGTTCAAGCGGGTTTCGGTCTGAGTGGTGATCATGGCCTGGGCAAATCATTCACTAACTATAATGCCTATGCGGGCCTGCATAACGCGGGTGGTCAAACCGGTATGCGTCAAATTGACAAGGATGCCGCTGCGGTGCGAGCTTCTGCTTGGGGTGGTTGGTTCAGCGATAGCCTGGTGGTATTGCCTTGGGCTCAGTTTGAGTGGGTAGACGATGGTGATGATGATGCTTGGGCTTACTCGTTGGGTGTTCGTCCTGTGTTTACCTTACCCGCCGTAGATAACTTTGCAATTGCCACTGAGGCGGCTATCTCTGATCGCGATAGTGATGACGCCATGGTTTACAAGCTGGCCATTGCCCCTACATGGTCGATGGCCACTGGCACCGGTCCCGCCCCAGAGATCCGCGTCATGGCGGCTTACTACAACGGTGACAACCAAGATAGTGATGTCGTATTTGGTGTGCAAACCGACGTGTGGTGGTAGTTCTCCCTACTAAGTAATCACTATCCGTGAGCAACAAAGAGAGCGTCTTGTGACGCTCTCTTTATTTTTCAGGCTTTGCCCTTGAATTTGCGTGTAATAGCCTTCCTAATAAGGCGTGTAACCGGTTTCTTGATGGTGGGTATTGATCCCGCCTCGCCAGAGTATGTTTAAGGAGTCTCCGTGAAGAAAAGAATGGCAGTCGGCCTTCTGGCTGTTGTGTTGCTAGCAGGATGTAGCAGCGCAAAAAAATCTCTCGATGTGTTTGGGCAAGATGCGCTTCGAGCGCAGCCTGCCAACCCTGAGGTGGCGTATGCTCAACTTGACTCGGCCCCTTTGTGTTGCAGCTCCTTAGCTGATCTTCGCTATGAACGTATTGCCGAGCCTGGCAAAACTAAGGTTGTTATGGGTCCAGAGGTGCAAGCATTTCGCTTTGCCACTGGTAAAAGCTTTGTGAAAGGTTTCGAGTTGCCGCACTTTGTGAAAAAGACCTTGAAGGTTCAAGTCGAAAGTCCGGTACTGGATATGGTATTTGTACCCAACGTCTTGCTGTTGGATGAGAACCATCAGCCTATAAAGGTGTACGGTCAAGATGATTTGCGCTTTGATAAACGTGGGGTAACGACATCCAACCGCTACATTTTACGCTTCGAGGTTGATACGGATAAAGAGTCTGCACTACAAGCGCGCTATATGGTTCTCTTTACCACCGATGAGCAGTTAGGCTCAGTGACGCAGGTGGATAAGAGTGTTGATCGAGAGTCTGCTGAAAGGTTGGGTAGTGAGATGCAGCTGATTAAGGCGATGCGAGGCGAGTACGCTGCGCATGTTCCAGTAGGAATGGTGCGAGTGAAGCTAGATTTTGACATCTCTGAGAAGCAAAGTGCCGATGAGGCGAGGGAGATCCTTGCGCAATCCTCTAGTGAGCAAACCAAAGCTGCCAGCGTATTGGTAGCCAGCGAAGCGGCTACTGTCGCCCCGGCTTCAAAAGCTGTAGTTGTGGACAATAATCAGCCCGTTTCTCAAAATGTGTCTCGTACTGGCCGCACCATCCAGCCTGAAACCGAAGCGATGTTCATCAGCCTGATCGAGCAAGCAGTTGCCAATGATGACTTGGAAACTGCCCTGCAGTTCGTCGAAGAGGCTGAGCGCTTAGGCTCAACCAACGTACGCGGTGCCTTTATCGAGGCGTTTAAAAGTCGGTAGCGATAATCATTATCCATGAGAAAACGGGAGCTTTCGCTCCCGTTTTCTTGTGCTCGCAGTATCAATCACTCATTTTTTGCAGCATGGCAATAATGCCTTTGCCGGTCAGATCTTCGTTCCAGTGATGGGTCTCAATGCAGTCAGTGTCACGCAGATAAGGTAGCAGGCTTTCCTGTAGCGCTTCTTGGATCGGGTCTTGTGACAGTGGTGCCGCTCGCACGCCCGGGCCGGAGATGACGATCTTCTCCGGGTTATACAAAGCCATAAGATTCGACAGCCCCAAGCCCAGCATGCGCCCAGCCTGTTGGTAGATATGCAGGATATTCTCATTGCCCAGCGAGGCCTGTTTTTGGATGTACTGCATCTGTTCTTCGCTCGGATGCATCGGATCGCCGGGCGGCAGGGTGACGAAGGCGGATGCGTCGCGCAGCAAGGCATAATCGCCAAGATAGGCTTCCAGACAACCGCGTGCGCCACAGCGGCACAGCGGCCCATCAAGGCTTACCTTGGTATGACCAAACTCGGCGATTGCGCCGCGACTGCCTAAGTAAAGCTGGCCATTTTGAATCAGCCCCATACCAACCCCGTAGCCGAGCTGGATGGCGATCATATCCTTGGTGTCGCGATAGCGAGGCTGAGTGTGCAGCGCCAGTGCCAGACAGTCGGCGTCATTGGCGATTAATGCGGGCAGGTTAAAGCGTTGGCTTAGCGCCTCGGCCAAGCCCGGCTGGGCCTGACGAAACGCCGGGCTCCACAAGATACCGCCGTGCTGCTGGTCGACCACACCCTGTACCGCCAAGCCAATCCCTTTCAGCTCTGCCATCTGTAGGTGGTGCTTATCGATAAACCGTTGAACCTCTCCGCTAAGCTCATGCACCAACTGCTGAGGGCTCAGTGCGCTGGTATTGAGTTGCACCGAGAACTGTTTGGTAACCTCTCCGGCGTAGTTGCCCAGCATCAAGCGGATCTCGTTAATCGAGATCTTAATGCCGATGTAGTGCGCTGAGTCTGCAACCAATGACAGCGCGACTCGGGGGCGGCCGCGACCGCTTGGTTCTTCGCTACTACTTAGCTCCTGAAGGTGGCCTTGGGCGACCAGCTCGGAGGTAATGGCGGTGACGGTGGCCGGACTGAGGGAGGTGATCGCGCCAAGTTCGACTCG
The DNA here is from genome assembly GCF_000429505.1 of Aliagarivorans taiwanensis DSM 22990. Classification (GTDB taxonomy): domain Bacteria; phylum Pseudomonadota; class Gammaproteobacteria; order Enterobacterales; family Celerinatantimonadaceae; genus Aliagarivorans; species Aliagarivorans taiwanensis. The sequence continues at coordinate 122,823 of NZ_AUBZ01000008.1, read as the reverse complement.
GGCTAAAGGACCTTGGTGGCGCAGTGTTTCGACCAACAGGCGGCGGTTTTCACGACGGATTTGCTCAGTATCGGTTTTAGGGCTGACCAATTGTTATTTACCTCAATAATTTGACTGCTTAATTAAGAATATAACTTCCACGGTAAGACCTTTGTTAGTTTGGTCACGTCATTACGAAAAATGCTGGCTGGATCGCTTTTACAGCGGGGCTCTATCCGTGGCTTTGTACGAAATTTTATCCCTTGGTGACTGGCTCAATATGCATGATTTTTATACCAGCGGGACAGCAATCTAACACAGACTTTTGCTGCGAATAAACATACTGGTGAATTACTCTGTAAGCGTGCTGATACTGGCCAAGGGGAATATCGACACAGGGCCGTTCAATCTACGTACTCGGAAAGTCATTAATGGCAACTGCGGGTTGCAAGGCTATTTAGGCTGTTATGAAAAGCTCGACAATCGAGCCCTCACTATCAAAAGTGATGCGGTAGTGGTGTTGATGGTAGAAGTCGCCGGGCGCAAATGGCCAGCCTGCATCAGGGCAGTGGCTGGCAGTTAGAGACAACGATTCATCATGCGTTTACCAAGTGGCTAAGCCGTGGCTGGAAAGCTCAGGTATCGATATCAGCAATACCAAGAACCTTAGGCAAATCACAACATACCTGAGAAATTTGAGATGTAGATCTTACAAAAAGGGGAGTTGCGGATATGGCCAAGAAAAGCTTTTCAAAAAAAAGCCCGTACTATGACGGGCAGGGATACTTAATCCACTTAAAGGAAAGGAAAATGCTAAGTACGACATTGACGGCTGTCGTGGGCCGCTAGATTGTTGCAAAGTGTCGGTCCTCCAAGGAGCTCACTTGTCAGTAAGTTACTGACACTCAAAGAAAGATCTCTACCATGCAGCTTTAATTCTAGAGCCTATAATTTGAACAGAAAATTATGAAAGTTGCTACCCGCATTAAGAGTTTTATCCGCGTGCGCTTGCTCACATTTATTCTGATTGAAATTTACGCAATCGGGTATGAAGGTCTTCGATAGGTAAAGCACTCGAGTGTTTGTGGCACTGACTCATGCTGTGTCGGCGATTAAAACCTTCTAGAAAGCTGGAGATTAGTGAGGTTGGTTGTGAGTAATCTGTTGTTGAAAAAGTACTGGGCGAAAGCTGGTTGCATAACTACCTTCGGGGTCACTGTTATGCTGTCGGTTTGCAGTGGTAGACTCTCAGCCGATACGCTTCAGCTGTCGATGCATCCGCTTGAGCCTTTCCAGTATTCCGATGGCAAAGGAGAGCCGAGAGGTTTTTTTGTCGATGTCGTTGAGTGTGCTCTGGATGAACTGGATCAGCAATACCAGCTATCGATTCAGCCCTTGAGCCGGGTATTAAGGCAATATCAAGATTCAACTATCGATGGATTTTTTTTGGCTGCGCAAACCCCAGAGCGAGATGAGTTTGGCCAGTTAAGTGCTCCTATTAGCACGATAGAGCGGGAGCTGTTTTCGACCAAAGAGTTGCGGGAACCGCTTATCAACTATCATCAGATTGATCGAATAGGAGTGTTAAGAAACTCGGCATTGCATCGTTCTCTGGAACAGGCTGGGTTCAGTAAGCTACACCCAAGGGCCAACTATCATGTGCTGTTTGAGATGATGCAGTTGGGGCGCTTGGATATCGTTGCTGCAACAGATGAGGTTTATCGTAAAGAAACGATGGATGGTTGTATCTACACCGAGCTGTATCGACAGGTGTGGGATACTCAAGAACTTGGTGTTTACTTCACTCATGATTGGCTAAAAGCTAATCCAGCTTTTCTAGATAGCTTCAACGCTACACTCCCTCAATGTATTGCATCAGCTCGTGCTGAGTAAGTACTTCTCAGCTTGCTTGCGGCATGCCTGGTACTTGTGGATCAGGTCGTGCTGACCGAGTTCTTTATTGTCAAACAGCAAGGCGTCGCGCGCTTTCAGCTCTAGGTAGTGGGTGGCCAAGGTCTCAATCACCGCGTCGATGCGTAGCAGGGTGGTGGGGGTGCAGCTCTTGCCGCTGAGGTCGTCGGCAATATCCAGACAGTGGCTGCGGAAGCTCTCGGCGCGGTACAGGCTGGCGAGGGCGGTGTCGCAATCCAGCGCCTTCTCCCAACGGGCGATGATGGTGGTGACCCAGTCGATTACTTGAGTTTTCGCATAGTTCTGGCGTAACCAAATGCGTTTTTGGGTGTAGCTATCTAGGGCTGCTTCTTTGAGCTCGCGGAACAGGGCGAGGCGATCGCTTTCGGTCATGCTGTCTTGGTAGCGCAGCAAAAAGCCAAACAGGTTGCGAGTCTCGAAACGCTCTGCAGCGTGGAACTCAGGAAGTGTCAGGCCATCGCTATTGTACTCAGCCAGCGGATCGAAGCGATACATGTAGCCAAAATCGAACAGGTGAATGTTGTGGCCATCGTAGAGAATATTACCGGGGGAGAGGTCCCACTCCATTAGCCCGGCTTGCTCTAGAGCAAACAAGGTTGAGAATAGCTGGTTAAAGATCTCCCGACTAAAGCGGTCGAGGATCGTCCCTTCAATCCACGGGGATAGGATGATTCCCTCCCGGTAATTGGCGTACAAGGTCGGAACAATATGTTTAAACGCGGCCGATGTTGCTGGCCGTTGTTTTAGCGCTTGAAGGTCTTGGCGACGCTGCACCTCGTTGAGGAACGACGTGGCACCGTCTGCGTTCTTTACCAACGCGGGCCGACGTTGCTGTTTCAGGCAGTAGTGCGAACCATCAACTTCCAGGTGGTAGACCTTGGCGGTCAGCCCCCCGTCAAACACCTCCCGTACATGAGGCGAATGCTCGTCTATCTCGGTTAGTTCTGCCACTGCTAACGGACAAGCAGAGGCTAAGCCAACCTCAATATTCTGGTTGCTAGCTTGAAAAGCGAGTTGTTGCTGCTGGCGTTGCTCGGCACGCGCGGTCATGTTTCCTCCGTGATCTACACAGCGCCAGAGGATTGTAAATCTGCCTATGCGGCGCGTCAGTGCTCAGGCAAAAATGAAAACCCTTTCGATCACAGTTCCTTAGCGGGAAGTTTGCTTAACACGCGGTAGATCACATTAATCTTGCAGCGATCGGGCGACTTCTTTGCTTGCTGGAGTGATAAAAAACTCAATTTGTCGATGGGAAATGCGTATAAGTCGCCTTTAGCAAGCTTGCTTGCTATGCAATCGGGAGGCGATTGGCTAGCCAGTTCGCGCTCGTGGCTGCGAACTGGCTGGGATGTGGTGTTATTTTTTGTTGCCTTGGTTCAAGGCGGCTCGCAGTGCCGCGATTCCTTTCTCGCCTTTGGCTTGGCGCTCCTCGGCGCTTTCCACCTTGCGGCGACGCTCCCAGTCTAGGTCATCCTGTGGCAACTCATACAAGAAGCGGCTCGGTTCTGGTTTGATTAGCTCACCAAACTGGCGGCGTTCGCGGGTCAGGGTGAAGGTGAGTTCTTGCTGGGCGCGGGTAATCCCTACATAGGCAAGGCGGCGCTCCTCTTCCACGTTGTCTTCATCGATGCTGCTCTGGTGGGGCAGCAGGCCTTCCTCCATACCGATCAGGTAGACGAAGGGGAACTCCAGCCCTTTTGAGGCGTGCAGGGTCATCAACTGAACTTGATCGAGCTCGTCATCATCTTCGCCGCGTTCCATCATATCGCGCAGGATCAGCTTATTAACCACCTGCTCGAGGGTCATCGGCTCGTTGTCGTTATCGCCTTCCAGCATCCCTGATACCCAGCGGAACAGCTCGGAGACGTTCTTCATCCGCATCTCCGCAGCCTTGGCACTGGGACTGGTTTCGTAGAGGAAGTCTTCGTACTGAATATCTTTAATCAGGTCGCGCACCGCCTGTAGCGCATCGTTACCTTCGACTCGGCGGCGGAGCGTGTTCATCCACTCGGTGAACTCCTGCACCGCTGCCAGGCTGCGGCCGCTCAGCACCGTGGTCAGCTGCATTGAGCAGGCAGTATCGAACAGGCTCTTGTGGTTTTCGTTGGCCATATTGCCAATCTTTTCCAGTGTAACCGGGCCGATCTCGCGCCGAGGCGTGTTGATGATGCGCAGCAGGGCGTTATCGTCTTCTGGGTTTACCAGCACCCGTAGATAGGCCATTAGGTCTTTAATCTCGGCTCGGGCGAAGAACGAGGTGCCGCCGCTGATTTTATATGGCACCCGGTTGGTCATCAGCGCCTTTTCCATCAACCGCGACTGGTGGTTACCTCGATAGAGAATGGCGTAGTCGCGATAGCTGGCGTTGTTCATAAAGCGGTGGCCGATGAGCTCTGCCACGACCCGCTCGGCTTCCTGTTCTTCGTTTTTAGCAAACAGGATCTTAATCACCTCTCCATAGGGCATTTCGGAGAACAGGCTCTTGGTGAAGATGTGCTCGTTGTTCTCGATCAGAATGTTGGCGCATTTCAGAATCCGCTGGGTCGAGCGGTAGTTTTGCTCCAGCTTAATCACCCGCAGTGACGGGAAGTCTTGCTGTAGCAACATCAGGTTTTTCGGCTGGGCGCCACGCCAAGAGTAGATGCTCTGGTCATCATCACCCACCACGGTAAAGCGGGCGCGCTCGCCAACCAGCAGTTTCACCAACTGGTATTGGCTGGTGTTGGTGTCCTGGTATTCGTCCACCAACAGATAGCGCACAGTGCTTTGCCAGCGGGTGCGCACTTCCTGATTGTTGGCCAGCAGCAGGGTTGGCATCAGGATCAGGTCGTCAAAGTCCAGCGCATTGTAGGCGGTTAGCTGGCGCTGGTAACGCTGATAGAGGTGGGCAAACAGCTGATCTTTTTCCCCCTTGGCATGACCGACCGCTTGCTGAGGGAGAATCAGATCATTCTTCCAGTTAGAGATACAGCTAAGTAGCTGCTTGAGTAGATCCTTATCGCCTTCCAGCTCTTTCTCGGTGAGCTCTTTGAGCAGGGCCATTTGGTCCTGATCGTCAAACAGCGAGAAGTTGGCCTTCAGCTTTAGATGCTTGTGCTCACGGCGAATAATATCCAGTCCCAAAGTATGGAAGGTCGACACCCGCAAGCCACGGCTCTGCTTACGACCCAGCGTTTGTCCTACCCGCTCTTTCATCTCACGGGCAGCCTTATTGGTAAAGGTCACCGCCGCAATGTGCTTGGGGTTGTAGTCGCAGTTTTGCACCAAGTGGGCAATCTTGTTGGTAATGACTCGGGTTTTGCCACTACCAGCGCCTGCCAGCACCAGGCAAGGCCCAGAAATATAGTTCACTGCGTCAGATTGAGCGGGATTGAGTTTCACGGTGTCACCTCTTTGTTGGGCGGTGATTTTAGCTGATTGAGGGGAGAGGTCTAGCGTTTGGTGATTTGGCTAAGATCAAACTTATGGCGCTTTAATAATCAAATCATTACTAAGCTCCTAAAAAATATAATAATGTTCTATCTCACTAATCTTTAATTGATTGAATTGAAACACATAGTTCCAGGGAAAGGAGATTTTATGAGTCGTTTGAAGTACGCGGTTATGGGTGTTAGTTGTACTGTTCTACTTGCTGCATGTGGAGGTGGCGGAGGTGGAGATGGAGGTGGCTCAACCGGGAGTTCAGATAATGACTCGCTTTCCCCAATTACTCTCGACACTCTTGGGTTTGCTGCGCTGACTACCAACTTGGCCGCATACGAGCCCGCACTGGTAAGGCTTACTGTGAGCGCACTTAACGTGATGGGCGATGACTCGCAAGTGACTATCGGTTGTCTAGAAGCTGCAGACTTTAGTACATCCAACTTAACGATATCTAGCTTAGGTAGCTCTGGTACGCTGGCCGATGGGAACGAGTACTCGCTTGCCTTTGAAGACTGCCATTTAGAAGGGGTAGACATGCTTGCCGTGGACGGTGAGGTTCGTTTATCGGTGACAGCAGCCCAGCGAAACAGTGATTTCATCACAAGCCTTGAAGGGGAACTGACTTTTGTAAACAGTCAGGTATTACTCGAGGGTGAGTTTGAGAGCTTCTACCTTAGTTTGGATTCTGAGTTACAAGTCTCTTACACCTCTGATGGTACGCAAGAGAGCTTGAAGGTTTCACAGTCGGGCGATGGCATGGATGTTGGCGGGATATTTAAGTCAGAATCTGCTTCTTCAGTCTTAACCTATGATTTTGCTAGCAAGCGTTATCAGTTGACGACAACTGGCGACTACCAGTTGTTTGATGGGCAGAGCTGGTTAAGTTACTCCCTGTCTACACCGCAAACGCTAGCAGGGAAACTACTTGATTATCCCGATTCAGGGCGAATGTTGGTTAAAGCAAAGGGAAGTCACAAAATTGATGTTCAATTTGCTGATGATTGGCCTGTCGTTACCCTCGTCGGTGATGGGGATGGAGTAAATGGCTCTGAAACCCTAGATCCGTCACTGATAATATTCCCTGCTAGCTATCGTCATGTCGGTATTAGTGATGCAATGTTGCGTGGCAGTGCTCTTACCGACTGTGGTGTGATTCCCGATCGCATCGTCACTAATGGACGAGTGAAGCTCAGTGAGCAGGGCTTTAACTATGGCGGCGTGGAGTATGTTGATATTCCTGAACAGCTAGAATTTAGCTTCCCGCTCGCTCCAAAAGCTGTCGTGTTTTCAGGTATTAGCTTGAGTCACATGTTCACAGGAAACGAAATTGCCCTCGATTTCAGTGAAACTGACTCTGGTTACACCGTGAGTAGCATTCAAGCTACCCCCTCTGGCGCAGAGATGGCCATGCATGGGTATTTTGATGTCGATATTGAGCGCAGCAGTATTGGTGGAAGCTGCTCAATCGCGAAGTTGTTGACGACAGGCGATGTAGTCACCGACTTTGAACCTAATGCCGGAGAGGACCAGTTCGTAGTTTCTGGTGATGTAGTCACCCTTGTTGGCAGCACAGCTGGTGCGGCTGCTGGATATCAATGGGAATCAACCGATGCGTTCAAGGTAACCGAGTTCGTTGACAATGGCGATGGTACTGCGAGCACTCGACTGTTAGTCGAAGATGGTGAAGTGCTAGCATTTACCTTTACTGCCTATGATTTTGAAGGCTCATGGTCAACGGATGTTATGGTGGTCCAACAAGCCTCAAATGATACTGAGAAAAGCTACCTGGAAGTGACGGACACTAGTGGATTTTCTGCTGAACCGTTTGGTAAGTCACTGTTTATTGGAAATATCACGTCGAATTCGTGGGGGAACTCTTCGGATGATACTGATTACACCGAGGTAAGGGTTTCTTTGCAAGCGAATCAGGAAGGCTACCTGAGAAATCTTGTTCTAGAGTTTAACGATGTAAATCATTTGGGTGGTAACCAATATAGTTCGAGCCGTTTAGGTATCGAATTATATGAGTTCAGCGATTTAGCATTTTCTCTAGCTGATAGTTGTGATTCTCCAGAGGCTAATTTTAAGTTAATTAATGGCTTAGATGAAAATAGCATCGAAGTATTGAGCATGATGGATCTGACCATCAACTGTGCTGGTGGAGAAAGCATGGACCTTGAGATCCGCAATTTTTACTAGGTTCAAATAGCTCCTGCCAAAGTGCCGCCATTTAGGCGGCACGAACTACCACAACTTTTGTTATAACTGTCCGTCTTGTAACAGATTTTTAGTCTTTAAAGCGGTAAGATTCCCTCTTGGAATTTCGGCCTTGTTCTAGGGATGGACACAACTCGCCTACCTCGATACCCGCGCTTCCTGGTTACACCCTTAACTGCTCATTTCGTTGTTTGAATGGAGTCAATCCGATGAAGAAGTTCTTTGCCATTGTGGTGATGCTGCTGTTGGCGGCCGCCATGTTCGGCAGTGTGTTTGGTTACAAGTTTCATCAGTTCGGTCAGATGGCCGAGCAGATGGCGGCGCGCCCGGAGCCGCGCTTTCCGGTGGAAGTGGTTGAGGTTGAGGCGCGCGACTGGCAGCCATCGATTGCTTCGATTGGCTTGATTGAGCCGCGCCAAGGTGTGGTGGTGGCCAGCTCGGTATCGGGCTCTATTAGCGAGATTCACTTTCGCTCGGGCCAGTCGGTAAGCAAAGGCCAGTTGCTGGTGAGTCTGGAATCTGAGGTGGAGCGCGCCAATTTGGCCAGCGCGAGAGCTCGCCTGCCCTCGGTGAAACGTCAGTTGGAACGCCACCAGCAACTACTGGAGCGCGGTTCGGTGTCGCAGACCCAGTTTGACGATAGCCAGGCCGCTTATCTGGCACTGGAAGCCGATATTGCTGCGCTGCGCGCGACCATTGCACGTCGTGAGATTCGCGCTCCCTTCGCCGGTATTATCGGGCTGCGTCAGGTTAATTTGGGGGAGTTTATTCAAGCGGGTCAGCAGATTGCACACTTGGAAGACCTCAGCCATATGCTGCTGCGCTTTTCGGTGGCCCAGACTCAACTGCCGCGTATCGAGATCGGCGGCGAGGTGCAGCTAAGCAGTGATGTTTACCCTGAGCGAGAATTCCTCGGCACTATTACCGCGATTGAACCGATTGTTGAGGCGCGCAGTGGGGTGGTGGAGGTGCAGGCCGAGATCCCCAATGCCGAAGGGCTGCTGCGCTCTGGGATGTACAGCGATGTGCGGGTACTCCTGCCACTGCTGAGCGAGCAGGTCGTGATTCCCCAACAAGCCATCAGCTTTAATATCTATGGCCAATCGGTGTTTGTGATTGCCCCGGATGAGGCCGGTGAGCCACGGGCGCAGCGGCGCGATATCAAGGTGGCGATGCGTCAAGGCGATTGGGCGCTGGTGGAACAAGGGCTGGAGATTGGCGAGCAGGTGGTGCGCTCCGGTCAGGTGCGCTTGCGCAACGGCACGCTGGTGGAGCTGGTGGAAGACAGCTTTGTGCAGCGCCCTGCTACGCTGCCAAAAAGCTAGGGGGCGATGATGCGTTTTACCGATGTCTTTATTCGTCGCCCGGTGATGGCCTTTGCCTTCAGTGCGCTGCTGCTGATTGTCGGCGTGCAGGCGCTGCTTAAGCTGCAGATCCGCGAATACCCGGAGCTGACCAACACGGTGATCACTGTCGATACCTCCTATTTTGGGGCGCCGGCTAATGTGATTCAGGGCTTTATCACCCAGCCCTTGCAGCAGGCGATTGCCGAGGCGGATCACCTCGATTACATCCTGTCGTCCTCGGCCATGGGGCGCAGCTCTGTATCGGCGTATATGAAGATTGGCGCCGACCCCGATGCCGCGCTTTCCGAGATCATGGCCAAGGTGAATTCGGTGCGTGCGCGCTTGCCTGCTGAGGCCTTGGACCCGAATATCTCCCGCTCCACCGGCTCGTCAACCTCGATTCTGTATATATCCTTGCGTAGCGACCGCTTAACCCGCCCTGAGGTGGCCGACTTTGCCCGCCGGGTGATTCAGCCGCAAATGGTCACGGTCAGCGGCGTGGCTAAGGCCAATGTGTATGGCCCGGAGATGGCGATGCGGATCTGGCTCGACCCGGTTAAGTTGGCGAACTACGGCCTAACCGCCGCCGAGGTGGTGGATGCGCTGCGCCAGAACAACTACCGCGCTGCGCCGGGGCAGGCCGAGAGCCGCTTTATGGTGTACGACGTGGAAGTGGACACCGACCTGAAAACTCAGGCGCAGTTTGAGCAGCTGATTATCTCGCGCAGCGATGCCGGCTTGGTGCGGCTGCGGGATGTGGCCGAGATGGAGCTGGCGGCGGCGCGGGAAACCGTGATTGCCAAAGCCAGCGGTGACGATTCGATTACCATTGCCATTGACCCGACCCCAACCGCCAACCCGATCAACGTGGCCAAAGGCGTCAAGCAACTGCTGCCGGGCATTGCCGATAACCTGCCGGAAGGGATGACCTTGGAGCCGCTGTACGATGCCACCGAATACATCGAGGCATCGATTAAAGAGGTGTTGATGACCATCGCCGAAGCGGCGGTTATCGTGGTGGTGGTGATCTTCCTGTTTATGGGCAACCTGCGGGCAGTGATTATCCCGGTGATTGCGATTCCGTTGTCGCTGATTGGTGTCTGTCTGGCGATGCAAATGCTGGGGTTCTCGCTCAATCTGCTCACGCTACTGGCGATGGTATTAGCCATCGGGTTAGTGGTTGATGATGCCATTGTGGTGGTGGAAAACGTCGACCGACATATCCGCCAAGGCATGAGCCCGTTTGAAGCGGCCATTGTCGGTACTCGCGAGATTGCCATGCCAGTGATCGCCATGACCATTACGCTGGCGGCGGTGTACGCGCCGATTGCCATGGTGGAGGGGATGACTGGGGTGCTGTTCTCAGAATTTGCCCTAACGTTGGCGGGGGCGGTGTTTGTCTCTGGCTTTGTGGCGCTGACCCTGTCGCCGATGATGTGCTCCAAGCTGCTCAAGAAAAGCGAGCAACCGAAGGGCTTTGAAGAGGCGGTGCACCGCTTCCTAGATAAACTGGATTCGGGCTACGACTACCTGCTGGGCGGTGCTCTCAAGCTACGTGGGGTGATCCTCAGCTTTGGTTTTATCGTGCTGGCGATGCTGCTGCCGCTCAACATGCTGATCCCCAGCGAGCTGGCGCCCACCGAAGAGAAAGGCGCGGTGATGCTGATCGCCAATGGCCCGGCCGGGGCCAACCTAGATTACATGGATCAGCACACTACCGAGATCGGCCGGCGTAGCCTGGAGGTAGAAGATATCGCTCGGGCCTTTACCCTGGCCGGTATCCCCAGCTCAACCCAAGGCCTGGGTTTTATTAGCTCGGTGCCGTGGGAGGAGCAATCCACCAATCAGGCCGAGCAGATCGAAAATCTAACCGCGGCGATCAGCGATATTGCTGGAGTCAGTGCATCCATCTTCCCGCTGCCGGCCTTGCCCGGCTCCGACGGCTTCCCGATGCAGTTTGTGCTGCAGAGTCAGGCCGACTATCGCAGCATGGCCCAGCTCGCCGATCAGCTGATGCAGCGCGCCTGGCAAAGCGGCCTGTTTGTGTTTGTCGACAGCGATACCAAGTTTGAAAGCCCTCGGCTGAACATTCGCGTTAACCGCGATAAAGCCGGTGCTTACGGGGTGAGAATGGCCGATATTGCCACTACTCTGTCGACGCTGATGGGCGATGGCTACGTCAATCACATCAACTACGATGGGCGGGCCTATGAGGTGATCCCGCAGGTACAGCGCAGCTATCGCCTTAGCCCCGAATCGATTGGTCAGTACTATGTAAAAGCCGTCGATGGCAAGCTGGTGCCGCTGGAGAATCTGGTGGATTGGCACCTCGATGCCCAGCCGGCGGCGCTGCTACAGATGAACCAAATCAACGCCATCACCATCAATGCGGTGATTATGCCGGGCCGTTCCTTGGGCGATGCGATTGCCTATATGGAACAGCAAGCGGCGGAACTGTTGCCGGTGGGTTATAGCTTCGACTTCAAAGGCGAGGCGCGTCAGTTCAAGCAAGAAGGGGCGGCGCTCTACACTACCTTTGTGTTGGCGATGGCGATCATCTTTTTGGTACTGGCGGCGCAGTTTGAGAGCCTACGCGACCCCTTGGTGATTATGTTCACGGTCCCCTTGGCGATTTGCGGCGCCTTGCTGATGATGGCCTGGGGCTTTTCCAGCATGAACATTTATACCCAGATCGGTTTGATTACCCTGGTGGGGCTGATTGCCAAACACGGCATCTTGATGTGCGAGGTGGCCAAAGAGCGGCAGATGAATCAAGGTGAAGATCGGCTCACTGCGATCCGTCATGCGGCGCGGGTTCGCTTGCGGGCAGTGCTGATGACTACCATTTCGATGGTGGCGGGTTTGGTGCCGCTGCTGATGGCCAGCGGGCCGGGGGCGGCGGCGCGGTTTGATATCGGGCTGGTGATCTGTGCCGGGCTGTCGATTGGCACCCTATTTACCCTGTTTGTGCTGCCTGTGGTGTATAGCTATCTGGGCTCTAAGCACAAGCCCTTGCCCGAGGTGGGCTACCTCGATGCATTAACGCCGAAAGCCTGATCCTGATGGCTTGGCCTAGGGGCAGTTTTCCCCTAGGCTATAGCCATAATTTCCCCACAATAAGGAACTGCCATGAGTGCGGCCCTTAGCGCAGAGCGCATCCAGCAAATTCTCGAGTTCGATAATGACCAACGCCTTCGCTACCTGGTTAAGCAGGTGGTCGAGCATCAAGAGATGTGGATCCTCTGCGATGAACACGGCTCGGTGATGCTAAACAGCGAAGACGAGGACTGTGTGCCAGTCTGGCCAAACCGCGAGTTTGCCGAGTCTTGGTGCGATGAAGAGTGGCAGGACTGCCATCCCAAGGCGATCCCGCTGAAACAGTGGATGAGCCGCTGGATCCCCGGTCTGGAAGAAGACCAACTGGCGGTGGCAGTGTTCCCCAGCGAGCAGGAAGACGGCGTGGTGCTCTACCCGGAAGAGCTGGAGTACGAACTGCGTCAGCAACAGAAGAAGATGCGCTAAACCGTGTTAAAGATCTCCAATACCGTAGAGCTGGCAGACGACGAAATCGAGCTGCAGGCGATCCGCGCCCAAGGTGCCGGCGGCCAGAACGTTAATAAGGTGAGTTCGGCGATTCATCTGCGTTTTGACGTGGCGGCCTCCTCCTTGCCGGAGTTCTACAAGGAGCGACTGCTGGCATTGAAAGACAAGCGGATGACCAAGGATGGGGTGTTGGTGATCAAGGCGCAGCAATTTCGCACCCAAGAGACGAATCGGGAAGATGCACTTAATCGGCTGCGCGAGCTGATCCAATCGGTGGCGGTGGTGCAGAAAACCCGCAGGGCAACCCGTCCAACCCGCGCTTCCCAGAAACGGCGCCTAGAAGGCAAAACCAAGCGCAGCCAAGTGAAAGCGCTGCGCGGTAAGGTTTACTAGCCACCTAGCGTGAGGCTACTCGGTCTGAAAGTTCTTCAGCTTGGAGTTAAACTCATCCGCCAGCATATGTAGCTGTGAGCTTAGCTGGCTCGACTCTTCCACCTGCTCGGCATTTTGATTGGCCACCTCGGCGATCCGCTCCACCAAGTTAGCAATCTCTCCGGCGACGGTGGTTTGCTCCTTGGCGGCCGAGGCGATCTGTAGGTTCATATCATTGATGCTGCCGATGGCAGTGACAATCTCGCCCAGTAGCCCTTCGGCGGTGGAGACATGATCGACCACTTCGTCGGTCCGCTGTTGGCTTTGCTCCATAGCGCCCACCGCGTTGTTGGCGCCCTCTTGGATCTTCTCGAGGATGTTTTGGATCTCGGTGGTGCTCTGCTGGGTTTTTTGCGCCAGAGTGCGCACCTCGTCGGCCACCACCGCAAAGCCGCGCCCTTGATCGCCAGCGCGCGCTGCTTCAATGGCGGCGTTAAGCGCCAGCAGGTTGGTTTGCTCGGCAATCCCGCGGATCACATCCAATACCGCGCCCACATTGCTGGTATCGCCCGCCAGCTTTTTCACCACCTCACCAGCGCTGGCGATATCTTCCACCTGCTGCTGAATACTCTTGGTCACTTCCTGCATGGCAGCAGAGCCTTGGGCGGCGGTTTGGTCGGTATCGTTGGTGGTCTCGGCAGTGGTGGCGGCGTTTTGCGAGACTTCATCGGCCGAGTGCGACATCTGCTGAATGGCGGTGGCAACCAAGTCGCTGCTCTCGCGCTGCTGGTGGGTGCCGGTGGCGATATCTTCCGACATGCCTTTTAGGCTAGAGGAGGCATCATCCAATTGCGCGCTAGAGTTACGCAGGTCGCTGACTGTGGCTTGCAGGAACTGCTGCAGGGTTTGGGTGGCCTTAGCGAGGCGGCCTAGCTCGTCATCGCGCTTGGACTCCACCTGGATGTTGAGTCGCCCCTTGGCCAAGGTGCTGACATGGTCGATCAGCACATTGAGTGGGCTGATAAACTGGCGATCCATTAATAGCGGGCAGCCAATCAACATGATCAGTGCAACGATTGCGATTACCCAATAGGTGAGGGTGACCGCCGATTCAGCGCGGTTAATCACCGTCGTGACTTGTTCGGTGCTGAGGGCACTGAGCTCCTCACTCAGCTGGTCCATCGCCTTGGACGGAGCTCGGTCGATGCCTTTGACTGCCGCATCGCCGCGCTCGAAGTTAAAGTTGGCGTTCTCGTACTCTTGCTTACCCCGGGCATAGGCCTGGCCCATGGTGCGATGATCGTTGAGAAACTGCTTGGCAATCTGGGCTTGTTGGTTAAAACCGGCGGCGCTGAGGCCTGTCTCAAGCTCGCTGACCAACTGTTGCACCTTCTGTTGCTGGTCCTGGAAGCGCTGCCAGTACTTGCGGTTTTGCTCTGGGTCGTGGCCGCGAAGCAAGACATTCTTCCATTCCTGGACTTGCCGTTTGAACTCGATGTTGGCACGCAGCGCCAGCTGGTTGAGGGCAACCTCTTCCTCGCTCACTTCTTCAAAACGGGCGCTGGCAACATCCAGTTGCACGGCACTGTAAAGTGCGACGCCAGTTAGTGAGAGCAGAGCCAGAAAGAGTAGTAGTAAGACTTTGAAACGTAGGCTGGTAGTGTTTTTTAACATAACAAGGCTTCTTTCGGTTATGCAGTTGATTAACCATAGAAGCCTTATTGCATGACGGCCAGTGAAGGGGGGCCTGTGGCTTAGGATTGTTGGGCTTTTTGTGCCAGCTTACTCAACACTTTGGACACGGCGGCAAAGGCAAAGCTGGCGGTCACATGGGTGACGGCGCCAAAGCCGGAACTGCAGTCCATGCGCATGCTACCGCCGGCATCAGGCTTGGCCATGCAGGTTTCGCCTTCGTTGTCGGGGTAGATCAGCTGCTCGGTGGAGTAAACACAATCGATGCCGAACTTACGTTTGGGGTTTTTCGAGAAGTTATAGAAGCGGCGCAGCTCGTTGCGCACCTTGGCGGCCAGCGGGTCTTGGATGGTCTTGGCCAGGTCGCTGATCTGGATCTGGGTGGGATCGATCTGTCCGCCCGCGCCGCCTACTGTCACCAACTTAATCTTGTTGCGTTTACAGTGTGCAATTAGCGCCGCTTTGGCCTTGACGCTGTCGATGGCATCGATCACGTAGTCGAAGCGCGCGTCCAGATACTCGGCCATGTTGTCGCGGGTAACGAAGTCTTCGATCTCGAAGCACTCGCACTCTGGGTTGATCTGGGCGATCCGCTCGCGCATCACCTCGGTCTTACTCTCGCCCACTGTGTCAGTGAGGGCGTGGATCTGACGGTTGGTGTTGGTGGTACAGATATCGTCTAAATCAATCAGGGTGATCTTACCAATGCCGCTGCGCGCCAGTGCCTCGGCCGCCCACGAGCCCACGCCACCAATACCCACCACACAAACGTGGGCCTGGCTAAAGGCTGCCAATGCTTTATTGCCGTACAAGCGGCCAATGCCACCGAAGCGCTGCTGATAAGAACTCATACTGCCACCGAAGATAAAAAGGGCCGCGATTATAGCAAAGCTGCGCAGCTTTTGAACTGTTCCAGCAATCCCGGGTCTATTGAACGTGTTTACCAACTCTCTCCCCCTGTCACTAGATTCAGAGCGGTGTAATTTAGCGGCGATTGTTGGTATTTTATCCGCAATGCTGCACGTAGCGTGAGTTATTCCGTTTTATCCGGTCTGTATAGAGCGCGCCCGTGTGTTGGTCGATGCCCGGTTAAGCGAAATACGTTTAGCCTTCGTTGTTAAGGTATCGATCACTGTTTTTGCCTCCCTGCTAGATGAAGGATCAACCTGTAGGCGCTGCAACGTTTCTGCGAGGAGACCCTTATGAAGATTTGGATTAGTGCTTTTATGGTGTTGTTGCTGGCCGGTTGTACCGTTAAACCCGCCACCGACTTCGACGCCACTCAAGATTTCAGTCAATACCGAAGCTTTGACTTCTTACCCTTCCCGGAAGGTCAGCCGAAAGGGCTGGATGACCGCCGCCTGGAGAATGCCTTAGGCCAACAACTGCAGTTAAATGGCCTGACCCGAGATGAGCAAGCGCCAGATCTGCTGGTGGCTTACCGCATCGATGAGGCCTTTATCTTGGAAGAGCAAGGGGGCGCTAGCGTTTCCTATGGTGTGGGTTTTGGTTCGCGCCGCAGTGGCGTGGGCATGGTGATGAGCAGCCCGGTGCGCTTGCAAGAGCGCCGCTATGGCAAGCTGGTGGTAGAGCTTATCGACCCGGGCGCCGAGAGCGTGGTGTGGTCATCAATCTCGCAGAGCCAGCTGCGTGAAACCATGAAGCCTGAGGCGCGCGAGCAGTTTATCCAGCGCCAACTGGAGTTGATGTTCGAAGCCTTCCCGCCGCAGTAAGCGGGTTACTCGGGTATATCTACAAAGCAGTGCTTAAGCGCTGCTTTTTTATGCCCTAAACCGTACAATACCTAAAAACCGTTTAGCGAGAGACCTATGTCCCGGCCGGCTAACACCCCCTTGTTTTTCATCGAGTTACTGCGCTGTATTGCGGCCATCGCCGTGGTGGGCATTCATGTGCTGGGCCCTTATCGCCATCAAGTCGGGCTCACCGATTTCCACTACTGGGCCTTTCCGGTGGGGCTGAATGCCATCAGCCGCTGGGCAGTGCCGGTGTTTATATTGATCTCTGGGGCGCTGCTTCTCTCAGACGCCCGCCCGTTTAACTGTCGCCACTATCTGACACGTCGCCTCGGCAAGGTGGTGGTGCCCTTTGTGACCTGGACGCTGATCTACGCCTTTGCCGCCAGCCTGCTGGGCGGACACTGGGATGTAAGCGGCATGCTGAAACTTATCGAGCTCAGCCCCAATCAGCCGGTCTGGTATCACCTATGGTTCTTCTACGATTTTATTCCGCTGTACTTTGTGATCCCGCTGTTAGCGCCACTTTTGAACAAGATGGACGAGCAGCGAGTGCGACTGTTGCTGGCCGCTTGGCTGTGCCTAACGCTGATGCACTGGCTAAAAGTTGATACCCCGCTGCGGCAGAATCTGATTCTCTACTCCGGCTATCTGGTAGCGGGCTGGTATCTGTTTAACCGCGACCAGAAGGACCAGTTGAATCTGTGGAAGATGCTGCTGGGCTTTAGCTTGGGCTGCAACCTGCTGGTGACGCTTTGGCTAGATTGGCGGATGAGCGAATATCAGACGGTGATGATGAGCTACAAGACTCTGAATACCGCGCTGATCGCCTGTTCGCTGTTTGTCTTGGCCAAGTACTATGCCGAGCAGATCCCGCAAGGCTGGCGCAAACCGATTCAGCTGATTTCTAAGTACTCTTTTGGCATCTACCTGTGCCATCCCTTGCTACTAATCCCGGCGCGCGAGCTGGATTTGGGGATCTATCAGTGGTTTGCTCACCCGGCCTTGGCGCTGCTAGTGATGATCCCACTGCTGCTGGCCATCGCGATGCTAGTTAGCGCTTTGCTCAGCCGCAGTCGCTTTACCGCTTGGATGGTGCCTTAAGCTCTGTCACAGAGTTGAATAATCGTTGGTGTAAGTTGTTGATCTAAATCAGCCTAGCTGCCGACTTGTTGGCTACAAACTTGTGTAAATCACGCGCTTGCCTAGCTTTATAGGGAGACTTCGAGCCTTTAAGGAGGGTCTTCGATGTTTAACCCTGCTCAAGTGTTCAGTAGTGATGCCTTGAACACTCCGCTGGCGAGCTGGTGGCAGGCGATCCCAGCCCTGCTCAGCGCCGATGAAAGTGACTATCTGGCCAAGCTCCAGCCCTTTGCGCGCGCCAATCTCTCTGAAAAACCGCTGATAGATAGCGTCGCCCGCCATCTGGTGGAAGCGGTGCGTGCCGACAAACATGCCTTGCACATCCTCGATCAGCTGCTGTTGGAATACAGCCTCGACACCGAGGAAGGGGTGCTGCTGATGTGTCTGGCGGAGTCCTTGTTGCGTATTCCCGACCGGGCCACCGCCGACGCCTTGATCCGCGATAAGCTCAGCAGCGCCAACTGGCAAAGCCATCTTAAACGCGATAAATCGATACTGGTGAACGCCTCCACCTGGGGTCTGATGCTCAGCGGCAAGATTATCGAGTTTGACCACAGTCTATCAGCGGATTCGCGACTGCAACGGTTGCTGGCTTCCACCTCGGAGTCTTTGCTGCGCGGCGCGATCAATCAATCCATGAAGGTGATAGGCCGCCAGTTTGTGCTAGGGGAAACACTGGACCAAGCCATTGCCAATGGCGCGGAGCTGCGCATGCAGGGCTACTGCTTCTCCTACGATATGCTTGGCGAAGCCGCCCTGACCATGGATGATGCCGAGCGTTACCTCAAGTCCTATTTTCGCGCCATTGAGCAGGTGGCCGACACCCAACAAGGCAGTGTATCGATCAAGTTATCGGCACTGTTTCCCCGCTATGAACAGGCCCAGCGCGAGCGGGTGCTGGGGGAGATGTTTGAGCGCATCCTGCCGCTGTGCCAAAAGGCCAAGCTGTTGGAGGTGCCGCTGACCATCGATGCCGAAGAGGTGGACCGGCTGATGCTCTCCATGGAGCTGTTCGAAAAACTCTATCGCCATCTGTCGCTGCAAGGCTGGGGGCAGCTTGGTATGGTGGTGCAGAGCTACCATAAGGCGGCATTGGCGGTACTAGCTTGGTTGGCCGGCTTGGCCCATCAGCAGGGCGATAAGATCCCGGTGCGGCTGGTCAAAGGCGCCTACTGGGATGCCGAGTTAAAACTGGCCCAGCAGCGTGGCCAAGCCTGTTATCCGCTGTTTACCCGCAAGGCGGGCACTGATAGCGCGTATCTGGCTTGTGCGCGGCTGTTGTTATCGCCCCATATCAAGGGGCTACTCTATCCGCAGTTTGCCACCCACAATGCCCACACCATCGCGGCAATCAGCGCCATGGCGCAGCACGACCACTACGAGTACCAACGCCTACATGGCATGGGCGAAGCGCTCTATCGCGCCACCTCAGAGCTGATCGGCAAAACCGTGCGCATCTATGGCCCGGTCGGTAGCCATCGCGAACTATTGCCCTATCTGGTGCGGCGACTGTTGGAAAATGGCGCCAACAGCTCCTTTGTTCATCGCTTGTTCGACAAGCGCTGCCCGGTGGAGCAACTGATTGCCCACCCTTGTACCGTGCTAGAGGCAATGAGCCCGCTGGCTAACCCACATATTCCGCTACCGCCAGATATCTATCAGGGCTATCGACAAAACTCCCAAGGCAGCAACCTAGATGACTCCGCCCAGCTATCGGAGCTGCAGCTGGCGATGGCGCCCTATCTGCGCGATGACTGCCACTGGCAGGGCATATCGCAGCTGGCGGGGGATGAGAGCGAGCATACCTATCTGGAGAACCGGCTGGCCGTGTTCAGCCCCTACCATGTGGAGAAGCAGGTCGGCCAGCTTGGCTTTGCCGATAGCGGCCAAGTTGATGAGGCCCTGTTGCAGGCTGAGCGCTGCCTGCCCGAGTGGCAACAGCTCGACCTGAGCAAGCGGGTTAGCATCTTAAACCGCTTTGCTGAGCTGCTAGAGGCTCACCGCCCTGAGCTGTTAGCACTGTGCCAACGAGAGGCGGGTAAAACCCTGCAAGATAGCATCGATGAGCTGCGTGAGGCGGTGGACTTTCTGCATTACTACGGCAGCTGCGCCCAGCGCGAGCTGATTGGCTACAGCTTTAGCGATCACCTCGGCCTACAGCAAGTGGCCCGCTATCAAGGGCGCGGGGTGTTCGTTTGCATCAGCCCGTGGAACTTCCCGCTGGCCATCTTTGTGGGCCAGATTGCGGCGGCCTTGGTGGCGGGTAATACGGTGATTGCGAAACCGGCTGAGAGTACCAGCTTGTTGGCTGTGCGCGCCGTCGAGCTTTGGTATCAAGCGGGCCTGCCGCGCGCCGCTTTACAGCTGTTGCTGGGGGCGGGTAGCGAGCTTGGACCGCAACTTTGCCGGGCGAACTGTGTGGCAGGGGTGGCCTTTACCGGCTCCACTGCCACGGCCAAGCATCTACAACGCTACCTGGCAGAGCGAGAGGGCCCGCCGCCGGTACTGATTGCCGAGACCGGTGGGATTAACGCGATGATCGTCGATAGCAGCGCGCTGCTTGAGCAGGTGGTGCGCGATGTGCTGCGCTCCGCCTTTGTCTCGGCCGGTCAGCGCTGCTCAGCCCTGCGGGTGGTGGCGGTACAGCAAGAGGTGTTTGAGCCCTTCTGCTTGCTGCTCAGCGGAGCGATGCAGGAGCTGAAGATGGCTAGCCCACTGGAGTATCGCTGTGATGTTGCGCCAGTGATTAGCCAAAGTGCTCAGCAAAAGCTGCTGGATTATATCGACAGCTACCATAGCCAAGGCAAGGTGTTGGCACAGAGCCCTTATTCCAAACAGGCGGAGCTGGGGCACTATGTGGCGGCAACCGCGCTATTGGTGGAGAGCTTCACCGAGGTCAGCGAGGAGCAGTTTGGCCCTATTTTGCACGTACTGCCTTATGAGCGGGATCAGTTAGGCGAGTTAGTGGCGCAGATCAACGACAGCGGTTACGGCCTGACCCTTGGGCTGCATAGCCGCAACATCAGCCACTATCTGGCGCTGGAGCAACAGCTGCATGTGGGCAACTGCTATATCAACCGCGATCAGGTGGGTGCAGTGGTTGGGGTGCAGCCGTTCGGTGGTCATGGCTTGTCGGGCACCGGCCCCAAGGCTGGCGGGCCGCTGTATCTCAAGCGATTCTGCCACTGCGTGGTAAACCCACTGGATGAGGAGGGCTAGCATGGAGCAATTACAATCGCCGATCTGGCTACAGTGGCAACAGCTCGGTGCGCAGCAACGGGTGGCTGCATTGTTGGAGTGGCAGCAGGCGCTGGACTTAGTGCCTGCCCAGTGGCGGCAGTTAGCCGCTTTTCAGTGTCGCCAGATGCTGCGCCTAAGTGCGCTTGAGCAGAGCCTGCCCAGCCCCAGTGGTGAGAGTAACGAGTACTACCTCTCGGGACGGGGCTTGGTGTTCGTATACTCCCCGCAAGACGATGATGATTATCGTTGGTATGTGGCGACCATCGCCGCACTCGCTGCAGGCAATGCGGTGCTGCTAGCGAGTGATTTCTCTGAACTTGATTCGATGCTCGCATCTTTTAGCGAGACCCTGTACCTGCGCCAGCTGCCCGCCGATGGGCTGTTAACCGGCTGTGAATGTATCGACCTGCAGCATCAGTTGGCCTCGCATCAATACGCGGCGCTGTGCTATTACGGCGAGGCAGAGCTGGCGCAAGCGATCCGCTTACAGCTAGCGGAAGGTGATGGCCCGATAATTCCGTTTATCTGCGAGGTACTAGGTGACCCTCAGGCCTCGCTGACCCATCCTGATTTTTTGCTGCAGCTGGTTTGCGAGCGCACCCGCACCACCAATCTCACTGCGATAGGGGGAAATACCGAGTTACTTACGCTGGGCAGCAAGGCTTAATCGAGCTGTAGCTGCTCGTCGATTAAGTCCTGATAGCTGCTATGCAGATTATCCGGCAGCCATTGATATTGCAGCTCGTAGTACTCCGGTGAGCGGCTCAGTTGCTGCAACTCTTGTTGCGCGGCCTGCATAAAGCTGTCGTTCCACTCTCCCTTGCTGCAGGCCAGGTGGCCACTGGTGGGATAGCGCGAGCCCTGAACTTCTAGGTAGGCGATGCGATCTTCCGGGTCTTGAACTTGATTGTGATAGAACACTTCAGAGGGGTAGCCGATCAGCCCAAGCAGGTTGGGGTGTCGGAGTAGTTGGATCTTACTTTCCAGCTGGTATTGCTTTGAGTAGGTGGTCACTCGGCCGCGCGTGTTGGAGGCTTCCGCCAGCAGTTGATCAATGACCGGCGAGTAGATCCGCCCACGCTCGACAAACAGCTTTAAGCCGCCCTGCTCCATGGCTTGTCCAAGGTCAATCTGCCCAT
Source organism: Aliagarivorans taiwanensis DSM 22990 (assembly GCF_000429505.1). Lineage (GTDB taxonomy): Bacteria > Pseudomonadota > Gammaproteobacteria > Enterobacterales > Celerinatantimonadaceae > Aliagarivorans > Aliagarivorans taiwanensis. Next base: position 101,043 of record NZ_AUBZ01000008.1, on the reverse strand, counting down.
TGTCGTTGAGATAAGGGCTAAGTGCTGCCAACTTGCCCTCGCTGACAATCAAGCCGTTACCGAAGGAATAGGTATGGGCCGGGCTGAAATCGAGAAACTGCTCGCGCTCTGGGGTTCGGCGCAGGGTGAAATGGCAGATCGCCTTGCCCGCTCGGGCATCGTTGAAAAAGCGCGAAAACGGCGCTTCGCGCAGTTGAAACTGGAAGCTGTCGGCAAGTGCGTCTCTCACTTGTTGGATGGCAACGTCTATCTGCCCGCTTCCCCGAGTCTCCCCATAGAGAATATTAAACGGGGGGATGTGACTGACATACACCGTCACCTGCTCTTTGGCACTTCCCGGCCAACAGATTAGTAGGCTCACTAACAAACCAAGGCTTTGTAACTTCATAGCGATCTAACATGCTTTAGTTTTCACTCAAGTGTTGCACAGAACATGCATTGCTGCTGTTGGAGGGACGCCCGAGCGTTGACTCTGTGACCTGCCGCATTATTGAGCAGTCTTTCGGTAGCACTTGAGTTTGTGCTATCTTGGCACTTTCCTTTTGTACTTCAGAGGCTTGCTTAAGTTTACTAGCGGCGACCCTGAGGCGAATCGGAAAACACTGCTGCGCCAAAGCCGATAGAGCGCCAAGGCAGCAAACTTAGGTGCAAATGGTCAACAGGCCTTAAAACAGTAGCGGCTAGCTATGCTCAGGGCCTCGTCATCCCCATGCCGGCAGACGCAGGAGTCTTACTCTGCGCCATGCTGCAACAACTGCGATTTCGCGAATGGATGCATCCAATAACAACCGGGCAGGGTGGTAATTGGCCAAGCAAAGCCAGCCAAAGGAGCGGCTAGCACTCAGAGCAATACAACACACAACATAGCAAGTCCCGGCAGGTCAACGCTGGGCATTAGAGGGAATTATGATCGAGAATAGCGGTGCGATCAGCGCCACCTTTATCGCGTACCTGGCCATGATGCTGAGCATCGGGGTTGTCGCGTACCGACGAACCAAATCATCCGCCGACTACTTCCTTGGCGGCCGTAGCCTCGGCCCATGGCCAACCGCGCTGTCTGCCGGCGCCTCCGATATGAGCGGCTGGCTGCTGCTGGGCTTGCCCGGTGCGGCTTTTGCCTCTGGCTTGAGCGCCAGCTGGATCGCCATCGGCCTGTTGGTGGGCACGTGGCTTAACTGGCTGCTTACTGCCAAGCGCCTGCGCACCTACTCCATCGTGGCCGATAATGCGCTGACCCTGCCGGAGTATCTGTCGCGCCGTTTCAACGATAACAGTAAGGCGATTCAGCTGATTTCTGCCTTCTTCATCCTGCTGTTCTTCTTGTTCTACACTAGCTCTGGCTTGGTTGCTGGCGGTAAGTTATTCGAGACCGTATTTGGCTTGAACTACACCACTGCGGTGGTTGTTGGTACCGTGTGCGTAGTGTCCTACACCCTGTTCGGTGGTTTTCTGGCAGTGAGCTGGACCGACTTAATCCAAGGCCTGCTAATGGCGGCTGCGCTGCTACTGGTGCCAATTGCGGCCACCATGATCAACGATTTCAATCTTGTGGCTGATGTAAACGCCACGAACCCCGCGCTAATGAACCTGTTTACCGATGTTGAAGGCACGCCACTTTCGGTAATGGCGACAATCTCGCTACTGGCTTGGGGTCTGGGCTACTTCGGTCAGCCGCATATTCTGGCGCGTTTTAAAGCGATTCGTTGTAATGCCGAGCTACCAACTGCGCGTCGTATCGCGGTGATCTGGACTGGCCTGTCGATGCTGGGCGCCATGGCGGTTGGCCTGGTGGGTATTTTGTATGTGAATGCCCATCATGGCGGCGCGCTAAAAGACGGCGAAACCATCTTTATGCTGCTGGTGAATGCGGTGTTCCATCCGGTGATTGCCGGTATTCTGCTGGCGGCTATCTTGGCGGCGATTATGAGCACCGCTGATTCACAGCTATTGGTATCCTCATCGGCCTTGGCGGAGGATTTCTACAAGCAGGTGATCCGCCCACAAGCCAGCACCAAGGAAGTGGTAATGGTAGGGCGCATTGGCGTGATCGTGATTGCGGTGATCGCCTGTGTACTGGCTCTCACGCCCGATAACACCGTGCTCGGCTTGGTGTCTTACGCCTGGGCAGGCTTTGGTGCCGCCTTTGGTCCTGCCGTTCTACTGAGTGTGTTCTGGAAGGATATGACTCGCAATGGCGCGCTGGCGGGTATCGTGGTTGGCGGTGCTACCGTCGTGATCTGGCCAACCTTGCGTGGCGCGGAAGCATCAATCTTCGACCTGTATGAAATTGTACCCGGGTTTGTGCTAGCCACCGCCGCGATTATCGGCGTGAGCAAGCTGGGCAAGCCAAGCGAAGAGACCACCAAGCAGTTTGCTGCGTTTGAGCAGGCGCTGGTGGATTTGGACTAACTACTTTGTAGTTAGCTTAAATAGTTAGCTAGAAAAACAAAGCCCCTCATTGAGGGGCTTTGTTGTATTCGAGCTCTTATTATCCAGCGTTTTGATCCAGCCATTGCTGGAACTGCGCGGGTGGCAATGCACCACTTAACTGAGCAACCACCTCACCTTGTTTAAACACCATCAAGGTGGGGATGCTGCGAATCGCAAATTGTGCAGCCAGTGCTTGCTGGTGCTCGGTGTTGATCTTTCCGAAGCGCAGCTTGCCTTGGTTTTGCTCGGCGGCCGCGCTGAACACTGGTGAGAACTGCTTACAGGGGCCGCACCATTCGGCCCAGAAATCGACCACAATCGGCTGTTCGCTCTCGGTGAGTGCGGCGAAATTATCCTGAGTGAGGGTAATTGGCGCACCGTCCATTAGCGGTCGCTTGCACTTGCCGCATACCGCATGTTCTTCACGTCGCTCGGTGGCGATTCGGTTTTGTGCTTGGCAGTGGGGGCAGCGGGTGATAAAACTCGTCATAGTTTGGCTCCTTCAATCTGCTTGTAGTGTAGGGAACTGCTTTTCTCAGGCCCAAGCGTTTAAAACAATCCGATTGATAGCTGTGACTAATCGATACCAAATAAGCCCCCGTTGCAAGGACGCGCTGCTGCGCGAAACATGTTGTTTATGGATACTAGCCAGGCCCTGTCTGCCACTTCGATTATCAATACTCTGGATCTTGATGCACTAAGCCCCGGCGGGCACTGCTTCGAGCTGCAGCTACAAACCAATGGCTTGGGGCTGCCGCGCCGTGTGCCGCTGCGGGTATTCAAAGCCCAAGCTGCCGGCCCGAAGCTGTTAATCAGCGCCGGCGTGCATGGCGACGAAACCAACGGGATGCTGACCGCCCACGGCATTGCTCAAGTGTTGAGCGGCAAGTTGCTAATGGGTACGGTGGTGGTGGCGCCTATCATCAACCAAAGCGGTGCGCTGCTGCATCGCCGAGAGAGCTATAGCAGTGACCCCGAGGCGGCCTATCACGATATCAATCGCCTGTTCCCCGGCAGCGCCGCCGGTTGTGGCAACCAACGCTTGGTGGCTGAGCTGTGGCAAAAGCTTTTCTCGCTGGGTTTCGATATGGCCATCGACCTGCACAGCCAAACCCGCAGCTGTAACTATCCACTGTTTGTCTTTGCCGATTACCGGGTGCCGGCCGCGCAGCAAATGGCCAAGCTGATGGGGCCGGATATGCTGCTGGACGATCCCGGCGAGAAAGGGGTGTTGGAAACCGAGATGAATCGCATCGGCGTGCCGTGTATCACCGTGGAGGTGGGCGAGGGCAAGCAGTATCAGCCGCTGCTGATCCAGCGCGCGGTAGAGGGCATTCGGAGGATCTTGGCGGAACACAACATGCAGGAAGGTTTTGACAGCCACGTGCCACCTTGTATCGAAGGCACCAAGCTGTCGACCCATCGCGCAGAGGGAGGCGGCTTTGTGATCCCTTCGGTGCAGCTGCTAGAGCAAGTGGAGGTCGGCCAAGAGCTGGCGGTGCACTATGACGCTTGGGGGCGAGAGCTGCGCCGCTATCAAGCTAAAGTACCGGGCTGGGTGGTGTCGCTCAATACCGATCCTATCCGCGATGCCGGGGCGCTGGTAGTGAAGCTGCTGTGTAAGTAAGAGAGCCAAGTTTTTAAGCTGAAAGTCTTTACTGGTATTATCAGGCTTAGCGTGGGGCCTTAGTCGGCTTGAGTGCAGAGCATAGTGCGTGAGGGTAGGGATGTTTGCAAAGGAAAGCGATCTTCAAGAGTTAGTCCATCAGAACCCCGATTTAATACTCTCAGGCATTCCTGAGATCAGCCCTACATTATGCTGCGATACACCTCAGTTAGTCTCGTTGGGCAGGGAGCTGCCTCTAGCCAGCGGGGCGGTAGATAACTTGTACGTTGATATCAATGGTGTGCTCACATTTGTTGAATGTAAACGCTATTGTGATGGCCGCCTAAAAAGAGAGGTTTATCCTCAGGCGTTAAACTATGCCTCTGATATGCAGAATCAATTTGTTCATTATCAGGGGCAAGAATTCATCTCTGCATTTACCGGGTATCTGCACAAGGCCGGGATTATCTGGGAGGATGTAGTCGGGCGCTTGGCAGACGATAAGTTGTTAAGCGGTAAGCGGCTTGACGATTGGAAACGCCAGTTTTACTCGCGCTTAGAATACAACATAAAAGCAGGCATCTGCCGGGTTGTGATTCTCTGCTCTCCTGCACCAAGCAATAACTTCAACGCCCAAGCAATCCGTAATCTAATGCAGCTAATGTCCTTTTCAGAGCGTACTGCGCGGCAATACGACTTTCTCCTTATGGACTTAAGACAATCAGCGGGGGAGATGATCAGCAAAATCATCTGGCGTAGCTATGCTTACTTACCGCAAATCCCCTTGATTGCTGAAGCAAGCCGAGATAGTTCTGCGTCCGTCGAAGCTATGCGCGCAAGGTTTGATGCATTGGAAGCAGAACAACGGGAGATGCTGGATAGTTTGTTTGAGGAACTGAGCAAAAGAGACATTACAGCGAGAGAGAACACGTTAGGTTTCGCTCTGTATAAGTCGACGTCAATGTATATCCAAATATTCATTAACCCGGATACATGGACGCTGGTCAGGCACCAAATTCACTCCTCGGAATCTACTTATCAGCATATTGAGAGTGGCAAGCTTGAGGGCTTGCTGGGAATACACGATAGCAAAAAAGTGAAAATAGAGAGTAAAAAGTCTTCCCTTTCACCAAAGATGTATCAGGTAACCATTTTCCCCTTTACCTTTGGGGCAGTCTCTAAGTTCGTGGAGGCCGTTGAAATGCTTTCTGTTGATGCAGATTAGTCTGGCAGTTTTGCCTATCAAAGGGCCATAAACTTAAAGCCCCGCAGGTGCGGGGCTTTAATATTCCAAAGATTCAGTTAGCGTTTAGCCACCAACAGCAATCTTCTTCATATCGGTCATGTAGCCACGAAGCTCTGCGCCTACCCACTCAACTGAGTGCTCACGGATGGCTTGGTTAACTTCGATAAGACGCATGTTGTCTACGCCGTTGTCAGCTTCCTCGAAGCCTTTACCGATGTACTCCAGGCTCATGTTGTTCACTTTGTCGCGCAGCAGTGGCACGGCAGCGTGTGAGAACAGGTAGCAGCCGTACTCGGCGGTGTCAGAGATAACCACGTTCATCTCGTACAGGCGCTTACGGGCGATGGTGTTGGCAATCAGCGGAGTCTCGTGCAGTGACTCGTAGTAGGCGCTCTCTTCGATGATGCCGGCAGCCACCATGGTCTCGAAGGCCAACTCTACGCCAGACTTAACCAGCGCTACCAACAGGATGCCTTTGTCGAAGTACTCTTGCTCGGTGATTTCTACGTCAGATACTGGCGCGTTCTCGAAGCCGCTTTGGCCAGTTTCTTCACGCCATTTCAGCAGGTTGGCGTCGCCAGCTGCCCAGTCGGCCATCATGGTGCGCGAGAACTCGCCTTCGATGATGTCGTCCATGTGCTTCTCGAACAGCGGACGCATGGTGTCTTTCAGCTCTTCAGCCAGGTCGAAACACTTGATTTTCGCTGGGTTAGACAGGCGATCCATCATGTTGGTGATACCACCGTGCTTAAGTGCTTCGGTGATGGTTTCCCAACCGAATTGAATCAGTTTTGAGGCGTAACCCGCGTCGATGCCTTCAGCTACCATCTTGTCGTAGGCCAAGATAGCACCGGTTTGCAGTACACCACACAGGATGGTTTGCTCACCCATTAGGTCAGATTTCACTTCGGCAACGAAGGAGCTTTCCAGTACGCCTGCGCGGTCACCGCCGGTGGCAGAGGCGTAAGCCTTAGCGATTTCAAGGCCATCGCCTTTAGGGTCGTTCTCTGGGTGAACCGCAATCAGGGTCGGTACACCAAAGCCACGCTTGTACTCTTCACGTACTTCAGTACCTGGGCACTTAGGTGCAACCATTACCACAGTGATGTCTGGGCGAACCTGCATGCCTTCTTCCACGATGTTGAAACCGTGTGAGTAAGCCAGAGTTGCGCCTTCTTTCATCAGCGGCATAACAGTTTCAACAACGTTGCTGTGCTGCTTGTCTGGAGTCAGGTTAAGAACCATGTCAGCTTCTGGGATTAGCTCTTCATAGGTACCCACTTTAAAGCCGTTGTCGGTCGCTTGAACAAAAGAAGCTCGCTTCTCTTTGATGGCCGCTTCGCGCAGGGCGTAAGAAATGTTCAGGCCAGAGTCACGCATGTTCAGGCCTTGGTTCAGACCTTGTGCGCCACAGCCGACCACGACAATGTTCCAGCCTTTGATGAACTCACAGCCGTTGGCAAATTCGCTGCGATCCATAAAACGGCAGCGACCAAGTTGATCAAGCTTCTGGCGAAGGCTAAGGGTGTTGAAATAGTTGGCCATCATTAACTCCGTGTTGATGCTAATCCAAAAAATGACAGGTTACGTGTTGTGTTTGCGATGTGGGCGGTGGTTGTTGTTAAAGCCCTGCTCTTTATCGAGTCTGTTTTCGCAGTGACCTCACTATACGAGGGGGATTGCATTGCGTAAAATGAATTATTTGCGATAGTGTATTGCAGAAAATGAAATACAACCCAGCTAACAGGGAGTTTTATGGACCAACGTAGCTGCGAACTGTTCTTACACCTAGCCGGCAGCCTGCACTTCAGCAAAACCAGTCAGGCGATGCATGTGAGCCCTTCAACCCTTAGTCGGGTGGTGCAACGCTTGGAAGAGGAATTAGGCGCTGAGCTGCTGTTTCGCGATAAACGCAGCGTAAAGCTGACTCCGGCCGGGCGACGTTTTCGCCGCTTTGCTGAGGACTGGCTGGAGCAGTGGCGGATGCTACAGAGCGATCTGGCCCTGCAAAGCAGCGAGTTGAGCGGCGAGCTTAAGCTGTATTGCTCGGTGACCGCCAGCTACAGCCATCTGCCGGATATTCTCGATAAGTACCGTTTGGTCTGCCCCAATGCTGACATCAAGTTGGTGACCGGCGATGTAGCACTCGCGGTGCAAAAGGTCGAGCAGGGCGAGGTGGATATTGCCTTGGCGGCCCGCCCAGATAGCCTGCCACTGAACATGGCTTTTGCCAGTATTAGCAAGGTGCCGCTGTCGATTATCGCCCCCACTGTAAGCTGCAATGTGCGCCGTTTGCTGGAACAGCGGCCGATCCCCTGGGAGAAGATCCCCTTTATTTTGCCGGAGCACGGCCCAGCCCGCTCGCGCATCGACAACTGGTTTACCCAGATGCGGGTGCAACCCAATGTCTATGCCAAGGTGGTGGGGCATGAGGCCATCGTCAGTATGGTAGCGTTGGGCAGTGGCGTGGGCATTGCCCCGGAAGTGGTGGTGGAGAATAGCCCGGTGCGCGAGCGCATCGAGAGCCTGCAACTGGGTATCGAGATCGTGCCCTTCGACCTTGGGATCTGTATGCTAAGCAAACGGCTGCACGAGCCATTGATGCAGCGTTTTTGGCAGATTGCTTCTCGTAGTTAGACAAGGATGAACCATGACCCCCGCAGTACAACTTCTCAAAAAAGCCAAGGCCGAGTTTGAGCTTCTCGAATATAAAGCCGATCCCAAGCTGGGTAACTTTGGCCAAGCCAGCGCCGAAAAGCTCGGCCTGCCCGAAGCGCAGGTGTTTAAAACCCTGCTCGCCAACGACGATAGCCAACCGCGCAATATGGTGGTGGCGGTAGTCCCGGTGAGCGCCCAGCTCGATCTAAAGAAGCTGGCCAAAGCCGCGGGCATCAAAAAGATGAGTATGTGCGAGCTTAATCTGGCCGAGCGTACCACCGGCTATGTGAAAGGCGGTATCAGCCCGCTTGGGCAAAAGCGACTGCTACCGACCTTTATCGATGACAGCGCCGAGCAGTTTGCTCAGATCTATGTGAGTGCCGGTAAGCGCGGATTGAGTGTTGGGCTTAACGCTCAGCTACTGGCTTCTATTACTAAAGGGCAATTTACTTCGCTAAGCACCAGCGCCTAGACTCAAGCTTATGCGTGTAGTTGTACTTGTTGTTTGCTTGTTCCAGTTTGCGGCGTTCGCTGAACAAGTGGTGTTTTCGACCAGCTCGGTAAAGCCTTGGGGCTACACCGATGAGCGTGGTCAGGCTCAAGGCTTGCTGGTGGACTTCAGTGAGCGAGTCTCTGAGCTTGCCGGTTATGAGCTGGTGAACTCCATCCGCCCCTATCCCCGTGTGATCCGCGATCTTACCGCTGGCTCTGTGGATTTTGCCGTGATGTTTGCCAGCCCCGGGGCCGAGCAGATTGGTGTCGATCTGGGTAAGATCCTTGATTTACAGGTGGTGGCGGTTGCGCTTAAAGGTGCGCTTCCCATTCAAGCGCCAGACGAGCTCAGAGGTAAGCGGGTCGGTGTTATCCGGGGCTCGCGTTATGGCCCGGCCATCGATGACAACCCCCACATCAGCAGGAAAACCTTCATCAGTACAGCACAAGGCCTGGAGATGCTCAAACTTGGTCGTATCGATGTGATGGTGGCCACCGACTACGCCATATTCCACTCGCTTGATGAGCTCGGTTGGGATGGCAGTGAGATTATGCCGGTGTACGTGCTCTCTCGCCCCAGTGCGCATTTGTACTGGTCGCGACAATCCCATCAACAGCAGCAAGCCGATGCGCTGGCTAAGGCCTTGCGACAAATGCGCAGCAGTGGAGAGCTGACTGAGCTGTTCTCACTGCAGCCGACTGTCGCAGTCATTGAGCCTTAGGAAATACTGAGCTGGAAACGCTGCCCTCAGCATGGCTTGAGGGGCATATACAGCTTGGCTACAATGGCGCAAAACAAGGAGACGTAGATGATCAACCCCAACAAAATAGAAGAGATTGCCAAGCAAGTCAGCGAGCTGGTGCCACCGGGCCTGAAAAGCGCGGGCGAAGAGTTCGAACGCAAAGTTAAGCAGGTCGTGCAGGCTAAACTAAGCCAACTAGATGTAGTCAACCGCGAAGACTTCGAAGTGCAAACCCAAGTGCTACTGCGCACGCGCACTAAGCTCGAAGAGCTGGAGAAAAAAGTCGAAGAGCTGGAAGCGCGCTTGGCGGAGAAAGAGTAACCCCGTCTGTCGCCGCTAAACCATTTGCCAGATACGGCTAATTTGTCTGGCAAATCCCCCCATCAACACACTACCCATTCCCCTTCAATTCCTGCTTTGACAGGCTTATCCGGGCTATTTTTCGCTTAATTTACGTTAAAGCTTTTCATCATTGTCAGAATGCCTATTATGTTAGGCCAATTAAAACAATGCGTGGACAACATAGATGAGTGAATGGAGCCCCTCGAGCTGGCGTAGTAAGCCAGTTAAGCAATTGCCCAGCTACCCTGATCAGGCAGCGCTGGAAGCCGTAGAAAAAGAACTTGCTGCACAGCCTCCGCTGGTGTTTGCCGGTGAAGCGCGTGCCCTGCGTGACGACCTGGCCAAGGTTGCCCGTGGCGAAGCCTTTTTGCTGCAAGGCGGTGACTGTGCCGAGAGCTTTGATGAGTTCCAGACCAGTCATATCCGCGACACCTTCAAAGCACTGATGCAGATGGCTGTGGTACTGACCTTTGGTGGTCAGAAGCCGGTAGTGAAAGTGGGCCGTATCGCCGGTCAGTTCGCTAAGCCACGTAGTGCCGATATGGAAGAAGTCGATGGTGTAAGCCTGCCTTCTTACCGTGGCGACATCATCAATGCGATCAACTTTGATGAGAAGAGCCGGGTGCCGGATCCAGAACGTATGCTCAAGGCTTACCATCAGTCCACCTCTACCCAAAACTTGCTGCGTGCTTTTGCTAACGGCGGTTTGGCCGACTTGAATCAGGTTCACAAATGGAACCTGGACTTCATCGCCAAGAGCCCGCTGGGCGAGCGCTATGAGAACATCTCCAACAGCATCGAAGAGGCGCTGGCCTTTATGGCGGCCTGTGGCATCAACACCCAGAATGCCCCGCAGCTGCGTGAGACCACCCTTTACACTTCGCACGAAGCCTTGCTGCTGCCTTACGAGCAGGCGCTGACTCGCAAAGACAGCCTGACTGGCCGTTGGTACGACTGTTCAGCCCACATGCTGTGGATTGGTGACCGTACTCGCCAGCCAGACCACGCTCACATCGAGTTCCTGCGTGGCGTAGAAAACGCGATTGGCCTGAAAGCCGGTCCTACCACCGATCCAGACGAGCTGCTACGTATCATCGACACCATCAACCCAGAGAACGAAGCGGGTCGCTTGAACCTGATTATTCGTATGGGCGCCGACAACGTGGCCGATCACCTGCCTCAGCTGGTGCGTGCGGTTGAGCGTGAAGGCAAGCAAGTGGTGTGGAGCTGTGACCCAATGCACGGCAACACCGTAAAAGCGCCAAACGGCTACAAGACTCGCCGAGTGGATGACATCCTGCGCGAAGTGCAGCAGTTCTTCCAGATCCACAAATCGGAAGGTACCTACGGCGGTGGTGTTCACTTCGAGATGACCGGTCGCAACGTGACCGAGTGTGTCGGTGGCGCCTTCCAGATCACTGAACATGACCTGGCGGCCCGTTACCACACCTACTGTGACCCGCGCCTGAATGCCGACCAAGCCTTGGAGCTGGCCTTCTTGATTGCTGATCACATCAAGGCTGCCCGTTAATCGCTAGTAGCGCCTGATACGAAAAAACCACATCCGAGGATGTGGTTTTTTTATGCCTGTGATTTACCGTAACACTCTCGTTATGCGTTAGCGCAGCCCGCGGCGACTAGTAATACTGGTCGTGGCGGCAATGGTACTGATCGTCGTCGGGGAATAGCTCATTCATGGAGCGGGTGTGAAACTCCCCGGTATGTTGGTCGCGGATAATCGCTAAGCGATTGATCTTGTCGATGCGATCGATCACCGCATAGCCATGGTCATAGATGCAACGCATGCCGGTACGCGCTTTAGTTTGGTCCATGATAGCTTCCTCGTAGACAGTGCCTCACAGACTCATTACGTGGCAGTCGCCAACAGCGATCTACGTCAGCCAGCCGATATAGAACTGAAGTACGATCAGGTTCACGATATCGATAAAGAAGGCCCCCACGATTGGCACCACCATAAAGGCTTGCGGCGACGGCCCATTACGCGCCACCAAGGCGCTCATATTCATTACCGCGGTCGGGGTAGCGCCCAAACCAAAGCCACAATGGCCGCCACTGATGATCGCCGCATCGTAGTTGCTGCCCATAAAACGGAAGGTGACGATGTAGGCAAACACCATCAGCGTGATGGTCTGCACAAACAGGATCAACAGCAGCGGCAGGGCCAAGTCGAAGATCTCCCAAAGCCGCAGGCTCATCAGCGCCATCGACAAAAACAGTGACAGGCTAAGGGTGCCCATGGCATCCAGGCTCTCGCTGTGCAGCTTGTACTTGCCACTGAGCTCCAGTGCATTGGCAATAAACACCCCAATAAACAGACCGTAAACGAAATCGGGCATGCGCAAGGCGCTGATCTGCAGCTGATTGATCGCCTCGCCCACTAACTTGGCCCCGGCCACACAAAACAGCATCACAAACAGGGTTTCACTGAGGCTGGTGGCGGTGACACGCTCCTCTTCTTTACGATCGAAGGTCACCAAGTCGGGATATTGCTCGTGGTGGCGGTGGTCGTTGCCATAGTCAGAGTTCAGCTCGCGTCGGCGCACCAAGCGCTGCCCCACCGGGCCACCAATGATCCCGCCCATCACCAGCCCAAAGGTAGCTGCAGCCATGGCGAGCTCGAGGGTTTGCAGGCCGTAGTCTTCAGCAAAGGTTTGTGCCCAGGCAGCTCCGGTGCCATGGCCGCCGGAGAGCGAGATGGAGCCGGCAATCAAGCCCAGCAGCGGCTCTAGCCCCAGTGCGCTGGCCATACTCACGCCAATGGCGTTCTGCACCACGATAAACAGCATCGCCACTCCGAGGAAGATAAACACCTTGGCACCGCCCTTGGCCAGTAGCTTGTAGTTGGCGGCCAGCCCCACAGTGCTAAAGAACATCAGCATCAGGGTGTCTTGCAGGGGCAGTTGGAAGTTAACCTCAATGCCGAACTGGCGCATCAGCACCACGGCAAAGGCGACCACCAGGCCGCCAATAATCGGTTCGGGGATGTTGTAGCGCTCTAACAGGCTGACCTTGGATGCGATAAATCGCCCCAGAAACAACACTGCAATGGCGACTAAAAACGATTCCAGTTCTGAGAAGGTGTAGCTGTTAGGCATAGGGAAGCTCCGACTAAAAGCGTTCCCTAAGCGTAGTCGGGTTACTCGGCTCTGACAGCGGTGCCGCTAACACTGACCATCAGCATGCCGCCTTGCGCACCCACCGTTTCATAGTCGATATCGATACCGACAATAGCGTTAGCGCCCATATCGGCGGCTTGCTGCTGCATCTCGGAAAAGGCAATCTCGCGCGCCTTAGCCAGTTCTTTCTCGTAGGCACCGGCGCGACCGCCCACGATATCGCGGATCCCGGCAAAGAAGTCTTTAAACACATTGGCACCGAGGATCGCCTCACCGGTGACCACGCCGAAGTGATGCACGATCTGTTTGCCATAAACCTGAGGGGTGGTTGAAAGCTGCATAGGGAACTCCATGTCCAAAGGGGCTTGTTGCTGATAGTAGTCCTGCTGGACACAGTGCTTCAAGACCTAGCTTTAAGCCTTAGTTAGCTTGATACTGATAATGACGAAGCTGCTGATACACCTTGTTGGAGAGATTGCAGGCTGCCAGCTTCATCGCCCAAGACAGGCCATCGGCATACAGCAGGGTGGAGAGCCGGGCCAGTAGCGTGTTAAGAGTTTCGAGCGCGTCATCATGGCGCTCCAGCGCACGTTGAGAATCAGAGATGTTTTGATGGCTCACCACATAGGCAAACAGCACCTCTTCGCTGGTTAGCCGGTCCAGCAGATGGCGCTCGGCCAGCCGGGCCGCCCAACTGTAGTAAGCAAAGGCCCCGCGGTAGATCCCCCGCTGGTAGTAGCCGTTGCCTTCATCGATCAGTGCTTTCCATTGTTCCATAACGGCCTCTGCTTAATTGACTTGTGTAAATGAGAATCGTTACCATTAAAGCGTGGGTTGCAGAAGATTACAAGCGGTTTTTAGGGGGCTGAATCGACCACTTTGATGCGTCAACTACCTCTAAGTGGCTATCAATAAATATTTGATAGATAAAGAAAATTAGATCAGTAAAAGACTGTCAGAGTTTTTACAGCTTTCTGGGATACAAACAGTGAGCGCATTAAAACTATATGATTTATTTATATATTTCATCTTGGAATGATTAATGCATTGCTACGCTTAATATAGAATGTGCTGCGAAAGGACAACAGAAAATGAAACGTTGGTTTATCGCGATAGTCTCAGTGTTGATGGCCTATAGCCAAATTGGCCACGCTAAAGTGATCGGATCCGATGGGTCCTGTGATTTGGGATCCGTCACCCTCGACTCCATCCGAGCGATCTCTTTTGTGGATGGTCTGCCAGCCGATCCTAGCCTTATCGCTCCCCGCAGTTACGACTCCAGTAGTTGCATCGGGAACGAAGGCAATGATGATGGCGCAGCTTATCAGCCGTTTGTCGAAGAGATCGATGGTATCGAGTACTACAACGTGGGTCTGGAAGGTAACGGCTTGTTGAATGGCGGTGGAACTGAGAAGAAGCCGGCATTCTTCGACGGCTCTGAGTTTATCGACCCTGAAGACTATCAAGATTTCGCAGATGACGGCACCTTTACCGACCCAGGCTGGATCCACCTCGCACACTTTAATGGGGCCCTCGAAGCCACCTATGACAGTGTATCGATAGAAGGTGTTGGTAGCCTAAACATCGGTGACCTGTTAACCATTACCATCGATCAATGTACCGATAAAGATGGTGAAACAGACGGTGAGAACGCGATTTGCAACTGGACGCTGACCACTAAGCTGGACATTATTCAAGACGTTCAGGCTATCCTCGGAGAAGCGACCTTCGACCACTTGGCTATCTCGATCAAGGCCGCAAATGGTTTCACCGTTTACGACTTTGACTTCAACGATATCTTTGCTCAAGAGCTGAGTGCCAATCCCGGCAGTACCCTAAACTTCCTGACTCCCTACGAGTTGTCCGGCACTCTATCGACGGCCGATTTAGGGAGAAACGGTTTTGCTGGTATCTCCCACATCAACTTTTGGGCGCGTGACCCCTCGGAGCCTGCTGATGTCAGTGAGCCACGTACCGTGTTGGTGTTCGCTTTGGTGCTATTAGCGCTTGCAGGTTTGAGCCGCCGCATGCAAGCCTAGGGTTAAGCCTCCTAAACTAACTCTAAAGCGGGCACTGCCCGCTTTTTTCTTGCCCGCGCTTTGGGTGGTAGGGGGTTGTAGGTATGGGTTTGTAGAATCTAGGCCCAGTCGATACACTGAGGCCCCAACTTCACAAGCGCCAGATTGATGTACACCCTTCGTCCCTACCAGCGAGATTGCGTTCGCGCCACCATCGACTATTTCCGCAAAAACGATGCGCCGGCCTTGCTCTGTTTGCCCACTGGGGCGGGTAAGAGCTTGGTGATTGCCGAGCTGGCGCGCATTGCGCGTGGGCGTGTGTTAGTGCTTACTCATGTTAAAGAGCTGGTGGAGCAAAACCATGCCAAATACGAGAGCTACGATCTTAGCGCGGGCATCTTCTCAGCAGGTTTAGGGCGCAAAGAGAGTGACGACAAGGTGGTGTTTGCCTCGGTGCAATCGATGGTGAAGAGCCTGGATCGCTTCGCCAAAGAGTTCTCGCTACTGGTGATCGACGAGTGCCACCGGGTGCCGGATGATAAAAACTCCAGCTATCGCCGGGCCATTAGCCATCTGCAGGAGGTCAATCCGCAGCTTAAAATCCTCGGGCTGACAGCCACGCCTTATCGCTTAGGGATGGGTTGGCTCTACCAATACCACACCCGCGGTTTGGTGCGCAGCGAAGACCCGCGCTTTTTTAAAGACTGCATCTTCGAGCTGCCGATTGCCTACCTGCTGGATGAGGGCTTTTTGTGCCCAGCCAAGATCATGGATATGGCGGTGCTGGGCTACGACTTCTCCAGCGTGCATCCCTCTAAAAACGGCTACTTCAAAGACAGCGAACTGAATCGGGTGATTGCCGAGCACAAGCGCGCTACCCCGCAGATTATTCAGCAGGTGGTGGATGTGGCTAGTGATCGCAAAGGGGTGATGATCTTCGCCGCCACCGTAGAACATGCCAAAGAGGTGCTCGGTTACCTGCCCGAAGGTGAAGCGGCGCTGATTATTGGTGATACCCCGTTGGCCGAGCGCGATGCGCTGATCCAATCCTTCAAGCAACAGCAGCTTAAGTACTTGGTGAATGTGTCGGTACTCACCACCGGCTTTGATGCGCCCCATGTGGACTTGATTGCAATCCTGCGCCCCACAGAATCGGTCAGCCTCTATCAGCAGATCGTCGGCCGCGGACTGCGCCTTAGTGACGGCAAGCACGATTGTTTGGTACTGGAGTACGCCGGCAACCACTACGACCTGCATCAGCCAGAGGTGGGCGAGCCCAAGCCCGATTCCAAGGCGGAGATTGTCACCGTTCCCTGCCCGGCCTGCGGCTTCAACAATAACTTTTGGGGCATTCTCGATGACGATGGCTTTTTGGTGGAGCACTACGGCCGCCGCTGTCAGGGCTATCTGGAAGATGATGAAGGTGAGCGCGAAGACTGCGGCTACCGCTTTCGCGCCAAGTTCTGCGATGAGTGCGGCACCGATAACGATATCGCCGCCCGCCGCTGTCACCTGTGCGATGCGGTGATGGTCGACCCAGATAAAAAGCTACGTGAAGCGCTCAAGCTAAAAGACGCGCTGATCTTCCAGTGCCAAGAGATGCGCTTAGAGGCCAGCAAAAACCAATACGGTAAGCCACAGTTACGGGTGACCTATATCGACGCTGGTGGCGCCGAGCTAAAAGAGCATTGGCAGCTCGCCACCAAGCGCCAAAAGCAGGATTTCTTAGCGCGCTTTGTGCCCGCCCATTTGGTGGATCGCCATCGCCCCTTCGATACCGCAGCCCCGAGCAAGGTGGCCAATAGCGCCCACCGTTTTCGCCCCCCGGCGATTATCATCGCCCGCAAGCAGGGGCGCTTTTGGAGTATCCGGCATAAGTTGTTCGAGTTGGATGGACTCAGTGAATCGACCGAACAAGCGCTGAGCGCCGCTGCGCAAGACTAACAAGGGCCGCGATTGCGGCCCTTTTGCGTTAGGTACTGTTCCAACGCAGATTATGCGCCAATCACCCCGCCATCATCACGAGTGACCACCACAATGGTGGAGCGCGGTTTGCTGTCGCCACCCGCAGGATAGTGGGAAGGTTTGCCCTTCTCACCAGGGTGTTGGATGCCAACAAACATGCTGCGTTGGTCATCGCTGAAGGCCAAGCCGGTGATCTCACAGGCAATCGGGCCGGTCATAAAGCGGCGCACTTCACCGGTCATCGGGTCGCCACACAGCATTTGGTTGTTGCCCTGGCCTGCGAAGTTACCCTCGTTGGAGTAGTTGCCGTCGGTTTGGATCCACAGGCGGCCAGCTTTATCGAAGCCGATACCGTCGGGGCTGTTAAACATGTTGTCTTTGTTGATGTTGTCGCTGCCCGCATAGAGGTTGCCTTGGTGCACGGTCGGGTTGCCGGCAATCAGGTAGAGATCCCAGTCAAACTCATGGCTGCTGTGGTCGCCACCGGCCGGTGACCAACGTACGATCTGGCCATAGTGGTTCTCGGAGCGTGGGTTCGGACCGCCCACCGGTTGATTGTCTTTAACGCCGCGGTTTTTGTTGTTAGTTAGGGTGCAAAATACGTACTGGTTGCCCGGATGCACTGCTACCCACTCAGGGCGGTCCATGGTGGTTCCGCCGACCACGGTGGCTGCGCGGCGAGCGTAGATCAGCACCTCGGCCTGATCATTGAAGCCGTTACTCGCATCCAGGCCATTCTTACCAAAGCTCAGCTCGATCCACTCGCCTTTGCCTTTCAGGGCATCGGGCTGCATGGAGAACTTGGCTACATACAGGGTGCCTTCTTCCAGCAAGCTGCGGTTGTTGGCGTTGTCGCCCTCTATGTACTTGCCCTTGGAGACGAACTTGTAGAGGTGTTCGCCACGCTCGTCATCGCCTAAGTAGACCACCGCATGGCCGTCGCCATTGATGGTCATCGCGGCATTTTCATGCTTAAAGCGACCTAACGCGGTGCGCTTGAGCGGGGTAGAGCTTGGGTCCATCGGGTCGATTTCCACCACCCAGCCATGGCGGTGCGGCTCGTTGGGGTGCTTGGCCACATCAAAGCGCTCATCGTGGCTGTGCCACAGGTATTTGCTAGGCTTGGCTTTGATGCCATAGCGGCCGTAATCGTCGTTAAGCTCAACCGCTTGCTCGGTGCCAAAATAGCCGTGGAAGTTCTCTTCGCAGGTCAGGTAGGTACCCCACGGTGTTTGGCCGTTGGCACAGTTGTTAAAGGTGCCCAGTACTTGGGTTCCGCTGGCATCGGCTGCGGTTTTGAGCAGCTCATGGCCGGCGGCCGGGCCAGTGAGCTCCATCTCGGTAAAGGCGGTGATGCGGCGGTTGAGCTTGCCGCCCTTGTCGATTTGCCAGCCATTGCCAGTCCTCGCTAGCTCAACGATGGTGACGCCGTGGGCGGCTTGGGATTTGCGCACTTCGTCGGCGCTCAGTTTCTTGCCATCGTGGGCGAACATCAGGTCGATGTTGATGTACTCGTTGTTCACCGCCAGCACTGCGCGCTCATCGCTAAGCTGGAAGAAGCTCATGCCATCGGTGTTATCACCAAATTGCTGGGCTTGTGCATCTGAGCTCTGGTTGCCGCTCGGGTCAAACTCTGGCGCGCCGTTAAAAATCGGGTCACCCCAAGACATCAGCACTTCAGCCTGGTAGCCCTTTGGCACCACCACCTTATCAGCTGTGGATGCGGGCACTGCGTCGAAACCAATCAGCGGGCTACTGGCGGCTGCAATCGCCTTGGCGACGGGGTTGAGGCTTAGGAAGGCACCAGCACTTAATGCGGCGGTCGCGCCCAGAAAACCACGACGTGATAGTTGGCGATTAATCATCTGGGTAAATTGTGCGTCCTGCTTGTCTTGTTCTGACATTTCTCTCTCCTTGGATCTGATTATTTGCCAGACAAAGCTAACCAGAGTTTATTGCAATTATGTTGCAAAGATGTAGGTGATGAGTGATTTAGACTAATTGCCTATAAGAGGGACTACAGGCGAGGCTTGAGTTAAATATCTGAGCTAACTCGAACAATTGCTGAGTTGCACCCATAATTTCTACGGGAGCATTGATGGAGTGAGTAGTGAAGCAAACCCGAATCTTGGTGGGCATTGGCCTGCTGTTTAATATCATCGCTGCGCTGATTACCAACTTCTATATCGATGAGGCTGGGGCCGAGGCGAATGTCTTGTCTCAGCGACAGCAGCAAAACGACAACCTGATCCGCCAGGTGTGGCTGCAGCTCGACTCGCTGGAACGCAAACGCGAGTTAATTCTTGGCTTGGTCTCGCAGGACTCGCCTCCCCCGGCGTCGGTTGGCCAGCTGATCGAGCAAGACCTGCGCTATTGGACGCCCGATATGCCTGCCGCGGAGATCAAGCTTAGTAACTTATCGGTGTTGAATCAGCATATTCAGGGGATCCAGCTAGAGCTGCGTGAGCGCATCGACAATTACTATCTGGAAAACCTCGACCTGAATGAGCAGATTAACGCACAAATGCTCCATACCTCACGCATCCGTAACTTAGCTTTATTTTTACAGATCATTGGCTTAGCCTTGATTCTGGCACGCGACCTGAGCCGGTCGTAGTGCACCTCTCAATTGAGCCCAAGGACCAAAGACTAAGGAGTAGTTATGGCCGATCCCCACCATCGCCCGCAGATGGATGCCTTCGATAGCCTGAGTGTGTTGCTCTACCGCGGCGCATGGCTCGGTTTGGCGGCCATCTTGCTATATGGATGCTGGCCATTGTTTACGGATGGCCATGCGGTAGTGCCGCTGTGGCTGTTGGTCGCATCGGTGGCGATGCTCGGCGCGCAGTTGCATATCTATCTCAAGCCGGTGCGAGCCGTTTTGCAACTGGCGGCTTGGGGCGCGCTCGCTCTGGCGCTGATCTACTACCGCTGGCATTGGCCCTTGGCGGCCAGTTTAAGTTTGGGGGCCTGTTATGTGGTTGCCGCAGGGCTTAGCTATAAAGAGAGCTTCTGCTTTCAGTTCGGGCCGCTGCGGCTACTGCCGATTGTCTTTGTGGCGGATTGGCTAGCTGCGCAACTCGCCGTGGGAAGGGTTGTCACCCTGCCTGTGTTGGCGCTTGGGGTGAGCTATATCGCCATCGCCAAGTGCCGCCAACCACTGGATTTTGATATCGGTGATAAGAGCAAGTACCAGCATTGACCAGCGGCGAGCTACGGGCTCTTAGCTAGGCGAACACGGTCTTTAGCAAAAACACCACCAAGCCCAGCATCATCACCGCGATCACCCCATCGATAATCCGCTGAGCAGTCGGCCGGCTTAGCACTGGCGCCAGCTTGCTGCCCAGTAGCGAGAGCGAGAAGAACCAAGCGAACGATGCGGTGATCCCGCCCATAACAAAAGCCGGGCGCGCTTCCGGCGTAAGGTTGGCGGCAAAGCTGCCGAGTACCAAAATGGTGTCGATATACACGTGGGGGTTGAGCAGGGTGAAGGCCATACAGGCCAGCAGCACCGCCTTGAACTGCCCTTGGGTGCGAGCGCTGGCAACCTGCGATTGACCACGCCACGCACGTTGCGCGCACTGCCAGCCGTAATAAAGCATGAACAGGCTGCCGCAGATGGTCATGGTGTAGAGCAGCCATGGCTGGCTGGCAAACAGGCGGGCACCGCCCCATACGCCAATGCTCATAAAGATCACATCGGCAAACGAGCAGAAACTGGCAACAAACAGATGATGCTGACGGCGGATCCCTTGGTTAAGCACAAAGGCGTTTTGCATACCAATCGGCATAATCATGCCGGCCATCAGGCCTAAGCCACTCAAATAACTGCTCAATATCATTGCTTGTTTCCTTACTCTTTACTCACGCGTCTTTGTTCACGAGCGATAACTGCGTGTATTCGCCGTCACTATAACCAGCCGCCTTGATTAATTGCAGCTAATAATATTTATTGGTTATTAGGAAAATTAATATGAGTGTTGTCTATGTCTGGGATGAACCTGGAGCTGCTTGACTACAAGCTGCTAAAAGCCCTTGAGGCGGTGCTGCGTCATCAAAGCTTTGAGGCGGCCGCCGTCAGCCTGCACCTAAGCCAAGGGGCGGTGAGTCAGCGCATCAAGCAATTGGAAACGCTATTGGCACAGCCGGTGTTGCTGCGCACCCAGCCGCTAAGACCAACCCCCTTGGGCCAGCAGTTATTGGGGCACTATCAGCGGGTTCGCCAGTTGGAATCGGAGCTGGCGGTGCAGCTTGAGCAGCAGCAAGGCCCACAAACCCTGCCGCTGGCGGTTAATGCCGATAGCCTGGCCACCTGGTTTATTCCCGCCTTACAGCCCTTGCTCGGCGCCGGACGTTTGGTGCTGAATCTGATGGTGGAAGATGAGTCGCGCACCTGGCAGCGAATGCGTAGCGGCGAGGCCATCGCCTGCGTAACCTCGCGGGCAGAAGGTATCGCCGGTAGCGAGGCGCACTTTCTGGGCTACATGGAGTACCTCTGTGTGGCTACCCCAGAGTTTGCCGAGCGCTACTTTGCCCAAGGCGTCAGCGCTGAATCGTTGCGGCTCGCCCCGGCAATGGTATTCGACCAACACGACGACATGCAGCTGCAGTTTCTCTCCCAGCACTTTGACCTGCAGCCCGGCCAGTATCCTTGCCATGTGGTGCGATCCTCGGAGGGTTTTGTGGCGCTTACCGAGGCCAGTGGTGGCTATAGCCTGTGTGCTCGCCCTCAGGTCGAGCAGCAACTCGCGGCGGGAACCTTGGTAGATATTTGCCCCGAGCGGATGGTGCGGGTGCCCTTGTTCTGGCATCACTGGCAATTAGCAGGTAACTTAGTGATTGAAGTTACAGACTATTTACGGGCATACACCCGTCAGGTGCTGTCTCAACAAACGGCAACGGAATAACGCAACACCATCGTAGAAGGAATTCGCCGATGAAAGTGATTATCGCTCCCGACTCTTTTAAAGAAAGCCTCACCGCCATGGAAGTGGCGGACTATATCGAACTGGGTTTTCGTCAGATCTATCCCGATGCCGAATACTGCAAGGTGCCACTGGCCGATGGCGGCGAAGGCACCGTACAAGCACTGGTCGATGCCACTGGCGGTCGGATTATGCCGGTGCTGGCGCAGGGACCTTTGGGTCAATCGGTGGAAGCCTTTTTCGGCATGCTCGGCGATGGCGAAACCGCCGCGATCGAGATGGCCGCTGCATCCGGCCTGCACTTGGTGACTCCCCCCGAGTTACGCGATCCCAGACAAACCTCCAGCTACGGCACCGGTGAGCTTATTAAGGCTGCGCTCGATAGCGGCGCTAAGCGCTTGATTCTCGGCCTTGGCGGCAGTGCCACCAATGACGCAGGCTTAGGCATGCTGAAAGCGCTTGGGGCGAAGTTCTTCGATCAGTTCAACAAGCCGTTAGGAGATGGCGGCGCTGCGTTGATCGATCTAGCGCATATCGATGTGAGTGAGCTGGACCCACGCCTCAAACAAGTGGATATCGAAGTGGCCTGCGATGTAGACAACCCACTGTGTGGTGACAATGGCGCATCGGCGGTATTTGGCCCGCAAAAAGGTGCCTCCCAAGACATGGTCGAGCTACTGGATCGCGCCTTGGGCAACTTTGCCAAGGTGGTCAACACACAGCTGGGGCAAAACGTCGCGCACTTACCCGGTGCCGGTGCGGCAGGCGGTATGGGGGCCGCCTTGGTGGCCTTTATGGGGGCAGAGTTACGCCCCGGCGTGAACATCGTTACCGAAGCGGTGGATCTGGAAAGCAAACTGGAAGGCGCGGACCTGCTGATCACCGGAGAGGGCCGTATCGACAGCCAGACCATTGCCGGCAAAACCCCGTTTGGCGCCGCGCAATTGGCCAAGCAGTTCGACATCCCTGTGATCGCGCTAGCGGGCAGTATGCGCTACGACTACGAAGTAGTGCTCGAGCACGGTATCGATGCGGTGTTCTCGGTGGTACCCGGGCCGTGTAGCTTGGAACATGCGCTAACCCATGCAGAGCAAAACTTAGCGGTGGCGGCACGCAATGTGGCGGCGACCTTGAAGATGGGTGGCGGGTTTTAGCGGACTTAGTAGTTGGGGCGCTGAAGTAAGCGCCCTAGTTACTCGATAAGCTCTATTTTTACTCCTAACGTGTCGGCCACAGCCTCCGCCAACGCCCTGATCCTCTCTCTTTCACACCCTTCTTCTATCAGCAGGTTTCCGCCTTCTCTTAGCGCCATAGACAAGCGATATTCTTTGCTATCGTCTCCGCTAAAGGTGCGGATCTTCACACTCTCGATATCGGAGAACTTGGCGGCCACTTTGCCATTGTGTTCAATGGATTGATTAAAGCGGTTGAAGCGCACGCCTTCGCCATGGATTAGCAATAGCAACAGCCTTCGGGTTTCCTGAATCGTCTGAAATGCTACCAATACACTGACTATGCCGAAGACAATCGCAATCATCTTTTCAGGCTGTTCTTTAATTTGCTCAACCAGACCATCAAGCTGGGTAATTGGCCAGTTATGCCAAGTAATCAATAGAACCACTGTCATAACAAAAGGCGTTACCAATAGTGTTGAGATTAGTTTTGAGAGCAGCGAAACCTTGGACTTTCTTAGAACCAGCTCGGACTTGGTTTGAGAGGTGATCCTCAGCGTATCTGTGTCCTTGCTAATGGTATGTGCGCGAGCAACCGTATCCCGAATAATGTTTTTGCTGGGTTTGGACAACAGCTTATCTTTACAGGTGTTGCAGTAGAGGCTTGCATCCAGTCGCTGGAGCTGCTGCTTGGGGAACTCTTTAAAGCAAGAGGAACATCTCATCGGCTGGACTCTTTAGATGTGCTAGGTGAGTCAGCAATAAGCCTGCGGCGATACCAGCGGTTGACGCGCTGATAGCAAAAACACACCACGATGGGGATCAGTGAGAACCACAGAATAAACTCTGGCAAGATGGTGTATGCCCGATCTGGCTTACTCACCCCATGAATTATCGAGACTAACCATGCGATCACTGACAGCCAGCAGCTAAAGAAGGTGATCACCCAGTAGGGGGCCCACTCACTATCTGCCGGAGTGAGCTTTTTGGCGACAGACCAGCAGACCAGCCCGGGGATCCAGGCATAAAGAATGACGATTGCGCTGAACAGGGCCAGCCCGAAGGGGCCGGGCAAAGAAGGCTCGGCAAGAATAAAGCGGTCTTGCCACATATCTACAGCGACCAACCCGGCAATGGCCAGTTGGATAAGAAGAAAGAGTTTGGTTTTAGCGTGCATCAAAGCGATTGACATCCTTGGTCAATTGGCGAACAGGCCTATCCATCATTGGCCAAACAACACCATATGTGTGTTTAGATAGTGCTTTCAAAACTATCAACAGAAGTGTGTTTGTTCAAACTATCAATGACCTATGTTTGATCTGATGCGTCTGCCACGCAGGCCTCATCATACCGTGATAGTTCCTCCGCAACAGCAAGGCTGATGGATAAGCGTTGGCGCGGATGATAACCTTTTGGTCAATCCTCGGTATTGGCTGCTCCGCTGTTTGCCGTGTTTAGCCGCCGTGAAACCGCGTTGTTGTAGGCCCGTAGTATGAAGTTGATGTCGATAGTTTTTCTGCTGTTTTTCTCTGTGAGTGCCCACGCCTCATGTGTTGTGCTATTGCACGGCCTTGCCCGTACGCCAAGTTCGATGAAGGTGTTGGAAGCAACCTTGCAGGAAGAAGGCTTTACGCCGGTAAACTTGGGTTATCCGTCGCGGGATTACCCCATCGAGCAGCTGGCCGATATGGCCATTGAACCCGCCTTGGCGCAGTGCCCGGATGGTATGACGATCCACTTCGTCACGCATTCCCTTGGCGGTATTCTGCTGCGGCAATATCTAAGTCAACAGCCCATCAACAACTTGGGGCGTGTGGTGATGTTGGGGCCTCCCAATCAAGGTAGCGAGGTGGTCGACAAGCTCGCCGACGTGCCCGGCTTTCGTTTTCTCAATGGTGAGGCTGGATTGCAGCTCGGCACCGGAGAGCTGAGCGTGCCGAATCGCTTGGGTAAAGCCGAGTTTGATCTGGGCATTATCGCCGGCACTAAGAGCATCAATCTGATCTTGTCACAGCTGATCCCAAGCACCGATGATGGCAAGGTATCCATCGAGCGCACCAAGCTTGAGGGGATGAATGATCATATCGAGATGCCGGTTAGCCACCCTTTTCTGATGAAGAACGAAGCTGTGATCAAGCAGGTGGTGCACTACCTGAGAAACGGCAATTTTGAGCAACAACAGCCACCTTCGGCTAAGTCGTGAGTTTTCAGGAGTGTGTAGTCGCAATGAGTGAGTATTTTGATCAGTTAGCCAGCACGTGGGAGCAAAACCCCATGCGCATCGAGAGAGCGTCGGCGACTGCGGAAAAGTTGAGGAAGACACCGATTAGATCTTACCGCCACCTGGTTGATTTTGGCGGCGGCACCGGCCTGTTGAGCTGCCTATTAGCGGATGAGTTTGAACGCGTCACCGTCGTCGATACCTCTCTGGCCATGCTCAAACAGGCTGAGCAAAAAGCACTGGCAAACTCGTGGAGTAATATTGATACATCAACGGCTCTTCCTTCAGAGCCTGCGTCAGCACTGGTATCGCTAATGGCGTTGCATCATGTCAAGGATCTGCAGGGGTTCTTTAGCCAAGCATCCGTTTGCCTCGAGGCTGGTGGAACCTTGATGATTGCCGATCTCTACAAGGAAGATGGCTCGTTTCATCACCATGAGCCCGGCTTTGATGGTCACAATGGCTTTGATATCGAACAGTTGTCAAAGATGCTCACCCAGCATCACTTTACGGTGGAAGGTGAGAGCCAGTATTTTTCGATTACCAAAGAGGGTGCTGATCGTGAGCTACGTGACTACCCCTTGTTCTTTTTGGTGGCAACCAAGAACTAACTCGCGGCGTGATGAATGCCAAGGAGCGGTGATGATTATCAGCAACACCCTGGAACCCGGCGATCTGGGAAGTATCGTTACCCAGCATGGCCTGTTGTATGCCAAAGAGTATGGTTTTGATGCCAGCTTTGAGCCTTATGTGGCAGAACCCCTAGCGCAATTCGCCAAGCGCAGCAGCGAGCGAGAGCGGATTTGGCTGGTAAAACAACAAGGAGTGCTGCTTGGGTGTATTTGCATCTGCGAGAACTCGATGGCTGAGGCCCAGCTGCGTTGGTTCTTTCTCGATCCCATCGCTCGAGGCAAGGGGCTCGGTAAACGGCTGATGGATGAGGCGATCACCTTTTGTGCAGAACATGGCTATGCAAAGGTCATCTTGTGGACGGTGGCAGGCTTAGCGGTATCCAAGTCGCTGTATCTGCGCTACGGTTTTGAGCTTGTCAAAGAGTACCCGTGCGAGCTTTGGGGCAAACCGCTGCTGGAGCAGTGTTACGAGAAGTGCTTGTAGCTCGCAAACGCCTCGCTCGGAGCGAAGCGTTCACGCAGAAAGGCCTTAGCCCAAGCGGCGTCTCAAGCCTAGCAAGCCCAGTGCAAACAATAGCAAGGTGGTGGGTTCAGGCGCCGAAGCCGAACGAGAGTCGGTGGCGAACAGGATGCCGTCGATGGTGAACTCTTCATAAGCGCCTTGTACATCACGGATCTGATCGCCGTGGATAAAGCTAAAGGAAGACACTTCCATTCCACCGAAGCTAAAGCCAATAAAGGGCACATTCAGCACATCGATATTGCCTTCTGAATCCGGTGATAGTCCCAGTAGGTCGCTTAAAATGAACTCCTCGCCATTCACCGCGATGCCGATTTCGGACACGTCTAGCAGGCTGGGCGCTTGGTCATCGTCAGCATCCAGAAAAGTATCAGCTAGGTTATAGATGCCGAAACCAAAGTTGCTGTAACCAAAGCTTAGATTGACGCCATCATGCTCCTCAGGATCCTCGTCATCTTCATTGCCAAAGATGGGGAAGCTGGCGTCCACTTCACCGGAGAACAAACCGTTGCCAAGCACACCCACAGGGGTGGGTTCATCATCGAGTTGATGCCCGCCGCTGAGCTCAACATCGATAACGCCTGCCTGAACATTGCTGCTACCCGATAGCGGATCCCAGAGATTCTCGGGGCCGCTGAAGGTTTCATCGATAATGGTGTAGCCGGCAACGCTGGCTTCCCAAGCGGCTTGGTCGGTGAAAGTTAGCACCACTGCAGAGGCTTGTTGTGCAGTAAACAACAAGGCTGCAGCACTAAGTGATTGAATCAATTAGCGTTGTTTCATAGCTCCCTCTATTTACAAGTTAGTCAATCCGTCGACAGCCCGAGCCACTGCAATATCTAAACCACAGGAAATAATTATTTGTTTATAAAGGTTTTATGTTTGTGCGGTGCTAGCAAAGCACTTGAAAAATAGAGGAAATTGTAAAGAAAGCTGACGGTGCTTGAGGCTGTCGGCGCGCTTAAGATGCAAGCACAAACTCGGTAAAGTGCGTGAGCAGAGCACCGCGATATTTGTCTTTGTGCAGCACCAAGTAATAGTCACGAAATAGCGCTTGTTTAAGCGGCAAGTGTACCACCTGATCGGCCACGCGGCTGGCGCGGAGCGAATGCAACGATAAGCACGAAAGGCCGAGGCCGGCGGCGACGCCGTTGATGATCGCGGTGGTTGCGTTGAACTGATAGCCCTCTTGCCAACTGTTCAGCGCGGGGGCTACGTGTTTGAGGAAGTAGTTGCGGCTACCGGAGCCGGTTTCGCGCAGTAGCCACTGCTGTTGCTCAAGCTCGCTAATATCCAGTGCTGTTGCCGAGGCCAGCGGACAGTCTTTTGGGGCGATAACGCACATCTCATCGCCGCCAAAGCGCTGTGCGATTAGCTGAGGGTCGCTCACTTCACCTTCGGTCAGGCCCACGTCTATCTGAAAATCCAGTAGCTGTTGGCATAACAAGTCGTTGTTGGAGATGCGGATATCCTTGTCCACCAAGCCAGATACTTGGTCAGCGGGGCTAAAGGCCGCCAGCATCGCGGGGAGCAGGTGGTTGCCGATGGTTTGACTGGCGCCAATCTTCAGTTGGCCGGTCAGTGCATTGGGCTGATTTGACAGGCTGGCTAGCAGCTGATGACGCTGCAATAGTTCATCACTCAAAGGCAGTAGCTGGCGGCCCTGTTGATTGAGCTGGAGTCGTTTGTTAACCCGGTCAAACAAGGAATAGCCGAGCTGCTTTTCCAGCTCGCCAAGGGCCAGGCTGACCGCCGCTTTAGAGAGATGCAGCTCAATGGCGGCTTGGCTCAAGGATCCCTGCTGGGCAATCTGGCTAAACACTCGCAGCTGCTTAATGGTGATGGCTGGATTTATCGCTGTCATTTCCTTTGCTCTTCAATAACTCGATCTCTAATTTGTTTAGTTTCTCAAAACAGCTGTAAATAACAATTAAATATATTTAAACATCGAGCGGGCGTATTATGGCGGCTGTAAGAAAGGCGCGTATGCGCCCGTTGGTTAGGCCCGGTGGGTTGCCTCCTTGTTGGTAGATAGTGATGAAGCAGAAAGTCGTATTTGTTGCCGCAGCATTGTTATGTTTGTTCCCGTTTATCTCCTCTGCGTCAGCATTGGTGATGGGCTTTAGCTTGGCGACGCTTGGGCTGGTGCCAGCAAATCTCGAGCTGACGCGCTGGACCAAAAAACTGCTGGCTTATTCGATTGTCGGTTTGGGCTTTGGCATCAACGTTCAGCAGGCCTTAGCGGTGACCAGTGATGGACTGGGCCTGATTGTTACCAGCATTGTGGCTACGCTGGCGCTAGGTATGGGGCTGGCGCGGCTACTCAATTTAGAGATCACCACCTCTTATCTTATCTCGGCGGGTACCGCCATCTGCGGCGGCAGTGCCATCGCAGCTGTCGCACCGGCGATTAAGGCCAAGGATCAGCAGATAGCCATGGCGCTAGCCACGGTGTTTATGCTCAACTCTGTTGCCTTGTTTGTGTTCCCGGTGATTGGCCATGCGCTGCAATTGGACCAAACCACCTTTGGTACCTGGGCGGCGATTGCCATCCACGACACCTCCTCGGTGGTGGGCGCGGCATCGGCCTATGGCGAGCAGGCACTGATTACCGCCACCACCTTAAAGCTGTCGCGGGCGCTGTGGATTGTGCCAGTGGCCTTGGTCAGTGCGCTGCTGTTTCGAAGTGGCAGCCGCAAAATTGTCATTCCCTACTTTATCTTGTTTTACTGCGCCGCCATCTTGCTGAGCGACACGCTGCCGCAGTTCCAGCTTGCCTACGATTGGGTGTTTAGTCTGGCCAAGCAAGCCTTAGTGCTATGTCTGTTCTTGATTGGCTCGAGTATCTCACTGGAGAAGGTGAAGGCCTCGGGTGCTAAGGCCTTAGTGTTTGGCGTGATCCTATGGTTGGCGATATCCAGTGCGACCTTGGCTTGGTTACTCTTGGCGTAGTAGCTGCTTAGTTTCCTGCAGGTTCCCTGCGTAATGTGGACGCTTGCCAGCATTTATTCGCTTGATTATGATTACTGTTTTTATATACAGTGATTGCCATGCGTTTATACATTGCAGAAAAGCCTAGCCTGGGGCGCGCCATCGCGGCAGTGCTGCCCAAGCCACAAAAAAAACACGAAGGCTATATCGAGCTGGCGAACGGCGATTGCGTGACTTGGTGTATCGGCCATCTGCTGGAGCTGGCCGAGCCCGAGCAGTATGACGAGCGCTTCAAACAGTGGCGCTTGGATACCCTGCCAATCGTGCCCGAGCAGTGGCAGTGGCGCCCCAAGCGGCAAACCTCCAAGCAGCTTACGGTGATCAAAAAGCTCGCCAAGCAAGCCTCTCAGCTGGTGCACGCCGGCGACCCCGACCGCGAAGGGCAGCTGTTGGTGGATTTGGTGATTGAACACTGTCGCCTGCCCAAGGCCAAGATGGCCAGCATTCAGCGGCTGCTGATTAGCGACCTTAACCCGCCTGCGGTGCGCAAGGCGCTGGACAAGCTACGCGGCAATGGCGAGTTCACCGCCTTGTCGGACTCGGCCCGTACCCGCAGCCATGCCGATTGGCTGTATGGCATTAACCTGACCCGAGCCTACAGCGTGCGTGGTCGTCAGCAGGGCTACCCGGGCGTGCTGTCGGTCGGAAGGGTGCAAACCCCGCTGCTTGGCCTTGTGGTAAGGCGCGATCTGGAGATCGCCAACTTCGTTGCCAAGCCCTACTATCAAGTGCGTGCCGAGCTGCTTACCGAACATGGCGAGCGCTTCTCGGCAATGTGGCAGCCCTCCGAGGCCTGCCTGCCCTACCAAGATGAAGACGGGCGGGTACTGCTGCGCAAACTGGCCGAGCATGTGGCGCGCAAGATCACCCAGCAAAACGCGCTGGTGGATAAACTAGAGGCCAAAGACAAGCAGCAGGCACCGCCGCTGCCTTATAACCTCTCCAGCCTGCAGATCGATGCCGCCAAGCGCTTTGGCATGAGCGCCAAACAGGTTTTAGAGGTAGCGCAAAGCCTGTATGAGCGCCATACCCTGATCACCTATCCGCGCTCGGATAGCCGCCATCTTCCTCGCCAGCAACATGCCGCGGCGCCCAAGGTCGTGGCGGCGCTGGCCAACAACCATCCTGCGCTCGGTGAGTTCGCCGCTAAGGCCGATACCAGCCTAAAATCCAAGGCCTGGAACGATGCTAAGGTGGACGCCCACCATGCGATTATCCCCACCGAAAAGCAGCTGGCCTCGGCCAAGTTGAGTGATGCCGAGCAGAAGATCTACGGGCTGATCGCCCGCCAGTACTTGGCTCAGTTTTATCCCCACTATCGCTACCGTGAGGTGCGCGCGGAGATCCGCATCGAAGAGGGGTTGTTTTTAGCCAAGGCACGACAAGATTTAGCCTTAGGCTGGAAGGTGTTGTTCCAGCGTGAAGGCGCAACCGACAAGCAGCAAAGCTCTGAACAACAAAGCGGTGAGCAGCAAAGCCGCCTGCCCGCGCTTAGCCAAGGTCAGCAGCTGTTGTGCGAGCAAGGCGTGGTTGAAGATAAACTGACCCAGCCGCCTAAGCCGTTTAGCGATGCGACCTTACTTGCGGCGATGACCGGGATCGCCCGTTTTGTGCAATCTAAAGAGCTGAAAAAGGTACTCAAAGACACCGATGGTTTGGGCACCGAGGCGACCCGCGCCGGCATTATCGAGCTGTTATTTAAGCGTGGCTTTTTGCAGCGCCAGGGTAAGCAGATCCATGCCTCCGAGGCCGGGAAGGCCTTGATTGGTGCATTGCCCGAGGCCTGTAGCCTGCCGGATATGACCGCCTTGTGGGAGCAGCAGCTGGAGGCGATAGCGAGCGCCCAGCATCAAAGTGGCGCGTTTATGACAGACCTCAAGCAGCAGTTGCAAAGCTTGCTGCAGCAGCCAGTGTCTGCGGCGGCGTTTAGCGGCCTAACAGCGCCGAGCAAGCCGCGCTGGAGCAAAGGTTCGCGAAAAGGCTCCGCTAAAGGTACTAGCCGTAGTGGCGGGAAGCGGCGTTCAACGGGCTCTCGTAGCGCCGGGGCGCGCAGCAAGGCGACCAGCTAAGCGCCTAGCTGGCCGCAAACTGCCGCCGATAGTGGCTGGGAGAGATCCCTAGCTGCTTGCGAAAATGATGGCGTAGGGTAATGGCGTTATCGAAGCCACTTAGCTGGGCGACCTTATCGATAGCAAACGCCTCACTCTCCAAGATCTGCTTGGCCAGCTGTAAGCGCTGCTGAGTCAGCCACTGTTGTGGGCTTAGCTTAAAGCTGCTGCGAAACTTGCGATCAAAGGTGCGCCGCGACATGGCAGCCTTGGCTGCCAGGCTGTCGATATCCAAGGGCTCGTGCAAGTGCTCAATCGCCCAATCTAAGGCTTGGGCGAAGTGATTGGGGTGGGCCAATATGGGCGTTTCTACAAACTGACTTTGCCCGCCATCGCGCTGGGCCGATACCACCAAACGCCTTGCCACTTGGTTGGCGATGGCATAGCCATAGTCTTCACGGATCAACGCCAGACCGAGGTCGATAGCTGCAGCGCTGCCCGCCGAGCAGGCTACGTTGCCATGGCGAACATACAACACATCATCCACATAGCTGACCTTGGGAAAGCGCCGCTGAAATAGTTCGGCATAACGCCAGTGGGTGGTTGCGCGCTGGCCGTCTAGCACGCCCAGCTCGCCCAGTAAGAATGCCCCGGAGCAAAAGGAGACCAGCCGGCAGCCACGCTGGTGGGCGTGCAATAGCTCTGAGTACAATAGCTCTGAGCGTAGTGGCTCGCCGAGCGTCGGATTCGTGGTTGTCCAGCTGGGGATCACTACCATCTCATAATCACTCAGGCTCGTCACCGTTTGCGCCTGCAGGGTCAAGCCGCCAAGGCTGGCGATGGGTGTATCCTCAAAGCTGACCATGTCACACCGATACCACTGCTCAAACTCCGGCCGGGGTAGGGCGAACAGCTCACTGGCGCAGGCCATCTCGAACAGGGCGACATTGGGGTGGCAGAGTATTGCAACGCGCATAGGCATTCCTTTTCTAAGCACTATGGTTTAAACGCTATATTTTAAACGCGATGGCTGGATATTATCGATAGTTGACTGTAAAGCCAATTTCGCAAAGGCTCAACTTGGTGGAGACTGGATTGGTACTCGCGAGGTAAACGCTCGAATAGTTAACACGTGCAAAACCACAAAAGGAGATTTGATGATGAGTTCCGCCGTTAGCCGTATCCCCGCCGCCAGCCCCGAGCAAGCGTTGGCCCACTTCCAGGCCCTGCAGCAGTTTGAAACCGACTGCTGGGATGTCCACCATGCCCTCAGCAACCAACGCCACGACTTTGTGCTGCTGGATGTGCGCGCCGAATCGGCCTTCAATGAAGGGCATATTGCCGGCGCAGTGAGCTTTCCCTACGCCAAGTTGAATCAAGCGAACCTGGCGGACTATCCCCAAGACACGCTGTTTGTGGTCTATTGCGCCGGGCCACACTGTAATGCCACCGAGAAGGCGGCGATCCGCTTGGCTAAGCTTGAGCGCCCGGTGAAGAAGATGATTGGCGGCGTATGTGGCTGGCTGGACGAAGGCTTTGAGTTGGCATCGGGTAGTGAAGGCTAGTCTGCCGCGTAAGGTTTTTCCGGGAAATCACAGAGACAATCACCACTAACTTCAGCCCTTGCCGGAGCTTTGCCTGCAAGGGCTTGCTGAGCTGGCGGTAACTACTGAGTTTTCGTTGGCGTTTCAAACAGCTACAGCGATCAATTTACCTGCAGAACTAAGTGTTTATACTGATGCTTTGACTAAATATTCAACAGCTTAAGGACGAGTTATCGATGAAGCCGCTCTATCCACCTGCCAACCCCAACTTTTCTTCTGGCCCCTGCGCTAAGCGCCCGGGCTACGATGTGGCCAAGCTTAAATTGGACACCTTGGGGCGCTCCCACCGCAGCAGCCTTGGCAAGGCAACCCTAAAAGAAGCCATCGAGCTGACCCGGGAGATTTTGCAGATCCCCAGCGATTATCGCATCGGCATTGTGCCTGCCTCCGACACGGGTGCGATGGAGATGGCTATGTGGTCGCTATTGGGCGAGCGCCCGGTGGACGTGTTCTCCTGGGAGAGCTTTGGCGCCGGCTGGCTGACCGATATCACCAAGCAGCTCAAGCTGGATGGCGTGACCAGCTACAGCGCCGACTATGGCCAGCTGCCCGATCTTAGCCAGTACAACGGTGCTAACGATTGCATCTTTACCTGGAACGGCACCACCTCCGGCGTTTGTGTACCCGATGGTGAGTGGATCGCCGATGACCGTGCAGGCCTGACCATCTGCGATGCGACCTCGGCGGTGTTTGCGATGGCGATGCCTTGGCAGAAGCTGGATGTGACCACCTTTAGCTGGCAGAAGGTGCTCGGCGGCGAAGGTGCCCACGGCATCATTATCCTCAGCCCCAAAGCGGTGGCGCGTCTGGAAAGCTATACCCCAGCCTGGCCACTGCCGAAGATCTTCCGTTTAACCAAAGGCGGCAAGCTGATTGAAGGGATCTTTGAGGGCGCCACCATCAATACTCCGTCGATGCTGTGTGTTGCAGATTACATCGATGCGCTGCGTTGGGTGGAATCACTGGGTGGCTTGGAGGCCTGTATCGCCAAGTCGAAAAGTAATCTGGTGGTGCTGGAAAACTTTGTGGCCCAGCATGACTGGATTGATTTTCTGGCCAGCGACGCGGCTTGCCGCTCTAACACCAGCGTGTGCTTGAGCCTGTCGCTGGAGGCTGCGCAGGTGAAACAGATGATCAAGCTGCTCGATAGTGAAGGCGTGGCCTATGACATCGGCGCCTACCGGGATGCGCCTTCGGGGCTGCGGATTTGGTGTGGCGCGACGGTGGAGAGCCAAGACCTAGAGGCCTTGGTGCCATGGCTCAACTGGGCCTACCACCAAGTGGCATAAAAAAGGATTTTGTTTTGGGCAGCGTTTACGTTGCCCTTTTTATTTCAGGGAGAAAGATAACGATGAGAAACATCCGTACCTACAACAACATATCCCCTGTCGGACTGGCCCGCTTTCCTCAAGACGACTATCTGCTGTCGGCGGATATCGGCAACCCCGACGCCTTGATGCTGCGCAGCCAGAACCTGCATCAGGAGGACTTTCCCGAATCAGTTAAAGCCATCGCTCGCTGCGGCGCTGGGGTGAACAATATCCCGGTGGATCAGTGTACCCATCAGGGCATCGTGGTGTTTAACACCCCCGGTGCCAATGCCAATGCGGTCAAAGAGCTGGTGCTCACCGGTATGTTGATGAGCGCCCGTAAGGTTGCTCAAGGCTTGGAATTTGTCGCGGGCTTAGATGGTCAATCCGGAGCCGATGATTTTAACAAGCTGGTGGAGCGCGAGAAGAAACGCTTTGTCGGTGGCGAGCTGAATGGCAAAACCTTAGGCGTGGTGGGCCTCGGTGCGATTGGTGCCAGTGTCGCTCATGCTGCGTTGAACTTGGGCATGCGGGTGATTGGTTATGATCCGGTGCTGAGTGTCGATGCAGCCTGGCGTTTGTCTTCGCAGATTGAGAAGGCAGAGAACCTGGCCTCGCTGCTAAGTCGCTGTGATTACGTCAGCCTGCACGTGCCGGCCAATGCGCACACCAAAGGGCTGATCAACGCCGAGATGCTGGCCAATATTCAGATGGGAGCGACCCTGCTCAATTTTGCCCGTGGCTCGATTGTGGAAGAAGACGCACTGTTGAGCGCCTTGGCTGAAGAGCGCCTGTCGACTTATGTGTGTGACTTCCCCTCGCCGACTCTGCTGGGCCAATCGCGGGTGCTGCTGCTGCCGCACCTTGGCGCGAGTACCCAAGAGGCCGAGCAAAACTGTGCGCGCATGGCCGCTGAGCAGCTGATCGATTTTCTGGAGAACGGCAATATCCGCAACTCGGTGAACTTCCCAGATATCTATCTAGAGCGCAGTGGTGGCCACCGCATCGCCTTTGCTAACGACAATGTTCCGAATGTACTGAGTCAGGTACTGGCCAAGCTGTCGGCCTTGGATATCAACGTGCTGGATATGCTCAACAAGAGCCGTGGCGATATTGCCTATACCATTTTGGATGTGGCCGATGAGCCGGGCGAGCACGT
The DNA here is from genome assembly GCF_000429505.1 of Aliagarivorans taiwanensis DSM 22990. GTDB lineage: Bacteria > Pseudomonadota > Gammaproteobacteria > Enterobacterales > Celerinatantimonadaceae > Aliagarivorans > Aliagarivorans taiwanensis. The sequence continues at coordinate 65,824 of NZ_AUBZ01000008.1, read as the reverse complement.
GCTCAATGAGATTGCCAGTATCGACCATGTGTTTCATGTTAGCCGTTTCTAACGCGATACTGCCGCAATAAAAAAGGGCCTGCACATGCAGGCCCTTTTTAGCTCGATTGCCTACAGGGTAAAGATAAACTGTGCGCTGAGGGCGTAGTGATCGTCTTTGCCCACTTGGCCGCTGAGATCGAGACCAAATTTACCCCAAGGGGTAAAGCCAAAGCCAGCAGTGAGCAAGTCGCTGCCGGAGCTGGTGATGCTATAGGCGTAGCCCACCCGAACTTGCGCCCACTTGGCTTCTACCTCGGCACCCAAGCGCGCGTATTGCAGCTTGTAATCATACTCTTTGAAGTACTGGCGCTTGTTCAGGTCGATGTCGAAGGCCATCTGGTACCAGTCGCCGGTAAACGCTGCCGCAGCGGTAAACTCTGGCTTCACTTGGAAGGTGGCTTGGCTACTCTGACTGACATTGGTTTTAAGCTCGCGCGAGACTAAGTTGCGGCCTACTAAACCCAAGCTCACCCCATTGTCGAAGTGGTAGGCAGTACCTAGGTCGATGTTAAAGCCGCTCTTTTCCAGACGATCATCGATGTCGAAGTCATCGTCTTCGTAGCTGTCGACGGTCGCTTTGTAGTTCAGCGAGTAGAGGCGTTGATACTTGGGAGAGGCGCCCACCTGCCAGATGCCGCCACTGGTTTCAAAGCTTTTTGCCAGGCTCAGGCCGATGTCCAGGGTACCGCCTCCGATGGCTTGAGCGAATGAGTTTAGGTCTTCAAAATTTGGGTCGTCGAGGTCCAGGTCGTCCTCATCGACAATGGTCTTACCAAGGCTGATCCCGTTTGCCTTGGTGAAGAAGTTGGTGCTGACCAAAGAATTGGGAATCGCTATCACTAGGCCAAAGGTGGCCTCAGCATTGACCTCGTTGCCATCGAGCTTGCGCAGTGCGTTACGCCATTGCTCCAGCTCTTGCTCGCTGGGGTTGCTGCTGAGGCTATCGTTGATGCCCTGGAAATCCTCCAGCTCATCAATCATATCGTCGCCATCGTGGATACGTGCCGCTAGGGTGGGCAGCAGCATACCAAAGCCATCTTCGCTGCTGTGATTCGCGGCAAGCGCCGGATTGTGCAGGCTGGCACTGATGTAGTTGGCCGAGGCCACGCCGGTGCCGCCTATGGCTATGCTGCGGCTATCTGCTAGCGTCGATGCGCCCGCTTGCCCTGCCAGGGCCAATGCAATTAGAACACTGAGTTTTTTCATTTTCTTCCTAGTCCTCATCCATGATAAACCCGCTCAGATCGAGCGGGCACCTTGATATTACTTAGGAGTGAAACGAGCGCCCAGTTTTTTTTAGACTGCGTTGCTGACGTGTAGCGATTGCTTGGTCGGCGTTTGGCGAAAGCGTCGGACTTCTTTTAATAAGAAATAGGCGATCACCAATCCCAGTAGTAGGTTGGACAGCGGCACGGTCATCCATACCCCGGCGACACCCAATACGCGGGGTAGCAGCAACAGCAGCGGGATCTGCACCAGCATATTGCTGATCGATATCATGGTGGCCTGACGCCCTTTGTTGACCGCCATATAGTAGACCGAGGCGAGGAAGATAAAGCCGTCGAGGGCCAAGCCTAGTATATGGATGCGGATCCCCGGGATACTGGCTGCCAGCAGCTGTGGGTCGTCATCGACAAACAAGCCGATGGCCTGCTCGGGGAAGAGGTTCAGCACGAGAGTGAAAGCCAATCCGCTGACGATGATGGTGGCCAAGGCCAGGTTAAAGGTCTGGCTGATCCGCGGGTACTGGCCTGCGCCAAAGTAGTAGCTGACCGGCGGCTGCAGGCCGTTAGCGATCCCTTGGCTAAACAGGTAGTAGAGGGTGGCCAGATAGCCGACGATGGCAAAGGCGCCAACATCCACAGTATCGCCAACCTGCATAAACATGGCATTGTGCAGTGCGATAATAAAACCAAAATAGCAGTACATCAGTAAGTTAGAAGTACCCAAGCCGGTTAGCTTTACTGCGTGGTCGGTGACAAATCGCAATTCGTTCCACTTCAAACGAAGCTTGGCATAGCGACTAAAAAAGTAGCCCAGTCCCAAGATACAGACCACACCTTGGGCTGCTGTTGTTGCCAATGCCGCCCCGCGCAAGCCCCAGTCAAACACGCCGATAAACAGGTAGTCGAGCAAGATATTCAGTACTGCGCCAAGGCCTATCAAGGAGGTGGATATTCTCGGGCTATCATCGTTACTCACCAGCAGGGGGAGAGCAGAGGAAACCACTGTGATTCCAGCTGCCCAAATGAACACCTGTATGTAACTTTGAGCATGCGCCAGCGCGTCTCCTGCTGCGCCCTGGACTTGTAGTAGCGAGTCGCCAAATAGCCATAACAGCAGGGTACAAGCAAGCGAGTAGAGCAACGAAAGAATCAGGCCGGTGGAGAGTATTTGCCGGGCTTTCCCTTCGTCTTGCTCACCCCGGGCGATGGACTGCAGGCTGCCAGCGCCCATGCCAACCAATAGGCCAACTCCGATAATCACACAGATCAGTGGCCATGCCAGGTTGATCCCTGCCAGGCCTTCCATCCCGATAAACTGACCAACAAAGATCCCATCGATAATCTGATACAGCCCGCTGATCAGCATGGCCATTACCGAAGGAATCGCATAGCGCCAAAAGGTGCGGGCTACGCTGGTTTGGATAGGGGATGTGTCGCTCATGGGTTTACCTCTGTCATCATCCGGGCATTATCGGCATAATTCAGATGGAATAAAGTTATTAAGTATCCGCAAAGCAGATAGTTTGGGGGGTGGATGAACTGGGATCTTGAACAGCTTAGAGCGTTTGTCGCTGCCGCCGATAAGGGCTCGTTTTCTGCCGCTGCTCGCCACCTTGGCAAGGCGCAGTCGCGGGTTAGTACGGCGGTGGCTAACTTGGAACTCGACCTTGGAGTGGAGTTGTTTGATCGCTCCCGGCGCCTGCCGGTGCTAACCCATGCGGGCGCCGAGTTGCTGGAAGATGCGCGGCTGTTGCTCAATCAAAGTCAGCGATTGCAAGCCAGAGCAGGAGAGTATTCTCAAGGCAGTGAGATTAGCCTGCAACTGGCCGTTGATGAGTCAATGATGATCACTTTGCAGCGGGAGTTTTTTCAAGACTTTGCTAGTCAGTTTCCACGCCTCAAACTTACGCTGATCAATGGTAGTCAGTCGGACATTACCCAATGGGTAAGCCGGCGGGAAGCCGATCTGGGCCTGACGTTTTACCCGAAAAGATGGTATGCGAAAGACGAACAGGACAGCCTGCAATACAGCTTGCTATCACAGTTTCGTCAGTGTTTGATTGTGGCGAAATCCCATCAGCTTGCTCAGATCGACAAACTCGGCTTGGAGCACTTGCAGAGCTATCGGCAGTTGGTAATCTGCGATCAGCAGGGTAAATCAGGGGAGCAGATCGTCTCCAGCGACCATTGGTTTATCGACAGTTATTACTCGATCATCGAGTTGGTGGTAGCTGGTTTAGGTTGGGCTATCGTACCGGAGCATCTGGCAGAGTCGGAGTGGTATCAGGCAGAGATGCAGCGTATGCCAGCCGACAGCTTGGGGACGAGTATGCTGACGGAAGTTGCTTTGGTAAAAAGGCGTGATCGTGGAAAAGGGCCGGCGATAGATTGGTTTTATCAACATGCCGCTAAGCTATTTAATCGCGACAACTAAAAAAGGCCACGGATGTGGCCTTTTTGCTGACAGTGCTGAGGTTTACAGCACTGGTGGGTATACGTAGCTGGCGCCCAGACCCAGAGGGAAGCCCAGTGCCCAGTAGCCCAGTAGGAACAGGGTCCAGAAGATGGCTAGCGCAATCGAGTAAGGCAGCATGGTCGCAACCAGGGTACCGATACCGGCGTTTTTCGCGTACTTCTGACAGTACACCACTACTAGTGGGAAGTAAGGCATCAGCGGGGTGATGATGTTCGAGCTTGAATCACCTACACGGTAAGCCGCTTGTACCAAGTCTGGAGAGATGTTCATCTGCATCAGCATCGGTACCAGTACTGGCGAAATCAGCGCCCATTTGGCAGAGGCTGAACCTACGAACAGGTTTACCAGAACAACCAGAATAATCATGCCTACGATGGTGGCTGGTGCTGGCATGCCAACCGCTTCCAGGAAGTTAGCGCCTTTCATCGCCATCAATACGCCGATGTTTGACTGGCCGAAGGCCCATACAAACAGCGAGCAGAAGAACGCCATAACGATGTAGTGGCCCATGGTTTCCATGGTCTTAGACATCGCAGCTACTACGTCGTTGGAGTTCTTGAAGCTACCGTTCAGGTAGCCAAACACAACACCCGGAATCACGAAGAAGATGAAGATAAGCGGTACGATGATCTGCATCATCGGCGCAGCGAAGCTAGTCAGTGAACGAACTTCTTCGAACACGATCTCGCCGCTTGGCAGTACCACTTCAACCAGCTCGGCTGGAGCGCGCAGTACCGACTCTTGAGGTAGGGCGATAGCAACCAAGGCACCAATCAGGGCAAGCATGATGCAGCCAGCAACACGGAAAGCGAAGCTTTCGCGGCTTGAGGTGGTTTGCAGATCGTTGTCGATCTCTAGGTCATCGGCCAGCGGGCTGTTCTTGCGCAGACGTGGCTCAACGATTTTATCGGTGATGTACCAAATGGTGGCAACGATAGGCAGACAAGAAGCCGATGCGAAGAACCAGTTGTTCAGCGGGTTGATCTTCATGTCTGCGTTGTATAGCTGAGCTGAGCTCTCGGTGAAGCTCTGTAGCAGCGGGTCCAGACCTGAAGGAATGAAGTTGGCACAGAAACCGCCCGATACACCAGCGAACGCCGCGGTGATACCAGCGATTGGGTGACGACCTACCGCGTGGAAGATAACGCCAGCTAGTGGAATCACCACAACGTAACCGGCGTCAGTCGCAACACTCGAGATAACACCAATCAGTACCACTGCTGGGGTAATCATTTTCTTCGGAGTGAACTTCAGCATCGCTTTTAGCGCGGCATTAATAAAGCCTGAACGCTCAGCAACACCTACACCCAGTACCGCTACCAGTACCACACCTAGCGGTGCGAAGCCGGTGAAGATTCTCACCATGTCGGTCATCAGCTTGACCAACCAATCTGCGCTCAACAGGTTGTTGATAACGATGGTTTCGCCACTGCGTGGGTCAATCTCAGCAAAGCTGAACTGAGCCATGATCATGGAGAAGATGCCGACAACAAATAGCAGTCCCAAAAACAGTATGGCTGGATCTGGCAATTTGTTACCAACACGTTCAATCGTGTCTAGGAAGCGTGCGATCCCACCCTTAGGTTGGGCAGCGTCGCTGGCGGTGGTTGAAGTCATAGGTACCTCTGGTTATCCCTAAGTTGTTGCATTTATTTGGTATTTAACCGCCATCCCTAGCTTTATATTTGTCTTTTCTCTGCTTCCTTGAGAGTAGACAGTCCAAAAGTTTCACTAAACTGCGCAAAGGCAGTGAATAAATCTGGCGTCATTTTGCCACAAACCCTGCTTTAGTATCAGCGCGGGCTGGCTGGCAAATAAACAAATGTAATCTATCTGTCGTTTTTAATACGCCGAATTCGTGAGTTGCTGCGCAAACTAACAGTCGATGTTTATTGGGCTGATCGTGCATAATACGTGGGATTGCTGCGCTCTCTTACTCGTATTTGTCCGCGTAAGGCAAGAGTTTTTCACATTAATATTTTTCATGTTATCTGATAACATTTTTTTATTTCTACAGCTTAAACTGCGCCCTGGCCTGCTACTGAAAAGCTTAACAACTGAGTTTCTATGCCCCAAAGCCCACATCATAATCATCGCCTCGACTGGGCGCGCGCAATCGCGTTGCTGGCCGTAGTCGTCATTCACACCAAGCCCTTTATGAGCAGCTTGTTGATTAACCAGCAGCCGTGGATCGGCATGCTGATGAATCAGCTGGCGCGCTTTGCGGTACCGCTGTTTTTTGTGATCGCTGGTTACTTGATTCAACCAAGGTTAGTACAAAGTACCGCAATCACCTTGCGCAGTTATAGCCGACCCTTGCTCAGGATGTGGGGGCTGTGGACGCTGCTTTATCTGTTACTGCCGTTTAACCTGAAAACGCTTGGCAGCGAGGGCTACTTGGTCGAACGAAGCAACTACTGGCGACACTTGGCCAGCGCGCCGCTAGACAGTTTACTGGAGGGCGGTATGGTGCATCTATGGTACATACCAGGGCTACTGTGTGCGCTTGGCTTAACCGCGTTGCTGGTTAACCGAGGATGGCTGCGTTGGCTATTGCCTATGTCCTTGGCGCTGTATCTACTCGGCTTACTGGCGGGCAGTTATCAATCACTCAGCGGCATCGATCTGGGTATCACCACCCGCAATGGTCCGTTTTTCTCTTGGTTGATGTTCGCGCTCGGCTTTGAAGCGCGTCGCCGTCGCTGGCAACTGTCACCCTATACGGCAATGGCGATGATGTTGATTGGTATGAACATCCACATCTTTGAGGGGCTGGCGCTCAGTCACTTCGACGTGGACTTTATCAGTCATGACTTTTTGTTCGGTACGCCGCTGTGGGGCATGGGGCTTTTTATGCTGCTGAATGCTCTGCCAGATACCGATAAACGCCTGCCATTTAAACTGAGCAGTGAAGATGTGCTGGGTATCTATCTGTGCCATATGCTGGTGCTTATCTATCTATTTAATCTGGCCGGCATGCTCGAGCTTTCTCCGCTGCTGCGAGATGTGCTGATCACGCCGTTGACCTGCGTAATTTCGTGGTTGTGGGTGCGTGGAATCAAGCTGACGCCTCTGCAACTATTGGTTACTCGCCAAACCGCGTAGGTTATTTAAATTTAATAAAATTAAAGCGATAGCTCTGCTTGTCATAAAAATGTAAATAGCACTACCTAGTCTAGGCGAGTCAACTCAACGCTAAACACACAAGGATGTGAATCATGATGGCTCGCTCTGCCCGCCTGGCCCTGCTTGGCGCCTTTAATCTCTCTGTAGTTGCTTGCGCAACCCATACCGCCAACGAAACGGTTGTGTCCACCGGGATCGAAGCCCAGCTTGCTCAGCTGGGGATCCAATGTGCCAGCGTCGAGCGCGCGGCCACCACTGAGTTTAGTTCGCTCAAGCTTGAGTTGGTGGGACGCCACATATCGAGCAATGACTTTGACACCTCTTCCGCGGAAATCGTCAGCTACGATGGCTGCAGCGATCAGCTGTACGTGGTGAACGCCGAAGACAAGAGTGTCGATGTACTCAGCTTCGACGCGCAAGGAGCCCCTGCTTTCAGTGCGCGTCTGGACTTGGAACAAGCCGCTGAGATGGCCGGCGTGAAGATCGGTGCCGCCAATAGCGTGGTGGCGAAAAACGGTTTGGTGGCGGTGGCCATTGAAAACAAGGTGAAGCAACTGGACGGGATTATCGCCCTGTATCGCTCGGATGACCTGAGCTTGTTGGCAACCTTCCCGGCAGGAGCGCTGCCCGACATGGTAACCATGAGCGAGGATAGCCGTTATCTGGTGGTGGCCAACGAAGGAGAGCCAAGTGATGACTATCTGATTGACCCAGAAGGCAGCGTGACCTTGATTGATCTGGCCAGCGGTATCACCTCAGACAGTGCCAGCGTCACCCAGATTAACTTCCATGCTTTTAACGATGACGGTGAACGTGCCGGCGAGCTAAATGGCGCGCGTACGCCGCGCCCCCATGGGGCAAGCGTTGCTCAAGACCTTGAGCCTGAGTACGTCGCCCTGACAGACGATGGCAAGAAAGCCGTGATCAGCTTGCAGGAAAACAATGCCATTGCGGTGGTGGATATTGCCAGCGCCTCGGTAGACGGTATCTTCGGTCTGGGTACCAAAAGCTGGGCGCCAGTGGCTGACGGCGGTCAAGGCTATCAGCTCGACGCGACCAACAAAGATGACAAGTTCCATCGCGAGAGCTACCCGCAGCTCGTCGGCTACTACATGCCCGATGCTATCGCCAGTTTCAGTGTTGACGGTGAGCGTTATGTGGTGACCGCGAACGAGGGTGATGGCCGTGAGTATGTGTTTGAGACCACCCAAATGCACTGCGAGCAAGCCGGCTTCAAATGGGATGGCGATGAATACCAGAGCGGCGGTGAAGACGAAGACGCTCAGGCCTACCGCGAAGCGCTCGACGATTGCATCTCGTACACCGATGAGACCCGCGCCTACAAGCTTAAGGTCGACCCTACCCATCCGTTGATGGATGAGAGCCGCTACGGCAAGAAGGGCACCATTGGCAACAAGAAAGCCATTGGTCGCATTAAGGTAGTTGCTGATGACAAGGTCATTGCCGCCGATCAGGATGTGATCACCTTTGGCGCGCGCTCGTTCAGTATCTTCCGCCTTGACGGCGAGCAGGTATTCGACAGCGGTGACCAGCTATCGACCATGGCTAACAGCGACCAACACTGGAATGCCAGCAACGACAGCCAAGTGAGCGATGATCGCAGCGACGACAAAGGGATTGAGCCAGAAGCGGTGACTATCGCCTTGATTGCCGATAAGCCCATCGCCTTTATTGGCTTGGAGCGTCAAGGTGGTGTTGCGGTGTACGACCTGAGTGACCCAAGCATTCCCCGCTACCTGGACTTCCACAACAACCGTAACTTTGCAGAGCCGGTGTGCAGCGAAGTGGATGAAGATGGAGAGTGTGATAACGACCAGTACAACCCTGCTGCGGGCGACCTTGGCCCTGAGTCGATCGCCTACTTTAGCCGCCTTGGTCAGCACTTTATTGCGGTTGGCAATGAAGTCTCTGGCACCACTTCGGTATACCGCTTGAACCTTCAATAAGCCACTGTTTCTTGGGTAGCGTTAGCTACCCAAGACTCAATGAGATCTACATCCCACTTTTTTGCAACGATTGGCAGAATCTTCATGAAACAGTTTCATGAACTTACTAAAAACCTGACTATTGTCTGAGGTCAGACATTTTCTCATCCCGCTCTACATAAGGCTGCGGTACATTTGAAACTGTTTTCACGTGTGTTGGCCTACAGCTTACCTTGCCCGGATCGGGTTTCACCAAACAGTGATGCAAACCGAAGCAATAGCTCATTTAATGAGCGGCAACGAGCTGATAATAAGCCCGCACAGTATAATTCTAATAGAACGCTATCAAACCTATGACGACTGTGACTGATAAGAAAAAGCTACGTCCTACTATTTACGATGTAGCCAAGTTGGCCGAGGTATCGGCCAGTACCGTTTCACGGTTTTTGAACCGCACCACCTTTATCTCTGAGGCGAAACGGGTCCGTATTGAAAAGGCGATTGCCGAGCTGTCCTACAAGCCGCAATACAGCAACAGTGATGGCAGAGGTGGCCGCAGCATGACGGTCGGCTTACTCGTGCAAGATGCTGACAGCCCCTATTCCAATGAGGTGGTGTTGGGCATTGAGCGTGAGCTAAACGCTAAGGGCTATTCGGCACTGATTATCTCAGGTCACTGGGACAACAAAACCGAATACCACTCCATGGGGATCCTCAGCAAGCATGGCGTTGATGGGATCATCGTGGTCAATGGCAGCCTTAATCCCAACCAATTCCGTGAGTTCTCTGGACCGATTCCGGTGGTGAGCCTGGGCCAGTTGGTGCAAGGTGAGCAGCTGCACGCCATCAAGCTGGAGAACAGCGTCGGCGCCTATATGGCGACCAACCACCTGATCCAGCAAGGCCATCGTCAGATTGTCCATATGATGGGCATGGTGGCCCATCATGACGCGCAGCAACGCTTGGAAGGTTACAAGAAAGCCCTGCGCGATGCCGGTATTCCCTATCGGGATGAGTTTGTTATCTATGGCGAGTTCAATTCGGCGGCATCAGAAAAAGCGATGCTGCAGTTCTTAGATAAGAAGCTACGCTTCTCTGCAGTGTTCGCCGCCAATGATCAGAGTGCCTACGGCGTGGTTCAAGCTCTACACAGACGCAAGCTTAAGGTGCCCGAGAACATCTCGGTGATTGGCTTCGACGACTTGGATGTGTCGCGTTACTTTGTACCACCGCTGACCACGATTCGCCAGCCGCTACTGCAAACCGGTGCGGCAGTGGCGCAAGCCATGCTATCGATGCTGAGTGGTGGTGAGTTTGACTATCGGATCCCACCGATCGAGCTGATCGTGCGTGAATCTACCCGGGTGATACAACCGGGCTAAGCCATACCCAAAAACAAGGGGCGTGATCCGCCCCTTTTTACTGCCTACCACATCTTACTACCTGCCATGTCGCGCCTAGTCGTAAGGACAAGGGCAATCAACGGCGAGCTCTTCCAGATCATTAATCTTGGGAATGTTTTGCTCATTCAAACCAAATTTCAGAGCAAGCACCGAGGCAAATATCTGCCAGTGGCGTAGCTGAGCTTGATTACCCGTCTTCCCAACGCTGTCTTCTAACAGTGGGGTTAAGCTTATCGCGGCGTGGGCCCAGCTAAGCATCATCCACTTAAGCTCTTTAAGCTGAAACTCGGCCAACAAGCCCTGTTTCTGGGTGTCGATAAACAATGACTCCATCTGCTCGTGGATCCGCCGGTCATCATTAAACAGGTGATCTAGCATCTCTCCTTGTTGACTAACTGCATCCTTAAGCAACTGCAGTGGGCGAGGGTCTGACAACAGCCCTGCCATCATCCTAATCAGCAACTGATACAAGCGCTCAGGCGCAGGAAGCTGCGCATCGATCTCATCGAGGATCTGGTAGATGTAGTCGCGAAAGTGCTCATGCATATGATCGCTTACCTGCTTCCAGATGTTGAGCTTGCTACCAAAGTGGTGGCGCAACAGGCTATGGGAAACCCCCGCTCGCTCCCCAATGGCCCGCAATGAGACCGCGCTGTAGCCCTGCTCACTGAACAGGTTTAGGGCCTCCCGCAGAATGGTTAGCCGGGTTTGTTCTGCGCTGGCGGCGCTCTGTCGACCGACCTTTTTCACCTTCTTCCCCTTACATTGTGCTGCCAACAGATGGCGACAAACTATAGTTTGATGATATCAATAAAACATACTATACAATTGGAAAGTATAGCTTGATGGTGCAACGGTCATCAAATATACTGCACGTCTGTATAGTATACGCCTGAATTATCCGGCTGACCAACTCAGCCCCACGACGGAGCGGTATTACCCCATGTTACATCTATCCAAACGAATGATGAGCCTGACTGGTGTCGGCTTGGTATCGCTCGTTTCTGCCTGCATGCTGTTTGGCAAAAATGCCTATTCAGAGACAGAAACGTCGGTTACCGCTGTGACACCAGTGAAGCTGATGAAAGTGCCCGACACCTTAACCAGTGACAGCTTCCATTTTGTGGCGCAGGTTGAGGCCAATGACCGCGCCCAACTGGCCTTTCAGGTGCCCGGTGAGATCCAATCATTGCCGGTAAGAATGGGCCAAAATGTGGCGCAGGGCGAGCAGATAGCCAACCTGGACCCCAACGATTACCAGTTATCGCTGGAAGCGCGTCAGGCTGAGTATGACTTGGCCAAAGCTCAGCTTGCCCGAGCCCAGCAGTTGTCAGAGCGGCGCTTGGTGAGTGAAGACATGTATGACCAAGCCCGCACCAGCTTTACGGCGGCCGAGGCTAATCTGGAAAAAGCTAAAACCCAGTTGAGCTATACCAAGATTACAGCGCCGTTCGATGGCGTGGTGTCGCTAAGCTTTGCCAAGCAACATCAGTTTGTGGGGGCCAATCAGCCAGTGGTCACGGTAGTGGGTCGTAATACCTTCGACATCAGCTTCAGCCTACCGGTAAGTGTGACCAAACGCTTGCCGGTAGAAAGCCTGCGCGACGCCTCCTATTGGGTGACTGTGGCAAACTTTGCCGGTACCGAGCTGGCTGCTGAATTTGAAGAGATCTCCACCCAGCCCGATCCTGACACCAACTCCTACAACATCACCTTGTCGGTTGAACGACCTGAGCATTTGAACTTCTTGCCGGGCATGGCGGCAAGCGTGTCGGTGCGGGGTGAGGAGTATAAAAGTAACTGGCGTCTGCCAACCGGTTCGATAGTGCGTCGAGATGGGCAGCAGGTGGCTGTGTTCCAATACGACCCGATTGCGAAAGTGGTCAACGAGGTGATTGTGACCCTTGATGAGAGTGGCGAAGTACTGGGCGGCCTCAAGGCCGGTGAGCAGATTGTTCAGGTTGGCGCTAATCGTCTGACCCCCGGGCAGCATGTTCGTCCACTGGTACGAGAGGGAGGCATCTAATGCGTAAATGGCAACAAGCAAGTATCGCGATGGCGGTGTTGAGTATTGTCGGTTGTGAGCGTGGCGGGCTTCCTGAAGGCCTGCCTACCTTGCAGGTATCAACCGTGGAAGTGGGGGCGGTCGAGAGTTCGCAGTATCGCCAGTTTAACGGGGTGACCGAAGCGGCCGAGCTGACGCCATTGGCATTTCGCTTAGAAGGCGAGATCAGCCGCATCTTGGTGCGTGCCGGAGACATTGTTGAAAAAGGCCAGTTACTCGCCGAGTTGGACAACCGCACCCTGAGTCAGCAACTGGCCGATAGCAAGGCGCAGTTCGAGTTGGCATCGCGTCAGTTGAGTCGGGCCCAAGGGCTGGTTGAGCAAAAGCTTCTGTCACCGGCGGAGTTTGATGAGCTTAAGGCAAACAAGAGCCTGACCGAGGTGAACTACAAGTTGGCGCAGGCCCAGCTGGAGTACTCAAAGCTGTATGCCCCGTTTAGTGGTGAGATTGCCGAGGTGCCTAAAGAGGCCTTCGAGAGCACCTCGCCCGGTGAAACGGTGTTAAGCCTTTATCAGCACCAACAAGTGCATGTGCGCCTGCAGCTGCCCAACTCAGTAATGGCACAGATCGACCCTGATGCGCCCGAAGTTAGCTACCAGCCTTCAGCAACCTTTGGCAACCTCCAGCAAAGTTTCCCGGTGAGTTACTACAAGCACAGTGCCGAGCCGGCCCAAGCCAGCCAGAGCTTTGAGCTGTGGCTGGCAATGCCGCAAATCAGCCCGCCAGTGCTGCCGGGCACCGAGGTCCAGGTATTGGTGGACATGGCCGCGGCCGGTCTGAGCTCAGAAGTGGGCTACTTAGCGCCGCTAACGGCCTTGCAGCCGGGTAATGCGCCGGGTGAGTTTTATGCTTGGAAGGTGGTGAATGGCCAGGCCCAGCAAGTACAAGTTGAGGTGGGTGAAGTAGTGAGCCACGGCGCCTTGGTTACCCAAGGCCTCACTGAGGGCGACCAACTCATCACCAGTAGCCTCAGCCGCTTACGATCCGATATGGCAGTCGTCGTTGAACAACAGGAGCAAGCCCAGTGACCATTGCAGAGTATTCAATTCGAAACAAAGTCATCTCCTGGCTGTTCTTGGTGATCTTGGCGGTGGGCGGCTCGGTGTCGTTTTTCGAGCTAGGGCGTTTGGAAGACCCAGCCTTTACCCTTAAAGATGCCATGGTTATTGCCACCTACCCGGGGGCGACGACGCAGGAGGTAGAAGAAGAGCTGACTTATCCACTGGAGAAGGCGATTCGTCAGTTGCCCTATATCGATAAGATCACCTCCACCTCGTCGGCGGGGATGACCCAGATTATGGTGAGCATGCAGATGACCTACGGGCCAGATGAGCTGCCACAGATCTGGGATGAGTTGCGCCGCAAGGTCAATGACCTTGAGCCGAGCCTACCGCCGGGTGTTAATCCGGTGCAGGTGATGGACGATTTCGGTGATGTGTTTGGCGTGATGCTGATGGTCTCCGGCGAGAACTACAGCATGGTCGAGCTGCGTCGCTACGTCGACCAACTGGTGCGCGAGTTAGAGTTGGTCGACGGTGTCGGTAAGGTCAGCGTGGCCGGTGAGCAGCAAGAGCTGCTATATGTGGAAACCTCGCTGCAACGTTTGGCTGCGCTTAATCTCGATTTTTCCGTGGTGGCTGGTCTACTTAACCAACAAAACAGTGTCGAACAAGCCGGCTACATGACCATCAATGGTGAGCGACTGGCGCTGCGCCCTAATGGTGAGCTGAACTCGGTTGAAACCCTGGAAAACCTGATTATCCACGGCAGCGACACCGGCAACCTGATCCGCCTGAAGGATGTCGCCACGGTGACCCGCGGATTGGTGGAAGTGCCGAGCAACCTGATCAACTTCGATGGTGCGCCTGCGCTTAACCTAGCAATCTCCTTTGCCTCCGGGGTGAACGTAGTCGATGTCGGCAAGGCGGTCACCCAGCGCTTGGCTGAGCTCGATGGCATTAAGCCCGCCGGTGTTGAGATCAATACCTTCTACAACCAAGGTGAAGAGGTAGAGAAGTCGGTAAATGGCTTTGTGATGAGCCTTGCTCAAGCGGTAGGCATCGTGATCGTGGTGCTACTGTTCACTATGGGGATGCGCAGCGGGCTGATTATCGGTGCGGTGTTGTTACTGACCGTGCTCGGCGCGTTCATCTTAATGAGCATCTACGACATTGAGCTACAACGGATCTCATTGGGTGCCCTAATCATTGCCTTGGGGATGCTGGTTGATAATGCCATTGTGGTGGTCGAGGGTATTCTCGTTGGCATGAAACGCGGGCGTACCAAGGTGCAGGCCGCAGTGGATATCGTGCAGCAGACCAAGTGGCCACTACTGGGGGCAACGGTGATTGCCATTGCGGCGTTTGCGCCGATTGGTTTGTCAGCTGACGCGACCGGTGAGTTTATGGGCTCGCTGTTCTGGGTGCTGTGTTTCTCGCTGTTCCTAAGCTGGATCACCGCAATCACGTTAACCCCCTTCTTGTGTGAGTTATTACTCCCTAAAGACCAAGCTGCGAGTGATAGCAGTGAGCCAGAAGAGGACCCTTACAAGGGCCTGTTGTTCGTGGTGTTTGGCGGCATGCTGCGTTTTTGCTTGCGCTTCCGTTGGCTGACGGTGATTGCCATGGTGGCAATGTTGTTCGCTTCGTTGGTCGGATTTGGCATGGTCAAGAACACCTTCTTCCCGCCTTCCAATACGCCGATCTTCTTTATTGACTTGTGGATGCCTGAAGGGACGGATATTCGTACCACTTATAAGCAAGTGCAAGAGGTTGAGGCTTTCATCCTGGATGATGAGCGGGTTGAGTTTGTCAGCTCCAGTACCGGTCAGGGGATCCAGCGTTTTGCGCTGACCTATGCGCCTGAGAAAAGCTATGCCGCCTTTGCTCAGCTTCAGGTTCGGGTGAGCTCTCGCGACGAAATGCTGCAAATGATGCGCGATCTGGAAGGGCAGCTTGCCAGCAACTTCCCGCATCCAACCTTCCAGTTCCGTTTTCTGGAGATTGGCCCATCGCCATCGTCTAAGATTGAGGCGCGCTTGAGTGGCGCAGATCCACAAGTTCTTCGCCGCTTAGCTAGTGAGGTTGAGGATATCCTGTCTGCCGATCCGGGGGCGCGCAATATTCGTCATGACTGGCGTGACCGCACCAAGGAGCTACAGCCGGTATTTAACGAGTCTCAGGCTCGCCGATTGGGTATCTCTAAAGCCGAGCTATCACAGAACTTGCAGTTCGCCTTCAGTGGTCAGTCGATCGGCCTGTTCCGTGACGGTACCGAGATGTTGCCGATTGTGGCGCGTCTGCCAGAAGAGGAGCGCGTCGACTTCTCGACCGTGCAAAACCTGAAGATCTGGAGCCCGGTGGTGCAACGCTATGTGCCCATCGAGCAAGTGGTGGACAAGGTTGACTTGGTGTGGACCGAGCCACTTATCCAGCGCCAAGACCGTAAGCGTACTCTGACCGTGATGGCCGACCATGACATCTTGGGTAACGAAACCGCAGCGTCGCTGTTTGCCAGGGTGCGCCCAGAGATCGAAGCCATTGATTTCCCACCGGGCTATGAGTTGGAATGGGGCGGTGAGTACGAGTCAACCAATGACGCGCAGAGTGCACTGTTTGCATCCTTGCCGATGGGCTACCTGTTTATGTTCATCATTACGGTGTTCCTGTTTAACGCCATTCGTAAGCCTTTGGTGATCTGGGCGACAGTACCGCTATCGGTTATCGGGGTGGTAGTCGGCTTGTTGGTCACTGACTCAGCCTTCAGCTTTACCGCACTGCTGGGTCTGCTGAGTCTGACCGGGATGATCCTGAAAAACGGTATCGTACTGATGGATCAGATCAACGTGGAGCTGGACTCGGGCAAGCATCCGTATTCGGCGGTGTACGACAGTGCTATCAGTAGGGTGAGGCCGGTGAGTATGGCGGCGGCTACCACCATCTTGGGGATGATCCCGCTGTTTGCCGACCCCTTCTTCGGCTCGATGGCGGTAACCATTATGTTCGGTCTGGGCTTTGCCACCGTATTGACCTTGATTGTGGTGCCGGTGCTATACGCATTGATGCATAAGGTGCCGACTAGCGCTGATGCTTAAGCGGTCATAGCAACGAAAAAAGGCGAGCTCAATGCTCGCCTTTTTGCTATCTGGAACTTAGTTACCAGCGGGCTTATTGAACCTGCTGGACCAAGGCGGAGATACCGGCGTCGGCAAAGCGTTCCGCTTCGGCCATTTCCAATACCTGCTCTTGGCTGTACTGCTCACCGTCGTAAACCACCACGATGCTGGTATCGCCTGATTGCAGGAAGTTGGTCTCACCGTACTCGGTGTAGCGGGTGGCGCCGATGCTGATCAGCGCTTGCTCTGGGTGCTCTGCTTTGGCCATCAACGCCGCGATGTTCTCGGTTGGGCCAACGTCTTGTTGGTTGTTGATGCGATCAACAATCCAATCGAGCAGGCGCTGGTGGAAGTAGCTGTAGCCAACCACTGGG
This sequence comes from Aliagarivorans taiwanensis DSM 22990, assembly GCF_000429505.1. Taxonomy (GTDB): domain Bacteria; phylum Pseudomonadota; class Gammaproteobacteria; order Enterobacterales; family Celerinatantimonadaceae; genus Aliagarivorans; species Aliagarivorans taiwanensis. The sequence goes on along the minus strand of NZ_AUBZ01000008.1, from coordinate 49,052 downwards.
CTGTCTTCACCGTAGCGAGCAAGTTTGCCATCACGCTTGTGGAAGCTGGCGATGCGGTAGCTATCTAGGGTGCCACCGGCTTGCAGGTGGTCCAGCTCATGAAGTTGCGCGGAGATACCCTTGGTTTGGCTACCCCAGTTTTTCTTCTCGCTGATCTTCTTGGCGTTAGGCTTGCGGATCGAGCAGTCGTTGTATGCAGCAAACTTGCGTGGGTGCAGGGCAATCACTTGCTCGCCTTGGTACTCGATGTCGCACAGCAGCGCTACTTCTGGCTCGATCTGCAGGTTATCGGCATCGTTTGGCGGCACGATGGCGCTGTCACACAGCGGGTAGGTCGCCAGAAAGCCAGCTTGCTCGCTGGGTACGTAGAACGGGAAGATCGCTTTAGGTTGGATCGCTTCTTGTACTTCTACCTGCAGGAAGTCTTTCGCTTCGCCAGCTTGCTCCAGGTGGCCTGCAAAGTTGCCCGCCACACCGAAGCCAATCACGTGTTTGTACGGCATAATTCACTCGGATTGTTGAAAATTAAGCCGCTAATCCTAGCAGAAGCGCTTTGTTAGACAAAGAGAACTGAGCAGGAAAGCTCAATGATGGCTGACGTAGCCGAGAACTTGTTGGATTTCAGGGAGTTTTTCATCGATCCACGCCGCGTTAATAGCCCCCCAGTCATCCACTTGGTAATAGCCATTTTTGTTGGCGCCGACGAAGCGCACCTTCACATCCAGATCCGCTAGCGCCTTGATGGTGTCCTGAGCGGTACGCCGTGGCATCCCAGTGGCAGCCATAATTGCAGGCACGGTGTTGTGTCCCTGTTCGATCAGGCGAGCGACCAGCAGGCGTCGGTAATAGGAGGTCTTGGTTTTACTTGCTTCGTTCATCCATGCACATTCGCAGCATACAGTGCTGCAAATCTACCAAAATTTAGCCAATCTTGGAGGCGTTACAGTGCGGTTTTATGAGTAAGGGCACAAAAATTTAACATCGTTACTAATTTTTATAACCTCTAAAGCACCATTAACTATTTGTTTTGCAGCCACAAACTCTTCCTATGCTCAGGTTAGTGCGCGATATATAAAATCGCGATGGCTTTGGAGGTATTCGATATCTGTTAGGTAAGCCAGGTGATGGCCATCATCGAGATCGCTTTGAAACTGCTGGTCTCCGCGTTTCGCCTGGCTTTGCATAAATCCCACCAAGGCATTCAAGCGTTCGAACATCTCGTTGACTAACAGCTTGCGCTGGTGATTAGCCAAGCCGTAGGCATCGCAGAATAGTTTCGCTCGCTGCGCTTGTTGCTCGAGCCCTCCGAGCTTGTCATCGGCTTTGGTTTTAAACGGTGCCCAGCAATACACCGCGTAGGCGACATCCCACAAGCACGGGCCGGGGTGGGCGCAATCAAAGTCGAACACGCCGACAACCAGGCCACCTTGTAGTGCCACATTGTAGGGCGCAAAGTCGCCATGACAGATCACCTCCGCAGGTGCTCTAGGCGCTAGCATCCATGGCATCTCTTGAGTGGCGGTTTGCTCGATAAACAAGGCGCTGCAGTCGTGCAGCTTACGTAGCATTCGCGCTGCTGATGTAAGTGCTAACTCACTGGCTATTGGCCCTTGCAGCGGGTAATCGTAGCTACTTCCTGCAACAAAGCTCAGTTGCTCGAACTGCTCATCGGTGGCAAGCAGACGTGGGCAGTGGCGAAAGCCGTGTTGGTGCAGATGGGCCAACACGCGATGCACCGAATGCGACCATGGCTGCAGTGGGCGACGCACCGCATCGCCATGCTTGATAATCTCGCGGCCGCTGCCTTGTTTGAGTATTTCCAATAGCTAGCCTTGCGGGTGCGCCAAGAAAAACTGATAAGCCGGGTTGCTGCTCTCATCGCGATAGGCAAAGCCTAGCTGGCTAAGGTGGCGGTCGAAATCGGCAATCTGCTGGTCATCCACCTCAAAACCAGCCATCACTCGGCCGTAGGCGGCACCGTGATTGCGGTAATGGAATAGAGTGATGTTCCAGCGATTGCCCAGGGTGCGCAGAAACTTAAGCAGCGCACCGGGGTGTTCGGGGAACTCAAAGCTAAACAGCTTCTCCTGCAGCGGTTTGGCTGGGCGGCCTCCCACCATATAGCGCACATGCTGCTTGGCCAGTTCGTCATCGCTGAGATCGGCCACCACATAGTCATGCTCGCGTAGCCGTTCTAACAGCGGAGGCAGCTCTTGGGCGCGATCGGCAAAGCGGATGCCGACAAAGATATTGGCGCGGCTGTTGTCGGCATAGCGGTAGTTAAACTCGGTGATTGCGCGACCGCCCAAGTGCTGTACAAATTCCAGGTAAGCCCCTTGGCGCTCAGGAATGGTGACTGCCAGTACCGCTTCTTTCTGCTCGCCGATCTCGGTGCGTTCAGACACATAGCGCAGGTTGTGAAAGTTAACATTTGCACCAGAGAGGACGCAGGCCAAGCGTGTATCGGTAAGTTTATGCTCACTTACGTAGGCTTTTAGGCCAGCTAATGCCAGCGCGCCGGAAGGCTCGGCAATGGCGCGGGTATCTTCAAAGATGTCTTTGAGCGCAGCGCAGATCTGATCGGAGTTCACCGTGATAACGCCATCGAGATAGCGCTGACACAAACGGAAGGTCTCCGAGCCAATCAGTTTCACCGCAACGCCATCGGCGAACAGGCCAACTCGCTCCAGTGGCGTGGGCTTGCCCGCCTCCAACGCCGCTTTTAAACAGGCTGAATCTTCCGCTTCGACCCCGATAACCTTCACATGGGGCATCAGCTGCTTGATATAGACCGCCACGCCAGCGGCGATGCCGCCGCCGCCCACTGGTACAAACACCGCATCTAGGTGGGCATCTTGTTCCAGCAGCTCTTTGCCGATGGTGCCTTGGCCAGCAATCACATCCACATCATCAAAGGGCGGGATACGGGTGTAGCCGTGTAGCTCGCTCAGTTGCTGACTGTGGCCGCTCGCCTCATCAAAGCTGTCGCCATGCAGGATCACCTCGGCGCCATGGGCGCGTACCGAGCTGACCTTGATATCTGGGGTGGTGGTGGGCATGACGATAACGGCTTTGATGCCCAGCTGCTTAGCGGAGATAGCGACGCCTTGGGCATGGTTACCGGCCGATGCTGCAATCACCCCGCGCTGCTTTTGCATCTCGCTAAGTTGCGCCAGCTTATTGTAGGCGCCACGCAGCTTAAAGGAGTGCACGATCTGCTGATCTTCACGCTTGAGCAATACCTGGTTGCCCAGTCTGGCCGAGAGTTTGGACATCGCTTGCAGCGGCGTTACTCTGGCAACCTCATACACCGGCGACAGCAGAATACGGCGCAGATAATCAGCGCTGCTGGGGCACATGGGTGATAGCTTGGCGTCAGCTTGCTCTGGCTGTTTGGGATCTTGTGTTTGGGACATCTGTACTCCAAAACCGGGTAATGCACGGTACTCATTTTTACGCTTTAGACACAAAGGGCAGACCGAAGTCTGCCCTTGTTGAGTGGCGCGGTTTACAGTTTGCTTTTGTCGCGCACCGCACCTTTATCGGCGCTGGTGGCGAAGTGGGCGTACATTTTCAGCGAAGTGCTTACCTCGCGCACGCGATTGACCGGCTGCCAAGCTTTCTCGCCACGCGCTTCCATGGCGCTACGGCGCTCGGCCAATACCGCGTCATCGACCAGTAGCTCAATGCGACGTTTCGGGATGTCGATATCGATGATGTCGCCGTTCTCCACCAAGGCTACGGTGCCGCCGCTGGCCGCTTCCGGTGAGATATGACCAATCGACAGACCCGAGGTACCGCCAGAGAAGCGGCCGTCGGTGATAAGCGCACACTTCTTACCCAGTCCCATGGATTTCAGGTAAGAGGTGGGGTAGAGCATCTCTTGCATGCCCGGTCCACCTTTCGGACCTTCATAGCGGATTAGCACCACTTCACCGGCTTGTACGGTGCCATCGAGGATGCCGGCTACTGCGTCGTCTTGGCTCTCGAAGATGCGGGCTGGGCCTTTAAACACCAGGTTCTCATCGTCCACACCGGCGGTTTTCACTATACAGCCATCGGCGGCTAGATTGCCGCTCAATACGGCCAGACCACCCTCTTCGCTAAAGGCGTTCTCATAGGAGCGGATACAGCCACCTGCGCGGTCATCATCCAAGGTGTCCCAACGGCAGTCTTGGCTGAAGGCTTGGGTGGTACGAATACCGGCAGGACCGGCGCGGTAGAACTCTTTAACCGCTTCATCCTGGGTTTGCATAATGTCGTACTTGGCTAGGGTGTCGGCCAGGGTTTCACCCAGTACGTTGGTCACGTTGCGGTTGAGCTTACCGGCGCGATCCAGCTCGCCAAGGATACCCATGATGCCACCGGCGCGGTGCACATCTTCCATATGATAGAGGTTGGTCGACGGGGCCACTTTACATAGCTGAGGCACCCGGCGGCTCAGCTCGTCCATGTGGTCCATGTTGTAGTCGACTCCAGCTTCTTGAGCCGCAGCCAGTAGGTGCAGCACAGTATTGGTGGAACCGCCCATGGCGATATCCAGCGTCATCGCATTTTCGAAGGCTTCGAAGCTGGCGATGGCGCGCGGCAGTACGCTCTCGTCGTCCTGCTCGTAGTAGCGCTTACACAGATCAACGATGCGGCTACCGGCAGTTTTAAACAGCTTCTCACGGTCGGCGTGGGTGGCCAGTAGTGAGCCGTTACCCGGCTGGCTCAGGCCAAGCGCTTCGGTCAAACAGTTCATTGAGTTGGCGGTAAACATGCCCGAGCACGAACCACAGGTTGGGCAGGCGCTGCGCTCTACTGCTTCGCTGTCTTCATCGCTGACGTTCTTGTCGGCGCCCATCACCATGGCGTCTACCAGGTCGAGCTTGATGATCTGATCGCTCAGCTTGGTTTTACCCGCTTCCATGGGGCCGCCTGAAACGAAGATGGCTGGGATGTTCAGGCGCATTGCTGCCATCAGCATTCCCGGGGTGATCTTGTCACAGTTGGAGATACACACCATGGCGTCGGCGCAGTGGGCGTTGACCATGTACTCTACCGAGTCGGCGATTAAGTCACGCGAAGGCAGGCTGTAGAGCATGCCGCCGTGGCCCATGGCAATGCCGTCATCCACGGCGATGGTGTTGAATTCTTTGGCTACGCCGCCGGCTTCTTCAATCGAGCGGGCGACCAACTGGCCGAGATCTTTGAGGTGCACGTGGCCGGGCACGAATTGGGTAAATGAGTTCACCACCGCAATGATCGGTTTGCCGAAGTCGCCCTCTTTGGTGCCTGTGGCACGCCAGAGCGCTCGGGCGCCCGCCATATTGCGTCCTTCAGTGGTGGTTGCACTTCGCAGTTTAGGCATTGCCTTTCTCCATTAAGCTGTGTTTGTCCGTCTACGCCTTCGCCGAGGCTGCGCTGTGGGTGGCGTTGAGTTCGACCTGTTGCACGTCGACCAGCTTTTCCAGCTGAGAACGCAGCAAGTGAATCGGCCGTTCACTGCTCACCCGCAGAGCGATATGTTGTTGTTGCTCATAGCCACTGCCGTGTTGGCTGAGTTCCATGGATTGTACTCGAAAACCCCGGTGACGTGTTACGCGAAGTACCCGTTCAAATAATTCATCCTGTCCGCGGGCGGTGAGCGAGAGACTGTATTCCATTAGCATTGCTCCAACATGTTGTGATTTGCCGCGTTAGGTGGCACCAACGGCCAGACGTTTTCTTCGGCATCAATGAGTACGTGTAATAAATAGGGGCCATCGGCGCTGAGCATTCGCTCCAGTGCAGGCGCTACTTGTTCTTTTTTGACAATGGTTTCGCCGGGAATATTAAAGGCGGCGGCCATAGCCACGAAATCGGGGTTGTCGTCGAGGATGGTTTCGCTGTGGCGGCCATCGAAGAACAGCGACTGCCACTGACGCACCATGCCCAAGCGGTTGTTATCCAGCAGTACCATCTTTAGCGGTAGTTGGGCACGCTTGATGGAGGTGAGCTCCTGCACATTCATCATAAAGGAGCCGTCGCCGGAGACGCATACCACGGTATCGTCGGGGCGGGCAAACTGCGCGCCTACCGCTGCCGGCAGACCAAAGCCCATGGTGCCAAGTCCGGCGCTGCTTAGGTGATTCTCAGGGGCATCGAATTCCATGTGCTGGGCTACCCACATCTGGTGCTGGCCTACATCGCAGGTGACTACCGAGTCCTGATTCAGACTGTCGCTCATTTGCTTAAGTAGCAGCGGTGCGTAGATCGCGTCCCCTGGGTGGTCGTAGCGCCAAGCATTTTGCTGCTTAAGTGCTGCTGTATGCTTGCGCCAAGGGCCAATGGCCAGCTCGGTGGCCAGCAGTGGCAGGGTGGTTTTCAGCGGGCTGGACAAGCTAACATCCGGCGCGCGGCGTTTGCCAAACTCACTGGCGTCGATATCGAGGTGGATAACCTTGGCGTGGGGGGCGAACTCATCCAGCTTGCCGGTTACCCGGTCATCGAAGCGGGCGCCAATCACCATCAACAGGTCACACTCTTGAACACTGAGGTTGGCGGCTTTGGTGCCGTGCATGCCCAACATGCCCAGGTGGGAGGGACTGTTGGAAGACACGGCACCAATGCCTTTAAGGGTGGTGACGCTGGGCATGCCGGTCACCGCTAAGAATTCGCGCAGCTCGTTAACTGCATCGGCCATGCCTACGCCGCCACCGATGTAGGCCATTGGCTTATGAGCGCCCAGTAGCAACTGACGGGCACTATCGAGTAGCTCTTGGCTGGGGATAGCAAAGTCAGGCGCACTGGCTAAATAAGGGTGAGATTCCAGGATCTCCGCTAGCTGAATATTCTTTGGCACATCAATCAACACCGGGCCGGGGCGACCAGAGGTGGCGATATCAAAGGCCTTGGCGATGGTGTGTTTGAGCTCTGCTGGGTCATTGACCAAGAAGCTGTGTTTGGTGACTGAGAGGGACATGCCTAGTACGTCGACTTCTTGAAAGGCGTCGGTGCCGATGGCGTCTTGGGCCACTTGCCCGGTAATGGCAACTAACGGGATCGAATCGAGCATGGCTTCGGCCAAGCCGGTGACCAAGTTGGTGGCGCCGGGGCCGGAGGTAGCGATACATACGCCCGGTGCAGCCGATTTGCTGGCTCGCGCATAGCCCACTGCGGCCATGGCGGCACCTTGTTCATGACGGCATAGCAGGTGCTCGACTCCGCCATCGTACAAGGCGTCGTACAAGGGCATGATTGCCCCGCCCGGATAGCCAAACACCTGAGTCACACCTTGCTGCCTGAGTGCCTCAACAATGATCTGTGCGCCGTTCATATTCTTTGATCCCTAAACTCTTGTCCTAAAAAACGAAAAACCCCCGGACCTTGCGGTGCGGGGGTAATCTTTGCTCGATGCTTTTATGCTTGCAGCAAGGCTCCCCCGCGTGAGTCAATAATGACCACCAGGACTAGCACTAGAATGACGGCTGCAGTTGTAAACATCGAAGATCCCTTAATCAATCTGCCATAACAAGTATCACAGTGATTTATTCGAGGCAAGGGGGAGAATGTTGCGGAAAGTTCTGCTGATGGAGCGAATAATAAACAATGAGCAGTCAAAGCGATTGCTGAATTTTTCTTATGCAGTATAAAAGGGTGTGGTCTCGCCTTGATGCCGAAGAAATTGCTGTAAAACCCGTAGAATTCACTATCGAAATTAATTTGAAATTAACTGGTTTCTTGGCGGCTTGTGCGCTGGATGCTTTGTGACGCGCTGTGGCTTTGCAATACTGGGCGAAGCCCAAATGAAGTGAGCATGCGATGACTGAGAAAGAAAAAATGTTAAGTGGTGAGGCCTATCAGGCCTTTGACGGTGAGTTGGTCGAAGAGCGCAAGCAGGCCAAGATGCTGTGCTATGAGTTTAACCAGATGCCACCGGATGAAGACCTGCGCTCAGACGTACTCGCCGACCTGCTACCCAACAGCCTCGACCCCTGGATTGAAGCGCCGTTCTACTGCGATTACGGCTACAACATCGTGACCGGCAAGAACTTCTATGCCAACCATGGTTGTATCATCCTCGATTGCGCCGAGGTGAAGATTGGCGATGACGTGCTATTGGCCCCCGGTGTGCAGATCTCCACGGCAACCCATCCACTGAATGCGCGAGAGCGCACCGAAGGCTGGGAGTATGCCAAGGCGATCACCATTGGCGATCGGGTATGGATTGGTATGGGCGCGCAAATACTACCGGGCGTCACTATCGGCGACGATGCGGTCATAGCCGCTGGTGCGGTGGTTAGCCGCGATGTACCAGCTGGCATGGTGGTTGGTGGCGTGCCCGCTAAGGTGATTAAAGCCTGCGACTAGCGCGTGGCAGGCACCCAATAAATAAGTGAGACACTGTTGCAAGATATTATCGACATAGGCTGGGGGCAGCTGGCGCTTTTCTCCCTGATCCTGTTGATTCCTGTGGGGATCGATTGGGCGTTTAAGTTAGGCCTTCTGGCTGAAAGTGCTGTTTCTATCGCGCGAATGATGGTGCAGTTGGCGCTGGTTGGCCTCTATCTCGAGTTCTTGTTTGAGCTAAATAGTGTGTGGGTCAACCTTGCTTGGCTAGCCGTGATGTTGGTGATCGGTAGCCGCGCCATCAGCCGCAAGGCAAAGTTGCGCAGCTGGCGAGTGAGTGTGCCGGTGTTTTGCGGCTTAAGCTTGGGCGCACTACCGCTGGTGGGGCTGATGCTGTTCGGCTTGCTGCAACCTTCTCCTTGGCACCATGCCCAGTATTTGATCCCGCTGGCGGGGATGTTGTTGGGCAATAGCCTCAGCGCCAACATCGTGGCGCTACAACACTTGTTCGGCGCTTTTGAGCAGCGTGAGCTGGAATACCACGGTGCACTCTCGTTGGGAGCGGCTCCCGGCTATGCCTGTTTCCCCTTTGCGCAAGCGGCGATGCGTCAGTCGTTTGCGCCGATCTTAGCGTCGATGAGCGCAACCGGTTTGGTTACCCTGCCGGGCATGATGACCGGACAGATCCTTGGCGGGACCTCACCACTGCTTGCGATTAAATACCAGCTAGTAATTATGCTGGCAATCTTTGTCATGTTGTTCGTGTCGGTGGCGGTTTGCTTGAGCTTGAGTGTACGCAGCCTGCTTAACGACAGCGGCCGCTTGCTAGTACAGCGCGACGCCTAAGACTTCCCTATCAATCTGATTGAAAATAGCCATTTCTCTCGATGGATGCACCCAACTATAGTTAAGGGGTAAGCGACAGTCAGGAGAGACACGATGCAGGACCTAAGTGTTAAACAATATATGCGCCGCCAGTTTCTGAGCTTCACGCCAGAGACCAGCATCAGCGACATCAGCCATGCGTTGGTGGAAAGCGGCCAACTCGGCGCCCCAGTGGTCAATCAGCACAAACAGTTGGTGGGCTGGGTATCAGAGCGCGATTGCTTGGTGCAGATGCTGCAAGCCGGTTATTACTGCGATCAGACCGCATTAGCCAAAGATTTGATGAAGCCCGAGGTGCTGAGCGTTTCGCCACAGACCAGCATTCTTGATCTAGCCAGACAGATGACCGACGACAAACCGAAGGTCTATCCGGTGGTAGAAAACCAGCGCATCATTGGTTTGATCGATCGCAGCATGGTGCTGAAGGTGCTTGATCAACAGCAACAGCAGTGCTTTAAACATCAAGCTTAGATCAAGGCGCTCACGGGGAAGCAATCGCTAACCCGAGCGCTGTTGTAGAAATAATACTCAAGGCTTGAGGGGAAGAGCCGATAAAGCTTGTGCGTGGCAGCAATGACTGGCGTTACCGATAGGACAGCAACCTGGTTGCTGGGTAACACGGCCAATACTTGCAACGCGGCAAGCTCGAGATGCAGCGAGCGACGTACGAGTCGACCCTGTCAGCGGCAACTGGCAGGGTCGAGGCCGACAATCAACACAGTTTGGGAGTATGTGGATGACCGTCAGCAAGCGAAGCTTAACAACCAATCGCAACAATATCAATGACTTAGCTAATAGCGCCCTATGTGCTTTGCGCTCCGGCCAAAGCGTTATCGCCCGGCATTACTGGGAAGCCGCAAAGTCTCAACTACAACTCAGTCAACGCAACCCTCGCCATAGCAAGTAGCTCAGAGTTCTACCCCACTGCCATTTTGGCTTAATGTTCACGCCCTCTCTCAACTACTATTATTTTAGTTGTCAATTGCGAGGGTGGATAATGAGCTTAGCGTTGGTGGGTACGCGCGGTTTGCTCGGCATGGAGGCGCAGGCGGTCACGGTTGAGGTGCACCTCTCCGCCGGTTTACCTGCTTTTAATATCGTTGGACTACCTGAGGCCTCGGTCCGAGAGGCGAAGGACCGCGTGCGTAGTGCGCTGATTAACAGTGGCTTTGAGTTTCCTTCCAAAAGAATCACCGTGAGTTTGGCGCCGGCCGATCTGCCGAAAAGCGGTGGCCGTTATGACTTGCCCATTGCCCTCGGGATCCTTTCCGCATCCGGCGGACTACCCGGTGTCGATCTGTCAAAGGATTGCTATGTGGGCGAGCTGGCACTATCGGGGGAGCTAAGAGGGGTGGAGGGCGTGATCGCTACCGCCCTAGCTGCGCGTGAGCAGCAGCAACACTTGTACTTAGCTATGGGCGATGCCTGCCAAGCGGCACGTATCAAAGCGCTGGATGTGGTGGGTAGCGAGTCTTTGGCGCAGCTAACCGCGATGCTCAATGGCCAGCAGCAGCTAAGCGTGATCCCACCGCAAGTAGCTCTGGAGGAGCTGCCCGAGCAGCTGCCGGATCTTCAGGAGGTGTTGGGGCAGCCGCTGGCCAAGCGGGCGCTGGAGTTGGCCGCTATTGGGCGCCATAATCTCCTGTTTCTGGGGCCTCCCGGCACTGGAAAAACCATGCTCGCCAGCCGTTTGCCTGGGATCTTACCGCCGCTCGATGAACTGCAGGCGGTGGAGGCGGCGGCCATTGCCTCGGTGGCGAACCTGCCAAGAGAAGATGGCCAGTGGTATCTGCCGCCGTTTCGCAGCCCCCATCACAGTGCCTCGATGGTAGCGCTGGTCGGAGGCGGCTCGGTGCCCAAGCCCGGTGAGATCAGTTTGGCGCACAATGGCGTGCTGTTTCTCGACGAACTGCCAGAGTTTCCCCGCTCAGTGTTAGATGCACTGCGCCAGCCTTTGGAGGCCGGTGAGGTTAATATTTCGCGGGCCGCGCGTCAGGTGAGCTTTCCGGCGCGCTTTCAGTTGATTGCCGCAATGAATCCTTCGCCGTGTGGCCATTACCAAGGGGCGCAGATGCGCAGCAACCCTGATCAGATCCTCAAATATCTGCAGCGCCTCTCCGGGCCATTTCTTGATCGCTTCGATTTAAGTATCGAGGTCAGCCCCCTACCTCAAGGTAGTCTGTCAAAGAGTGGTGATGGTGAGAGCAGCGTTGAGGTGCGAGAGCGGGTGATGGCGGCGCGAGCACGCCAACTGCAACGACAAGGCAAGCTAAACAGCGAGCTAAGTGGCCGAGAGCTGTCCCAATACGCCCGCTTGGATATCGAGGATGCGCGCTTTTTGGAGCAGAGTATTCATCAGCTGGGCTTGTCGACCCGGGCGTTCCATCGTATTTGGCGGTTGGCGAGAAGTATTGCTGATGGTCAGGACTTGGCCGATATTAAGCGGGTGCATCTCAGTGAGGCCTTGAGCTATCGAGCGATGGAGCGTTTGCTGGCGAAGTTGGCGGCCTAAGCCGCCGGTATAGCTTACGTGAGTAGCCCTGCCAGGCGGGCTTGGGTGAAGGCGGCGATGGTTTTGGCATCGGCAACATCACCTTGTTTGACGGCCTGCTCAAACTGCTCGATATCCATCTCTATCACTTCGATAAACTCATCCTCGTCGCACTCGCCTTGTTTAAAACTCAGGTCGTGGGCGGCGAAGATATGTTGCACCTCGTCGCAGAAGCCAACGGCGGGGTAGAGCTTGCCGATTAACTGCCATTTGTCGGCGCTTAGGTTGGCTTCTTCTTGGAGTTCGCGTTGCGCACAGTGCAGCGGCGAAGCCTCGTTTTCCTCGAGAGTGCCGGCGGGGAACTCGACTACCCAGGCGTCAACGGCTGGCCGATACTGGCGCACTAACACCAGTTTCCCTTCGTCACTAATTGGGACGATCACCACCGCACCCGGGTGATGGATGTACTTTACAGTTTGACGCTGGCGGTCAGGAAACACCCGTTGGGTACGGTGTAGCTCTAGTCGGCTCCAGCTATGTTCAATATGGGTCTTAAAGTCGTTGCTATCGGCCATTCAGGCCCCCCTCTATGTGGTTCGCGGCTCTCGCAATCTTAGCCTAGACTGTTGTCTAAATTGGATTTTCTGTATAGTCCTGTGATTTCAACACAGTTATTACTACGGGTTCTCTGGCTTGGCCGTTCACCCGTTTATCGATGTTAAGGAGCCGCAGTGTTCAATTTGACTCGCTTACTTCGTCCCAAAGCCACCTCCCAGTCGCTGGCCGCGCTAGATCTTGGTAGTAACAGCTTCCACCTGATCATCGCCGATTGGCAAGATGGTGAATTGAAGGTGCGCGACAAGGTCAAGGAGATGGTCCGTCTTGGTTGGGGCTTACAAGAAGATGGCTCCCTAGACAGTGCGGCGGTTAATCGTGCATTGGGCTGTTTGGAGCGCTTCGGCGAGCGGCTGCGCGAGTTTGAGCCCGGCAGTGTGCGGATCGTCGGCACCAAGACCCTGCGTAGCGTGAGCAACTCGGACCGCTTTTTAGCCGAGGCAGAGCGCCGCTTAGGCCACCCGATTGAGATTATCTCTGGTGAAGAAGAGGCGCGCCTAATCTATTTGGGTGTGGCTCACTACTTAGCACCGACCAAAGGCCGCCGCATGGTGGTGGACATCGGTGGTGGCAGTACCGAAGTTTGTCTGGGCGATGGTATGGACCTGTGCCTGAAAGAGAGCCTGGATATGGGCTGTGTGTCTATCACCAAGAAGTTTTTCCGTAGCGGTAAAGTTACCGAAAAGCGCCTCAAAGCCGCCAGCACCTATTGCTCCCAGCAACTGGTAGCGATCGCCGACGACGTGGTCGATATGAAATGGCAGGAGTGTTTAGGTGCATCGGGAACCATTAAAGCGGTGGCCAAGGTGTGCCGTGAAAATGGCTTTAGTGATGGCACTATCGACCTGAAGAGTCTGGATAAGATTGTCGAGATCTATCGTCAGGCAGGCAATAGCGATGTCAGCATTGAAGGGCTGTCAAAGGAGCGCCAACCGGTATTCCTAGGCGGGGTGATCACCCTACTATCGCTGTTCGGTAGTCTACACATCGAGCAGATGCATGCTGCCGAGTGGGCGCTACGCGAAGGCCTGCTCTATGAGCTGAAAGGCCGTTTAGAGCATACCGATATTCGTCCAACGAGTGTGATTCGCCTAGCCGAGCGTTATCGCTGTGATAAGGTGTTCAGTGGTCGGGTTGCTAAGACCTGCTCGAACCTGCTAGCTCAAGTCGCCGAGACCTGGGAGCTGGATGAAGCGGAAACCGGGCAGCTGCTACATTGGGCTTCCCAGCTGTTCTTGGTAGGACTGGAGATTACTCACAGCGAGTACCAAAAACACGGCGCCTACATCGTTCGCCATGTTGACTTGGCAGGTTTTTCCCGGGAAGAGCAACAGCAGTTAGCGGCCTTGGTATTGGCCCACCGCAAGCGCATTCCACAGCAAGACTTCCCAATGGACAACTTGGAACTGCTAAAAGCCTGCGTATTACTGCGACTGGCCGTTATCTTCAATCGCGCTAAGCGTAAACAAGCCGCTCCAGATCTTGAGTTGCGTGCGGCCGGGGAGCACATCAGCTTGCTGGTGGAGAAGCAGTGGCTACAGGAAAATCCCTTAACTAAAGCGGACTTAGAGAGCGAGCGCCGTTATATGCGACACATTGGCTATCGCCTCAATGTGATTACGGTTTAATCGATTTGACGATCTAGTGCGATGTTTGGCCATGTGTTATGCTTATTTAGTAGCCAAATTGATTTGGCGCACAACAGGTAAATAGGTAATAACAATGGCCATCAATTCTATTAATAATACATCTTCACCGGCCGACTTTTATGCTCAACAGGCACAGAAGCGACGGGAAGAGCAAAGCGAGCAGTTGGCATCTGGCACCCGCATTACTACTGCAGCTATCGACCCAGCTGGTTTGCAGATTGCTAACCGCCTTACCTCTCAGGTCAACGAGGCGGAAGCCTACGGGCGCATCTACCAAAACCAAGTCTCACTAAACAACATTGCATCTGCCGAGCTGCAAGGCACCACTGAAGCGCTGCAAGCGAATCAAACCTTGGCGATTCAGGCGGGCAACGGCATCTACAACGCCGACGACTTAGCTGCCCTGCAAGCCCAAGCGGATGCAAACACTGCCACCATCCCTAACGCTGGCGATCTAGGCGTTGATGGTGTGGATATCACCGACCCGGGTGCGGGCGATGCATTTACTCAAGCCCAGCGCACTACCGATGCGGCGAATGCCCAGCTGGGTGCTGAGTCGAATGCTGCTGAGTCAGCCTACCGCTCGACCCAAGCTGCGTTGGAAGCGCAAAGCGCAGCTCGCTCGCGGATTCTCGATACCAACTATGCATTGGCCAGCTCTCAACAAGCTCAAAACGATGTGTTGTTCCAGACCTCGGTGCAGAGTATTCGTGGTCAGCAAGAGTATGCACGCAGCGTAGACCGCCTCTTATAGAGCGTGCATTCCATCCCAGATACAGGCAGCTTTCGAGCTGCCTTTTTATTTGCCGAGAGTTTGGTTAAGATGCGCCGCAATTTTTGCTGTTGTTGAGGAATACCGATGGACGCGTTGTCTGCCGGCGTGATGCTGTTTTTAATCATGGACCCACTGGGTAACTTGCCGGTGGTGATGTCGATGCTCAAGCATCTTGAGCCGAAGCGTCGTCGAATCGTGCTTATCCGCGAGCTGATTGTGGCTTTGGCGGTGATGTTTAGCTTCCTGTTTGCCGGTGAGCATATCCTTGGCTTCCTTAATCTGCGCCAAGAAGCGGTAGGTATCGCTGGTGGTCTGATCCTGTTCTTGATTGCCCTGAAGATGATCTTTCCACAACCTGGCGGTGTGGCGGGCTTAGCGGCGGGTGAGGAGCCGTTCTTGGTGCCGCTGGCGATCCCGATGATTGCTGGGCCTTCGGTATTGGCATCACTGATGCTGCTGGCCAATCAAGATGCTGAACGCATGACCGATTGGTCGCTGGCGCTGCTGGCTGCTTGGGCGATCACCGTGTGTATCCTGATGCTCAACGAGCTGTTGATGAAGCTATTGGGTGAGCGCGGTCTAAAAGCGCTGGAGCGCCTGATGGGCATGCTATTGATTATGCTGGCGGTACAGATGCTGATGGATGGCATTGCCAACTATCTGATGTCGGTGGCCAGTTAAGCCCGATTGAAAGCGCCTAGTACAGGCGCTTTTTTATTGCCTTACTGTCGCTGCTGGGCGCGTTTATGCAGCTCCCACATGGCAAAGAAACCAAACAGTAGAATGCGCCAGCCATCGCCGGGGCGGTATACCCCACTTTGCTGAAGGTTGGCTTTAAGTGCGAGCAATTGCACCGCGTGAAGTATCAACATGATCACGCCAAAGCCGAGCACCAACCAGTTGTAGGGCGGGGTGAATAGCAGCGGCGCAAATAAAAATACCAACCAGATTAACGCCATCAATCCTTTGCCAACGGTAATCATAGGAACTCCTTAAGCGTGTTCGATGTGATAGAGGTTGTAGCTCACCTGCCCGGCTTGCTTGGACTTTATCTTCTCCCAGCCGCTTGGTAGGTTTGGTTCGGCCGCTGAGCTCTCCTGTTCTAGATACACCAAGGCATCGTCAGCCAGCCAGTTGTTGGCGACCAGCAAGTCGATACATTGCTGGACCAGTTGCTGGTGGAACGGCGGATCGATAAACACCACATCATAGGCGTGCTCAGGCTCTTTACGCAGCAGTTGCAGGGTATCGGCCACTTCCAGCTTGGCTTGGGTTGCATCCACTTGCAGCAGCGCCAAGTTGTCTTTGAGTTGCTGAGCGGCTCGCTGGTCACGTTCGACCAAGGTGACATGTTCGGCGTAGCGTGAAAGGGCCTCGAAGCCTAGCCCGCCACTGCCAGCAAAGGCATCCAGGCAGCGAGCGCCACGAATGTCCATCGCCAGCCAGTTAAACAGCGTCTCTTTTACCCGATCGGTGGTGGGGCGCAGGCCTTCGCCATCGAGCACTTTTAGCTTGCGACCACGCCACTGCCCGGCAATGATACGAATACTACCGCTGCGGGTGTTGCCGCCACGGGCGGAAGACTTTGGGCTTTTTTGGGGAGAACGACGTGGCATGACTAAAGCTCGTTGAAATCTGTGATAAAATCGCTGCAATTTTGCGGATTGTAGCAGTCCGATAAGCAAAGCAGAAATTCCAAAAGATAGGTAAATGCCAATGGCAAAGAAAAAGGGGCTATTTTCCTGGTTTAGTCGTGGAAAGTCCGACAGTGAGCAGCAAGCGGAAGAACAGGTTGCAGCGCCAGAGCTTGAGGCTGAAGCAAGCCAACCCGACGTAGAGCAAAGCAACGAGAGTGAGCTTGCAAGCGCAGCTGTTACCGAGAACACTGCTGCAGAGCCAGAGCCAGAGCCAGAGCCAGAGCCAGAGCCAGAGCCAGAGCCAGAGCCAGAGCCAGAGCCAGAGCCAGAGCCAGAGCCACAAGCCAAGCCGGAAGCGCCGAAGATGGGCCTGTTTGCCCGACTAAAAGCAGGGCTTAAGCGCACCCGCGAGAACCTTGGCTGGGGCTTCTTCTCGCTGTTCAAAGGCAAGCAAATCGACGATGAGCTGTTTGAAGAGCTGGAGGAGCAACTGCTATTGGCCGATGTGGGCATCGACACCACGCTGAAGATTATCGACAACCTGACTGAACAGGCCGACCGCCGTCAGCTCAAAGATGGTGAGGCGCTCTACGAGCAGCTTAAGCTGCAGATGGGCGAGCTGTTACAAAAAGTGGAAGCGCCACTGCAACCGGAAACCGATGGGCCGTTTGTGATCCTGATGGTTGGGGTGAATGGCGTAGGTAAAACCACCACCATCGGTAAGTTGGCCAAGAAATACCAAAGTCAGGGTAAGAGCGTGATGCTGGCCGCTGGCGATACCTTCCGTGCTGCTGCGGTTGAGCAGCTGCAGGTATGGGGCGAGCGTAACGACATCTCGGTGGTTGCTCAGCACACCGGTGCCGATAGCGCCTCGGTGATCTTCGATGCCTTCCAAGCCGCCAAAGCGCGCAACGTGGATGTGTTGATTGCCGATACCGCTGGCCGCTTGCAGAACAAGGCCCACCTGATGGATGAGCTGAAGAAGATTGTTCGGGTGATGAAGAAGCTAGACGATGCGGCGCCGCACGAGGTGATGCTAACCATCGATGCCAGCACCGGTCAGAACGCCATCTCTCAAGCCAAGATCTTCAACGAAGCAGTGGGCCTGACTGGCCTGTCGTTAACCAAGCTCGATGGCACCGCCAAAGGCGGGGTGATCTTTGCCTTGGCCGATCAGTTTGAGTTGCCGATCCGCTACATCGGTGTCGGGGAAGGTATCGATGATCTGCGTGAGTTTGAGGCTCAACCATTTGTGGATGCGCTCTTCAGCCAAGAATAATAATCGACAAGGATTGCGGCGATGATTCGCTTTGAGCAGGTAAGCAAGGTTTATCCCGGCAGCAAACAGGCGCTGCAAAAGGTGTCGTTTCACCTTGAGCAGGGCCAGATGGCGTTCCTGACCGGACACTCCGGAGCAGGAAAAAGTACCCTGCTGAAGTTGATCACCGCCATGGAGCGTCCGTCGGCGGGTCAGGTATGGGTGGCAGGGCAAGATATCTCGCGCCTGCCGCGGACTAAAGTGCCAGCACTACGCCGCCAGATGGGCGTGATCTTCCAAGACCATAAGCTGCTGATGGACCGCAGCGTGTTCGACAACGTGGCGCTGCCATTGGTGATTGAAGGCTATGCGATGAGCGATATCCGTCGCCGGGTCTCAGCCGCTCTCGATAAAGTCGGCCTGCTTGAGAAGGCCACTGCCTTGCCGATTGCGCTATCGGGCGGTGAGCAGCAGCGGGTGGGGATCGCCCGCGCGGTGGTCAACAAGCCCGCTATTTTGATTGCCGATGAGCCCACCGGTAACCTCGACCCAATGTTGTCGCTGGAGATCTTCAAACTGTTCGAAGAGTTTAACCGGGTCGGCGTGGCGGTACTGATTGCCAGCCACGACTTGAGTCTGATTGCCAAGCTTCATCATCAACGATTCGTACTTAACCAAGGCCTACTGTCCTGTGAGCAAGGAGCGGCAGATGCAGACTAATCGAGCCAAGGTCGCCTGGCCTGTTCGTTTTGCCATGTACTGGGTGCGCCACGTGCAGCAGTGTATCTCTAGCCTTGGCGAGTTATGGCGTACACCGGGCAGTTCGCTGTTGACCATGGCGGTGCTAGGGGTATGCCTGTCGCTGCCAGCCAGTTTTTATCTGGCCATGAAGAACCTCTCCAGCCTGACCGCCTATTGGCAGAGCGAGACGCAGCTGACCGTTTATCTCAGTCAAAACATCGACCAGCTACAGTTGCAAGCGATGCAAAAGCAACTGGAGCTACGCGACGAAGTCGCCAGCCTGAGTCATATCTCCAAGGAACAGGGGCTGGCGGAGTTCGAGCAAAGCAGTGGCTTTGATGATGTGTTGGCCCTACTGCCCTACAATCCCCTACCGGATGTATTAGTGCTGCAGCTTAACGAGGCATACCGTAATGCCGAGGCCGCCAAGCGTTTGCAGCAGGAGCTACGCGGCATGGATCAGATCGAGCGGGTCAGCCTGGATGTGGAGTGGCTCAGTCGCCTTAACAGCCTAAGCAATATGGCCAGTCAAATGGCTAGCCTGTTGGTGCTGTTGCTGTTGGCGGCGGTGGTGCTGATCGTCTCCAATACCCTGCGATTGGGTATTTTGAGTCGGCGCAGCGAGATCGAGGTGATGAAGCTGGTGGGTGCCACGGACGGCTTTATTCGCCGTCCGTTCCTGTATATCGGTTTTTGGTATGGGGTAATTGGTGGTCTGTTGGCGTGGGTGCTGTGTAACGTGTTGCTGCTCTGGTCTGAGTTCGCATTGCAGCAGCTTGGAATTCTTTACCAATATCAGGTCCAGCTACTGGGCTTGGACATCAATGAGTTTGTTGGCCTGATGGTCATGGCGTGTGGCATGAGCTTGTTGGCCTCGTGGTTCTCGGTGCAACGTCATATTAAAGAGATCGAGCCCAGCTAAACTGGGCTCTGTGCCGTTAAAGTCCAATCATCCTGTTTAAAAGCCTGCTGATGTAGGTGGCTACAGGTCACAGCCTTTAGTCTTGTGCCAGTTTTCTCATCCAGCGGCCGCTTTGCCAGCGTCGCCAGTTGACCTGGCCGCGCAGCGTTTCGTCGAGCAGCGCGACACTGAGCACTCCATACAAGCCAAAGTCGGTGTAGCTGGCAACCACGTAGGCCAGTGGCGCCGAGATAAGCCAGGTCACGCCAATCGCGGTGGCGGTCACAAACACTGCATCGCCGCAGCCCCGCAGCACGTTCCCTGCAATAATGTTCACCGCGCGCATCGGCTCTTGAAAGGTGTGGATCAAACACACCCCAAGGCCCATGGTCAGAATGGCTTGCTCTTGGGTAAATAGGCCCAGCAACCAACGATGCAGCAGCAGGATCACCAGTACCATGCCTATCACAATCCCCAGCGCCCAGCGGATCCCTTGCACCATCTGCTGGCGGCACTCCTCAAAGCGTCCAGCCCCGGCGAGCTGGGTGATCAGCATGGTATTGGCCACACCAATGGACACTAAAAACATGATGCAGTAGCTATAGATGTTCAGGGTATAGACCCGCGCAGCAATGGCGTGTTCGCCAAAGCCAACCACCAACACACTGAGCACCATCATAAAGCTCTGGAAGGAGAAAGGCTCCAAAGACGATGGTACGGCGATACGAAGGATGGGCTTAAGGCTCAGTGCTGGCTGGCGCAATGCAGCCATCAGTGGCAGGCGCACCTTTATCACCAGCAGCAGCGCCAGCAGGTTGAGCACAAGGGCCAGGCTCCAGGCTACAATGCTCACCAAAGCAACGCCTTGTACGCCCATTGGCTCGACGCCGAACCAGCCAAATACCACAATCGAATTACCGACGATTTTTACTAAAAACATTAACGCGACTGACAGGGTGTTCCATTGGGCTTGGCCATAGCTGTTGCACATATTACCGAGCATCATCCTAAAGCCCATCAAGCCAACCCCGGAGCCGGCAATGACTAGGTAGCTTCCTGCAATGGTGGCCATCTCCTCTGGCAGCCCCATCCAGTGGCCGATATCGCCAGCTTGGAACCAGAAGAAGCAACCGGCCAGCAGCGAGGTCATCATGCCGATGATCACCAAGCCGGCCAGCATCAGATTGGCGCGTGGATAATTCTTTTTTCCCATGTACTGAGAGGCCAGGCTGGCACCCGCAATGCCAGTGGCAGAGAACAAGGTGATGGCCATGGCAAACCATGGCGTAACCGCGCCTACCGCGGCAGCAGCCTGATCGGAGATCCGGCTTAGGTAGAGCGCATCGATAACCGGGACCGACATATTCAGTACATATTCACCGAGCAGCGGCAGGGCCATACCGAACAACCCTTTTTCCAGGGTGCGGCTTGTTGGAGATTGGGACATGAAGAAACAGCTGGGACAGAGTGATAATTGGCCGGGATTCTACGCCTCACAAGGGCCCTTGTCCTGTTGCCAAAACCAATAATCTGCTTACTTTTTTTACAGTCGCAATTTTATGTTGAGAGGTCACGTTTTTGCCAGACTCATGAAAGTAAAGTCGCTTCTTTCATGAGCCTGTTTTATTTAGGTGTTGCGCTTATTTTATGAGTTCAAGGGGCTAGTCGAGGCTGATCTCAATCCTGCCCTTGGTTTCACGTACCGGATAGACGGGCACCGAGATCGCTTGATCATCCAGACACTGCCCGGTCTGCAGACTAAAGCGCTGCTTATAGAGTGGCGAGGCCACCAACAGCTCGCCCTTGCTATCGCCAATCAAGCCGCGCGATAGCGAATGGGTCTTGCTGAACGGGCAGTAGTTGCTGATGGCATACAGCTGGTCGTTTTTACTCTCCCAGAACACCGCGATCTGTTTGCCGTCCACCAGGGCACATACACCGGTGTTTGGGCTGAGGATGCTTTTATCGCAGATGTCGAACCATTTACTTGCTTGCATATTCTTCTCCTAACGCACTTCTACGATGTCGATGCGACGTTCATCTTCGGTTGCCGGGCGGCGCTGGCCACGCTCGCGCACATACTGTAGCTGCGGGTCGCTGCCATCGGCGTTAACAAACTGGCGGAAACGCTGCAGTTTCTTGTCGTCGCTAAGGGTGGTCTTCCATTCACACTGGTAGTTCTCGACGACTCGACTCATGTCGGCTTCCAGTTCATCACAGAGATTCAGGCTGTCTTCGATCACCACTTGTTTGAGGTAGTCCAGCCCACCTTCCAGGTTTTCCATCCACACCGAGGTACGCTGTAGGCGATCGGCGGTGCGCACATAGAACATCAGGATCCGGTCGATGTAGCGCATCAGGGTTACATCATCCAGGTCGCTGGCAAACAAGTCGGCATGGCGGGGACGCATACCGCCGTTACCACAAACATAAAGCGCCCAGCCTGCGTCGGTGGCGATTACGCCGATATCTTTGCTCTGTGCTTCGGCGCACTCGCGAGTACAGCCTGACACGGCAAACTTGAGCTTGTGCGGCGAGCGCAGCCCCTTGTAGCGGTTCTCCAGCAAAATCGCCATGCCGACGCTGTCTTGCACCCCGTAGCGACACCAGGTAGAGCCCACACAGGACTTCACAGTACGTACCGATTTGCCGTAGGCGTGGCCGGTTTCAAAGCCAGCATCACAGAGCTTTTGCCAAATCAGTGGCAGCTCGTGCAGTTGGGCTCCAAACAAATCGATACGTTGACCGCCGGTGATCTTGGTATAGAGGTCGAACTCCTTGGCGACTTCGGCGATCACCATCAGCATATCTGGGGTAATCTCACCGCCAGCAATCCGCGGTACCACCGAGTAGGTGCCGTCTTTTTGCATGTTACCGAGGAAGATGTCGTTGGTGTCCTGCAGGCCAATGTGCTCATCTTCCAACACATAGTCGTTCCAGAATGATGCCAGAATCGAACCGACCGCAGGCTTACAAATCTCACAGCCATGGCCGCTACCGCATTCTTTTAGTAGCTGCTCGAAGCTGCGGATCTGCTTGACCTTGACGATGTCGGCCAGCTCTTGGCGCGAGTAATCGAAGTGCTCACAAATGGCCGAGCTGACTTCCACACCCAGTTTCTCCAGCTCGCTGTTAAGGACCTGATTGGCAAGGGCTGAGCAGCCGCCACAGCCGGTTGCGGCGCCAGTACAGCTTTTGATATCGGCCATGGTGGTGGCGCCATCTTTAACGGCTTGGGCGATCTGGCCCTTGGTCACGTCGTAGCAAGAACAGATCTGGGCGGTATCGGGCAGCGCTTCAACGCCCATACCGGCCGAGGCCGCGCCTTCTTCGGTGGACGGTACCAGCAGGTACTCAGGGGCAACCGGTAGCGTCATATCGTTGAGGTAGAGCTGTAGCCACGCGCCGTAGTCACTGGCATCGCCCACCAAGATCGCCCCCAGCAGCTTGTCGCCGGCGGCATTGGTCACCACCTTCTTATAAACCTGCTTGGCTTCGTCGCACAGGCTGTAGCTGAGCGCGCCTTCGGTTTGGGCATGGGCATCGCCGATACTGGCCACATCGACACCCATCAGTTTCAGTTTGGTGCTCATGTCAGCGCCTTGGAAGCTGGCTGCGGCATCGCCGCTGAGGTGGGCGCTGGCCACTTTGGCCATGCTGTAGCCGGGAGCTACGAGACCGAAGATCTTGCCATCCCACAGCGCGCATTCACCCACTGCGTAGATATCTGGGTCTGAGGTCTGGCACTGGTCGTTAATTGCGATACCGCCACGTGGGCCGATCGCCAGCTCGCAGTCGCGAGCCAGTTTATCCTGTGGACGGATACCGGCGCTGAATAGGATCATATCGGTTTCCAGCACACTGCCATCGGCAAACTTCATCAGGTAGCGAGTGTCTTCACCGGGCTCAATGGCTTGGGTGTTCTTATCGGTGTGGACATGGACTCCGAGCTCTTCAATCTTGCTACGCAGGATATCGCCGCCACTTTGATCGATCTGCACCGCCATCAAGCGTGGGGCAAACTCCACAACATGGGTTTGCAGGCCGAGATCTTTAAGCGCCTTAGCGGCTTCTAGGCCTAGCAGGCCGCCACCGATAACCACGCCAACCTTGCTTTGCTTGGCGCTGGCTTTCATCGCTTCGAGATCTTCGATGGTGCGATAGACCAAGATGTGCTGCTTGGCCGCCTCGTCATCCGGGCGAGGGATCGGCGGTACAAAGGGGGTAGACCCCGTGGCCAGTACCAGCTTGTCGTAGCTTTCAGTACGGCCCTGAGCGGTGGTAATCGTTTTAGCGCTACGGTCGATGCTGGCGACCCGGTCATTGACGAAGTACTCGACGCCTTTCTCGTCGTAGTAGGACTCGGAGGTCATCATCAAGTCATCAACGGTGGCACCGCTGAAGTAGCTGGAGAGTTGAACCCGGTCATAGGCCAGGCGCGGCTCTTCACTGAAGGTGGTCAGTTGGAATGATTCGCTTTGCGTTAAGGCTTCATCAATAAAGCGGTGACCCACCATACCGTTGCCAACAACAATAATCCTTTGCATATCTCTCTCCTATTCTCCCACTGCCATTGGCCGTGGTGTCATCTGTTCTATCCAGTTAAGTTGCTCTCGCAAGGCGACGACCTGACCAATGATGATCAGGGTGGGGCTTTCTAGCTGATGATGGTCGGCCTGCTCGGTGAGTTCGCTCAAGGTGGTAGTAACCACCCGTTGATCGCTGTGACAGCCCTTTTCCACCAACGCGGCAGGGGTATCTGCTGCCAGGCCATGGGCGGCCAGTTGGCTGCTGATTTCGTTTAGCGCGCTCAGTCCCATGTAGAACACCAAGGTGTGATCTACGTTCGCAAGCTGCGTCCAGTTAAGGTCGAGCTTGCCGTCTTTTAGGTGGCCGGTAACAAAGGTGCAGCCGCGTGACAGGCCCCGGTGAGTCAGCGGGATGCCGGCATAGCTGCTACAGCCTGCTGCAGCGGTAATACCGGGGATCACTTGGCTGGCGATGCCAGCGGCTTGCAGTTCCATCAGCTCTTCGCTGCCGCGACCGAAGATAAAGGGGTCACCGCCTTTTAATCGGCAGATGTGCAACCCCCGCTGTGCTTGCTCCACCATAAATTGGTTGAGTTGCTCTTGGGGCACGCAGTGATTGTGTTTGGCTTTGCCCACGTAAATGGCGCGGGTCTTTTGCGGGATCAGGCTTAGGATCTCGTCACCGACCAAGCGGTCGTAAAGGATCAAATCGGCACTTTCGATACTGCGTAAGGCTTTTAGCGTCAGCAGCTCCGGATCGCCCGGACCGGCTCCCACCAGATCAACCCGACCCGCAGTCCCTGCGTGTTTAGGCTGAGTTAATTGGCTTAATGTTTTTATGTTCATCGAATACTCTCCATGCTCGCTTTTGGCGACGCAAGCATGGTGCCAGCGTATTTCACTGTTAACTGCTTTAAAGTAAATGGTTAATATTCTATGGTTTATGGGGTTTTTTGGTTTGAAGCTTAACTGCAACATCTTTACTACTTAAGAGATAAGTTGCACCTAAATGATCAACATACGCACCTTGGCAGTGCTAAAAGTGTGAACTATCTTGCAAATAAATCGTCTTAATCTCGGTCTGTAAATTTGTGAAAACGGGCTTGAGTTTCGCGGTGTTTGAGTTTAGATCTTGTACGACTCTATGGTATTATCGCCAGTCCGCAACAAATAAGAGGTTGTTATGGAGCAAACTAACGTGTCAATGGCTTTAGTCCCTCTGGGCAGTATTGAAGCGTACATCCAATCGGTCAATCAGATCGAGATGCTTAGCGCTGAGCGGGAAAAAGAATTGGCAACTCGTTTATTCGAGGACGGTGACCTGACGGCTGCCCGTGAGTTGGTAATGTCTCACCTGCGCTTTGTCGCGCATGTAGCAAAGAATTATTCTGGCTATGGTCTGCCAACCGCGGACCTTATCCAAGAAGGCAACGTTGGCTTGATGAAGGCGGTAAAGCGCTTTGATCCGAACGTTGGCGTGCGTCTGGTGTCTTTCGCGGTTCACTGGATCAAAGCGGAGATCCACGAGTACGTACTGCGCAACTGGCGTGTGGTGAAGATTGCCACCACCAAGGCACAGCGTAAACTGTTCTTTAACCTGCGCAAATCGAAGAAGCGTCTGGGCTGGTTTAAGAGCGAAGAAGTCGACATGGTTGCCCAAGAGCTAGGGGTAACGGCCAAAGATGTGCTGGAAATGGAGTCGCGCATGGCGGCCCAAGACCAAGCCTTCGATCTCAGCGCCGATGATGAAGAGCGCGAGGGCCAATTCGCACCGGTTCACTACCTAGAAGACAAGAGCTCTGATGTTGCAGAGTATGTTGAGAAAGAGAACTGGGAAGTGAATGCCGCTAATCGCCTGCGTAGCGCCTTAGCCACTTTGGATGAGCGCAGCACCCACATCGTCCAGCGCCGTTGGCTGGATGAAGACAAGGCGACCTTGCAAGAGCTTGCTGACCAGTATCAGGTATCGGCTGAGCGGATCCGCCAGCTAGAGAAGAACGCCATGAAAAAGCTCAAGTCAGCAATGGCTTAGGCCCGTTCTTAATAACAGAAACCTCGCTTAGCGAGGTTTTTTTATAGCTGTTTTTTGCTACCCTTAGGCTAAATTCTCAGCAGCACGCGTCGCCATGGAAAGCCCCTTAGACTTCTCTAAAGTCAATTTCATTGTAGATAACGAAGGTCACAAGACTGCCGCCATCCTCCCCTACGAGCTTTACCAGCAGCTTATGGCACTTAAATCCTTGATTGCCGCGCCCGATGAAGCAGTCGAGACTCAAGCCGAGTTTGAGTTTGCGGTGAAGCAGGCGGTGGCGTTTGGTTATCCAGTGGGAGCAAAACACAAACCAAACTTTGTGGTCACCAAGGGCTCTACCGCGAATATCAGCGATGCCGACTCATTGCGCCCAGCCGTTCAGGCCTTACGTGATCAACTGATTCAAGAACATGTGCTGTGTCATGAAGGCGATGTGCTGCAGTTTATGCGTGATTACCAGTTCTCCAGTCCCAGCGCTGCTGCCTGTATGATCGCCGGCAACGCCCGCAGTGGTCTGGATGCTTGGGTTGACCGTTGGGGTAAGAGCCTAAAGGTTAGAGGCTACGGCAAGAAACGCTAAAAAAAGAGCGCCATTGAGGCGCTCTTTTTGGTTGTTTGATTCGTCCTAATTAAGCTTTGCTTAAGAAAGCATACTCAGCGCTGGCACCGATTCGAGCGATAGCGCTTCAGCCACCTCTTCGCAGGTTAGCTTACCGTGCATCACATTCAAGCCATTGCGCAGGTGCTCATCGTCTAGCAACGCTTGGCGGTAGCCTTTGTTGGCCAGGGTGATGATATACGGCAGGGTAGCGTTGTTGAGTGCCATGGTGGAGGTGCGCGCCACACCGCCGGGCATATTCGCCACACAGTAGTGCACCACATCGTCGACGATGTAGATTGGGTCTTGGTGGGTGGTGGCCTTAGAGGTTTCCGCGCAGCCGCCTTGGTCGATGGCGACATCGACAATTGCCGAGCCGGCTTTCATCTTACTCACCAGCTCACGGGTGATCAGCTTAGGCGCAGCAGCCCCTGGCAGCAGCACCCCGCCGATCACCAGATCTGCCTCGGTCACATGCTGCTCGATACTGGCAGCGGTCGAGTAGACGGTCTTCAACTGGCCGCGATACTGGGCGTCGAGTTGCTTCAACACATCAAGGTTGCGATCCAGAATGGTCACATCAGCGCCCATACCGACCGCCATCTGCGCGGCATTACGGCCAACTACGCCGCCGCCAATGATGACTACCTTGGCTGGCTCTACTCCGGGAACGCCGCCGAGTAGCACACCGCGGCCGCTATGGGACTTCTCCAAGGCCATTGCGCCGGCTTGAATCGACATGCGCCCGGCCACTTCCGACATGGGGGCCAACAGTGGCAGACCACCTTGTGGGCTGGTGACAGTTTCGTAGGCGATGCAGACGGCACCAGAGTTGATTAGGTCTTCGGTTTGCGCTGGATCGGGCGCCAAGTGTAGATAGGTGAATAGCAGCTGGTCTTCGCGCAACATGGCGCGCTCCACCGCTTGAGGTTCCTTGACCTTGACGATCATCTCCGCTTCAGCAAACACCTGTTTGGCATCGGCCGCGATACGTGCACCAGCATCGATATAGTCTTGATCACTGAAGCCAATCCCCAGACCTGCATTGGTCTCTACCACTATCTGATGACCGTGCTTGCTCAGCTCGTTCACACTCGCCGGTGTCATCCCTACCCGGTACTCGTGATTTTTTATCTCTTTAGGAACACCAATCAGCATAGTCATTACCTCCTGTTAATGGTCTGCTTGCCAACGAAAATGTTGAGTTCAAGCTTTAACCATAGGGTAACGTGTGGCGAATGCAAATTCTGAGCAGCAGATAACACTGTGTTGTTTTTGTCTTGTCAGAGCGATATGTTGTGACTTACCACGAATACAAAAGGAAGTGACGAGCAAAGCCATGAATGCGCAGCAAAATTTTCTACAAGCAGTCTTAGACGATATCGATCTATTCAACCAGCAAGATCCAAATATTCAGTTAGATGAACAGGGTGATTCCCTGCCCAAAGAGCTTTTATATGGTCAACGTATGAGCGCCATGCTGGAGCAGTTTGGCGGTGATGAGTTAGCGCTGCAGATCGCTGCGCGCGCCCAACACATTGGCCGTTGGTTAAGCCCACGTAGTGACTACCCCGAGGGCAAGAAAGGCTACCTGCAATGGCGTAAGGACCTCGGCAGCAAGCACGCTCAGTTGTGCTGCGAGATCCTCGACAAGCATGGTGCGGACGGTGAGTTACAACAGCAGGTGACTAAGCTACTCACTAAGCATGGGATCAAACGCGACCCGCTGGTTCAGGCGCTGGAAGACGTGATCTGTTTGGTGTTCTTGCGCTACTACTTCGAAGAGTTTGCCGCTAAGCATGACGACGACAAGGTAGTCGATATTGTGCGCAAGACTTGGGCGAAGATGTCGGAGCGCGGTCAGCAGCATGCCTTGACCTTGCCGCTTAGTGAATCATCACTGGCACTGGTGCAGAAGGCGTTGAATATTTCGTAAATCCGCTCTCAAAAAACATAAGCTCATGCTATAGTTCGCGCCGTCAATTTTTAATCAGCGTGTCGAACAAGGCGAATTTATGAAAAGAGATCTGGCGTTTCGTTTTTCTCGAGTGACCGAAGCGGCGGCTTTGGCAGGTTACAAGTGGCTGGGCCGTGGTGATAAAAACCTGGCGGACGAGGCTGCGGTTGAAGCGATGCGGATCATGCTGAACGAGATGGATATCGACGGCGAGATTGTGATTGGTGAAGGTGAGATCGACCAAGCACCAATGCTGTACATCGGTGAGCAGGTGGGTATTGGCGGTGAGCCGGTCGACATCGCCGTTGACCCGATTGAAGGCACGCGTATGACCGCGATGGGCCAGAATAACGCCATTGCGGTACTGGCTGTAGCAGAAAAAGGTGCCTTCCTGCGCGCCCCCGATATGTACATGGAAAAGTTGGTAGTTGGCCCGGCAGCTAAAGGCGCCATCGACCTAAACCTGACCATCGAAGAGAACCTGCAGCGCGTGTCGGAAGCGCTGAACAAGCCACTCAACGAGCTGACCGTGATCACCTTGGCCAAGCCGCGCCACGACGATGTGATTTCTCACATGCAGCAAATGGGTGTGCGCGTATTCGCCATTCCAGATGGTGATGTAGCGGCATCGGTGCTGACCTGTATGCCATTTAGCGAAGTCGACATGATGTACTGCGTGGGTGGCGCGCCGGAAGGTGTGGTATCAGCAGCCGTTATTCGTGCGCTAGGCGGTGAGATGCAAGGGCGTCTGTTGCCTCGCGAACAGGTGAAAGGCGATACCGAAGACAACCGTATCATCGGTGCTTACGAGGTGAAGCGCTGCAACGAGCAGGGCATTGAAGTGAACCAAGTGCTGAGCATGGATGAGATGGCGAAGAACGATAACGTTATCTTCTCCGCCACCGGTATCACTAAGGGTGACCTGCTGGAAGGGGTGCGCCGCGAAGGTAACATCGCGACCACCGAAACCCTGTTGGTACGTGGCCGTACCCGCACCATTCGTAAGATTGAGTCGACCCACTACCTGGATCGTAAGAACCCGGAGCTAAAGGAACTGATCCTTTAGGTTACACGCGAAATAGCTGATGGGCGGCCAGGCCCAGGTGTTGATAAAACCCCTTGGCCGCTTCATCGCTGACCTCAGGAAAGACTACTCCCTCCAGCCCTTGGGCTGCGCTCCACTGCAATAGCTGCTGAAACATAAACAAGCCGACACCACGACGGCGGGTAGCATCGCGCACGGCGAACTGCTCGACAGTGAGCTGTTGTTGGTTGACAGCGGCAACTGCATAGCCGACATGACGCTCGTTAAATGTTGCAGTAAACAGTTGCTGGGACTCGATAAGCGCCGATAACCGATCGCGCTTGAGTGAGTGTTCTATTTTGCTAAGGTCGCTCAGCAGTTGGTCGCTGAGCTGAGTTTGCTGTTGGAATGACAGACGCATGGCAGGCCTAAGATACTTTGGCTAGCGGCTCGGTCCCCAGCTGACTAAAATCGATTTTATGCCACTCACTCAGATACTGGCGCAGTTCATCGCAGCTCTCTTGGATGCTCGATTTTAAATCGGCATTAAGATAACTCTGATCTTTGCTAATAAGCGAGTCGATGGTATAAGCCAGGTCGTAAACCAGAGGCGCTAGGTCATACATGTTATTGGGAGTGATTTTCCGCTTGTGAGCGGGTTGCTGCTGACGACGTTGCCAGGTGCGGTAACTGATCAGGAATAGCTGGATCAGGCGTTTCGACTCATTGCAGTTAAGGCAGCTTTGATCGAGCCACCACGGAGCCTGGCGCTTAAAAAAGCGAATACAATCTGTCACAACAGTGTTGACAAAGGTGTCATCAACAAAGCTGGGAATAGCTTGTATTTTCATTCAGTTACAGTAAAGCCATACGCGTCGAACATAATCATCCAGACTACACAGAAACGATGACAAAACCAACCTCAAAACACGCAGAATTTAGTTGCCGATTGGGCTGCGGAGCCTGCTGTATCGCGCCTTCTATCAGCTCTGCTATTCCCGGCATGCCCAATGGCAAACCCTCCGGCACTCGTTGTATTCAGCTCGACGACAACAACTTATGTAAGCTGTTTGGCAAGCCAGAGCGGCCCAAGGTGTGTCTGCAGTTTAAGGCCTGTCCATCGGTATGCGGCGACAACCAGGCCGATGCGCTGGAGAATATCTACTATCTGGAGCGTTTGACTTAGCGGCGCGCCAGCCACTGGTTCGGGTTGAGGGTGTTGCCGTGATGGCGTAGCTGGAAGAATAGCGAGTTTGTGGGTTGGCCACCGGTGTTGCCGGCATGGGCGATGGTATCGCCGGGTTTCACCCGCTCGCCCACCTCGCGGGTCAGGCTCTGGTTATAGCCATATAGGCTTAAGTACTCATCGCCGTGGTCCAGCACGATTACCAGCCCATAGCCGCGTAGCCAGTCGGCAAATACCACGTTCCCTTCAGCCACCGCTTTCACCGCAGTCCCGGGGTGAGAGTCGATCACCATGCCCTGCCAGCGGGTTTGGCCGCGATTGGGTGAGTTATAGCTGTGCAATACCCGCCCTTTTATTGGCCAAGGGAGCTTACCCTTGGACTTGGCCAAGCCATCGAGTGGCGCGCTACTGCGCTCCAACTCGCGCTGCTGAGCTTCGACCTCTTGGGTGATGATATTTTTCAGGTGCTGTTGGGCTATTTGCAGTTGCTCGATCTGCGCCTCTTCGCCTGAGAGTGCTTCGCGCAGCTTTGCCAAGCGCTGTTTGCGTTGTTCTTGCTGTTTAGCCAGTTGCTGTTGCTGCTGCTTTTGCTGCTGTTGCTGGCTCACTAGCTCTTCGCGGTTGCGCTCCAGCTCATCGCTGAGCTCGGCCAGTTGTAGCTGACTTTCACGCAATGCCTCCATCGCCTCAGCGCGGGCTTTCGACAGGTAGTGGTAGTAGCTGAGCATGCGTTCCAAATCGCTACCTTGCTGCTGGTTGAGCAGCATCTTTAGGTAGTCGCTGTGGCCCTGTTGGTAGGCGCCTTGGATCTGCTCGGCTAGGCGCTGTTGCTGCTCACTTAATTGAGCCTGTAGCTGTTGCTGTTGTTGCTCAAGCTCGCTTTGGCGCTGCCCGAGTTGTGACAGTAGGTTGTTGGTTTGGCGCAGTTGGCTGCTGCTGTTGGCAATCGCCACTTCCTGCTTTTTGAGATCTTGCTGAAGCTGCTCGATGTTTTGCTTTTGGCTGGCCGCTTGGGATTGGCGCTGGGCCAGTTGGGCCTCGACTTCGTCGAGCTGCTGTTGGTTGTCGGCTGCGCTAGGGGCGCTGAGCAATAGCAAAACGCCAGCAAAAATGCTGGCGTTCAGACTAAAGCTGCGACGCGTTGCGGCGCAGCGTATGGACGTCAATAACGGCGCGATCATGCGGCCATTATTTCAGATCCATCAAAGGCTTGCCAGTCATCTCAGCAGGGATTTCCATACCCATCAGAGTCAACATGGTAGGCGCGATATCGCTCAGGCGACCGCCTTCTACTGGAGTCGCTTCGCGGCCGTAGTAGATAAATGGTACTGGCAGGTTGGTGTGCGCGGTGTGAATGCCACCGGTAGCAGGATCAACCATTTGCTCAGCGTTACCGTGGTCAGCAGTAATCAGACACTCACCGCCCACTTTATCCAGTGCTTCGATAACACGACCGATGCTGTGGTCTACGGCTTCACAAGCCTTAACCGCTGCGTCGTATACGCCGGTGTGGCCAACCATGTCGCCATTCGGGTAGTTACAGATGATCACGTCAAACTTACCGCTTTCAATCGCTGCAACCATCTTGTCGGTCAGCTCTTCAGAGCTCATCTCTGGCTGTAGGTCGTAGGTAGCAACCTTCGGAGAGGCGATCAGTTCACGCTCTTCACCTTTGAAGGCGTCTTCTTTACCGCCGTTGAAGAAGAAGGTTACGTGAGCGTATTTCTCGGTTTCAGAGATACGCAGCTGAGTTTTGCCTTCTTTCTCTAGCCACTCACCCAGAGTGTTGACCAGATCTGCAGGTGGGAACGCGCTAACAGCGTCGATGTCGGCCGCGTACTGGGTCAACATAATGAAGTTGCACTTTGGCTCTTGAGCACGGGCAAAGCCAGTGAAGTCGCTATCTACAAAGCTGCGGGTGATCTCACGGGCACGGTCGGCACGGAAGTTCATGAACAGTACCGCGTCACCGTCTTGGATGGCAGCGGCTTCGTCACCGATTACCGAGGCTTTCACGAATTCATCGTTCTCGTCGCGCGCGTATGCAGCGTTCAGAGCGTCGGTGGCAGTGGCGTAGTTATCGTAGGCAGACTTGCCTTCGGTTAGCAGCTCGTAAGCTTCTTGAACACGTTCCCAACGGTTGTCACGGTCCATCGCGTAGTAACGACCTACCAATGACGCGATGCGGCCTTTGCCCAGCTCGGCGAACTTCGCATCGAACTTGTCGATGGTGCCTTGAGCGCTGCGTGGTGGGGTATCGCGGCCGTCCAGGAAGCCGTGTACGTAGATCTTGTCAGCGCCTTGCTTAGCGGCCAGGTCAACGGCTGCCAGCATGTGGTCTTCGTGGCTGTGTACGCCGCCTGGAGAGAACAGACCCATAATGTGTACAGCTTTGCCAGCTGCTACGGCTTTATCTACTGCGCCAACCAGTGCTTCGTTGGTGAAGAAGTCGCCGTCTTCAATCGACTTGGCAATGCGGGTCAGGTCTTGGTACACGATGCGGCCAGCGCCGATGTTTACGTGACCAACTTCTGAGTTACCCATTTGACCGTCTGGCAGGCCCACATCAAGACCAGAGCCTGAGATCAGGGTGCTTGCTGCTTCGTCCCATAGTTTATCTAGTACAGGGGTGTTGGCATTAGCTACCGCGTTGTTGGCTGAGTCTTGACGATGACCCCAGCCATCCATGATGACTAGTGCCAAAGGTTTTTTGCTTACAGACATTGTGAGTCCTCGTTCTTAAGGCTTGAGTTTCCGGTTTAATAGACGAAATTTTACTACATTATTTCTCGGAGTCACCTGATTGAACGCAAACCAGCAAAAATAATAATCGGCTTAGTGCCGTGAATAATGTCCGCTTGGCCGCAAATCCCGCGGCGCTGGCTGCTGTTATTCTGTTCCCCCAAGTGTATACTCACGCGGCATCAGAGAAATAAATGTTCATTAGGGACTCATAGAATTATGCAACAAGTTATCGAGTTTGCTGCGAACCACCCAATCATGTCATTGGGCTGGGTTGGTCTGTTTGGCGCTGTGGTTTACAGCTTTATCCAACCTATGCTGTCGAAGGTCAAAACCATTGGCCACCACGAAGCCACTATGCTGATCAACAAACAAGACGCAGTGGTCGTTGACGTTCGCACCAAAGACGAAGTGAAAACTGGCAAAATTGCTGGTTCAGTTCACATTCCTCAGAAACAAATTCAGGCAAGTGACTTTAAAAACATTGAAAAGTACAAAGCCAGCCCCATTATTGTTGTCTGTGAAACAGGGATGCGCTCCGGCGCGGCAGGTGCTGCTCTAGCCAAAGCGGGCTTTGAGCTGGTATACAGCTTGCGCGGCGGTATGGCGGATTGGAGATCATCCAACCTTCCTGTAACAAAAACTAAGTAATCTTTGTGCCGCCGCCCAATATGCAGTGGCGGCGACCGTAAATTTATAAATTAAAGGGTTTTCCTATGGCTGAAGCAGCAGCAGGCGCACAACAGGTTGAATTCGCCATTCAGCGTATCTACACCAAAGACATCTCTTTCGAGACTCCAAACACTCCAGCAGTATTCCAAACCGAGTGGAAGCCTGAAGTTAAGGTTGATCTGGACACCAAAAACACTCAGCTGGCTGAGAATGTGTATGAAGTGGTTCTGACCCTGACTGTTACCGCTAAACTGGGTGAGCAAACTGCTTTCCTATGTGAAGTTCACCAAGCGGGTATCTTCACTCTGGGCAACATGCCTGAGCCACAACTGGCCCACGCGCTGCACTCTTACTGCCCGAACATCCTGTTCCCTTACGCTCGTGAAGCGGTTTCTGGTCTGGTTAACCGTGGTTCTTTCCCACAAATCAACCTGGCTCCAGTAAACTTCGACGCGCTGTTCGCTAACTACGTACAGCAGAAGCAAGCTGAAGCAAAAGCCGCTGAAGAGAAGGCTGACGCTTAATGACTAAGGCGCGGATGACCGTGCTGGGTGCCGGCTCTTACGGCACCGCGCTGGCCATTGCCATTGCCCGCAATGGTCACCCTACAGTGATGTGGGGCCATGAGCAGCCGCATGTTGACGCGCTGGCTCGCGACCGGGAGAACGTTGAGTTTCTACCCGGAGCACCCTTTCCAGAAAGTCTTGAAATGGAAGGCGACCTTGAAAAAGCGATTGCCGCCAGTCACGACATTCTAGTGGTGGTGCCGAGCTTCGCCTTCGCCGCTGTGCTCAAGCAGATCAAGCCGCTGCTAACGCCTCAACATCGAGTTTCTTGGGCCACTAAAGGCCTGGAAGCCGATACTGGACGCCTGCTCTCGCAAGTGGCCGAAGAGGTGTTAGACCCGCAAACCTCGATTGCGGTAATCTCCGGTCCAACCTTCGCTAAAGAGCTCGCGGTGGGGCTACCTACTGCCATTTCAGTGTCTTCATCAGACGATGATTTTGCCCGCTTTTTGGCGCAGACCATGCACTGTGAACGTAGCTTCCGCATCTATACCAACAACGACATCATCGGTGTTCAGTTGGGTGGCGCGGTGAAAAACGTTATCGCCATTGGTGCTGGCTTGGCTGATGGTCTGGGCTTTGGTGCCAATGCGCGTACTGCGTTGATTACCCGTGGCTTGCGCGAGATGGAGCGACTGGGTCAGGCCTTGGGCGCTGATCAAGCTACCTTCCGCGGCATGGCCGGCTTGGGCGATCTGGTGCTGACTTGTACCGACAACCAGAGCCGTAACCGTCGCTTTGGCTTGGCCTTGGGTCAAGGCAGCAGCGTGGAGCAAGCGGAGCAGTCGATCGGTCAGGTGGTCGAAGGCTATCGCAACACCAAAGAGGTGCAGGCCTTGGCCAAGCGCTGTGGTGTGGAGATGCCTATTGTCGAGCAGATCTTCCAAGTGCTCTATCAGGACAAACCGGCCAAGCTGGCCGCGATGGACCTGTTGGCTCGCGAGCAACGCGACGAATAGCGCCTAAGCAAGTAACAGATACTAAAAAGCCACTCTATAAGAGTGGCTTTTTTATAGGCGCGGAAAGCGTGTTCGCTTAGTAGTAGGAGTGCTCGCCCGCTTGGTGCTCGGTAATATCGCGCACGCCGGTCAGCTCACCCGGGAACATTTCCAGCAGCTGCTTCTCGATACCTTCTTTGAGGGTCACATCGACCATCGAGCAGCCATTACAACCGCCGCCGAACTGCAGTACCACAACACCTTCATCGGTCAGCTCCAGCACGGTAACGTTGCCGCCGTGGGCCGCCAGGTTAGGGTTAACCTGTGATTGAATCACGTACTCAACGCGTTCGATCAGCGGCGCGTCGTCGTCGACCTTACGCATCTTAGCGTTAGGCGCTTTCAAGGTTAGCTGCGAGCCAACCTTGTCGGTGACGAAGTCGATCTCAGCGTCTTCCAAGAACGGTGCGCTGGCGGTGTCGATCATCGCATCAAAGCCGTTGAAGGGCACCTTGATATCGTCTTGATCGATAGAATCGGGTGGGCAGTAAGATACACCACACTCGGCATTAGCGGTGCCGGGGTTTACCACGAATACGCGGATCTGGGTACCTTCAGGCTGTTGCTCCAAGAGTTTGGCAAAGTGTTCCTGAGCTGTCTCAGAGATGGTGATCATATTTACCTCTAATACCTGAGTAGTTTACTTGGGTTTAATTGTACTGGTTTTGCCAGAGCAGGGCTAGCGAAGATTATTTAGGGGTACGGGCGATGGCCCATACCTCAACGCGCTGCAGGCCGGCCTGCTTGAGCTGCTGTGCTAATACGTCTGCAGTGCTGCAAGTGGTCACCACGTCATCGATCAGGATTACGAATTCCGGTAGGTCGCCTTTAAGTAAGCGGAAGCTGCTGCCCAATGCGCGGCGGCGGGCGCGCGCCGAGAGCTTCACTTGGGCCTTGCCAAGACGGTGACGGCGAAACAGGCTGCGCAGTGGTCGTTTGTGGTAGCGGCTAAGTTCGCGGGCCAGCAGCTCACTTTGGTTAAAGCCGCGTCGCCACTGTTTCCACCAATGCTGCGGTACGAAGGTGAACTCAACATGCTCACTTGAAAGGTACTGAGCGCAGTGCTGCCACAACAAGTGGGCAAGCGGTCGAGCCAAATGTTGCTGCCCGCTGTATTTGAAGCGTTTGATCAGTGTATCCAAGGGCCACTGGTAATCGCCCAGTACCCGCACCTTGTCGAAGTGGCGCGGGTGGCGTTGGCACTCGCCACAGATACCCGCTGTGCCCATCGGGATGGCGCAGCACTCGCAGCGCGCCTGTATCTCCGGCTCTAGCAGTTTCAGACAGCTATAACATATCCCTGCCAAGAGCTGCGCTGAGGCCTCATCCATAGGCTGATGGCAAACGCTGCAGCGCAGCGCCGTCTGTAGATGGTGATTCAAACTCAGCCTGAGGCTAGGTAACATAGTTGTTTTCTCCTCTAGCATGCAGTGTAGATGACGGCGTTACATAGTGAAGTACAAGGAAGCGGGCCCGACTTAGTGTTGCTCCACGGGTGGGGCATGAACGGGGCGATTTGGCACAGTGTGGAAGCGCGTTTGGCCGAACATTATCGGATCCATATCGTGGACCTGCCGGGCTTTGGCCACAGCCCATGGGATTGTTCACTCAGTCACCTCAGTGACATCGCACAGCAGGTGCGTAATGTGGTGCCAGAGCATGCAGTATGGATGGGCTGGTCGCTCGGTGGGTTGGTGGCCAAGCAAGCCTGTCTGGATTTCGGGTCGCAGATCCGTGCCCTTATCACCGTAGCCAGCAGCGCTCATTTTGTGGCGAAAGAGAACTGGCCGGGCATAAAGCCTGAAGTGCTGAAGGGCTTCTCGGCTGGGCTACAGGCGGACTTCTCGAAAACGCTACGGCAGTTTTTAGCGATTCAGGCGATGGGCAGCGCCAATGCCAAGCAAGATATTAAGTTACTGCGCCAGCAGTTGGAGAGCCGCCCACAACCTCAGCTACAAGCTTTGGAGCTGGGGTTGAGTCTATTGCAGGAAAGTGACCTGCGCGCCCGCCTCTCCGAGATTGTGGTACCGTGGCTGCAGATCTTTGGCCACAGCGACAGTCTGGTCCCACGGCAAGCCCGCGAATCCCATGGCGCGCTGCATGGCAATATCGAGCAGTGCGTCCTGCGTGGCTCCTCCCACGCCCCCTTTGTGAGCGAACCTGAGCAGTTCTGCGCAGAGGTACATACCTTCCTCAGTCGGGTACTGGTGTAAAAATAAACACCTTGCTAGAATTAAAGGTCGGTAGGTTATTTTTCTGGAGGGCTTATGCGGGTTGATGCGGGAAGCAGTGGCTTTCAAATCATCCAGAAAGCCAGTCAAACGGTCACCCAATCAGCGCAGAATCTCGCTGAAGTGGCGGCTGGGCGCGAGCCTCAGCAAGGCGAAGTGGTTAAGTCTTTGGTAGATATGACCCAAGCCGAGCTCTACGCCAAGGCAGGTGCTAAGGTCATCCAGACCGAATCCGCCATGATGGGCAGCATACTGGATATCGAAGCCTGATGAACATTAACGTCACCTTACCCAATGTGTTTCCGAACACCCTGCAGGTGCCCACCGAGTCTGCTCGGCGCGACAACCTGCAACGGGAGGTGATTGCCCAGCCCAAAGAAAGCCAAGCCTACAACCGCGAGCGTGAGGTAGGCTCCGATCAAGACCGCTCCAAGCCCCGTCAGGTCCTGCAACACACCCAACAAGATGGCCAGCACGAACGGATTAATCCGCGCGAGCAGGAGCAGCGTCAGGCTCAAGATCGCCAACAAGGCGAGCAACGTGGTGAACAGCAGGGCCAGCAAGAGCAACAGGGTCAGCAGCGCCAGCAAGGCCAGCAGCAAGGCTTTAGCGATGCCGAGCAGCAGAAACTCGCCGAGCTAAAAGCCCGCGATCGCGAGGTGCGCACCCACGAGCAGCAACACCAAGCGGTGGGTGGTCAGTATGCCAGTGCACCGAGCTACGAGTTTGAGCGTGGCCCCGATGGTAAGCAGTATGCGGTAGGTGGCGAGGTCAGCATCAGCACCTCCGAGATCCCCAACGATCCCGAAGCAACTATTGCCAAGATGCAGCAGGTGGAGCGTGCAGCGCTTGCTCCCGCCCAGCCATCCAGTCAAGACCGCCAAGTAGCGGCTCAGGCCCGCGGTACCCAGATTGAAGCGCGCCAAGAGCTGCAAGCTATGCAGCGTGAGGAGCAAGCTGAGCAGCTACAGCACTCACAAGCGCCGCGCCTGTTCCCCTCCGACGAGCAACCGTCTACATTGGTTCCAGGATCGCAGCCGAGCGATGTCAGTGGCCTGCAGCCAGATGAGAAGCAGCGAGTGTTAGCCGGAGAGTTACGCCAGCGCTATCCAGACCTCAGTGAGCAGATGCAGCAACGCCAGCAAAGTATCTCCCAGCGTTATCAAAGCACCGGGCAGTTCCGCCCAGAGAGTATCCTCTCCCTGAGCGCTTAGTGCTTACCCTTGCCTATTTTCTTTTCGCGTTAGCAAAGGCATCGGCAAAGGCCGAGTTGAGCTGAGCCGGTTTGTTGCCGCCTGAGCGCTGGCCTTGATGGCGACTGGCCCCACCATTTGGCTTGTTGCTGCGACGTGGCTGGGCGCTGGCATTACTGCCGCCGCTTTGCACTTCGTCGTCCATTCGCATACTCAGGCCGATACGCTTGCGCGGCACGTCCACTTCCATCACCTTGACCTTAACCACATCGCCGGCCTTCACCACTTGGTGTGGATCCTTGACGAACTGATGCGACAGGGCCGAGATATGAACCAGACCATCTTGGTGAACGCCGATATCTACAAAGGCACCGAAGTTGGTGACATTGGTGACCACACCTTCTAAACGCATCCCGGGTTTGAGGTCTTTTAGGGTTTCTACCCCGTCCTTAAACTCGGCGGTGGTGAACTCAGGGCGCGGGTCGCGGCCGGGCTTTTTCAGCTCGCTGATGATGTCTTTGACCGTCGGCAGACCGAAGTTGTCATCGGTGAACTGCTGGGGATCGAGCTTGTTCAGCACGCTGTCGTTGGCCACTAGTTGCTGGATGTCCAGCTGGCAGTGCGAGGCAATCGCCTTGACCACAGGGTAGGCCTCAGGGTGCACCGCCGAGCCATCGAGAGCATTGTTGCCGCCATTGATTCGCAAAAAACCGGCGCTTTGCTCAAAGGCTTTCGGACCAAGGCGCGCTACCTTTTTGATCTGGCTGCGGTTGGCAAAGGCACCATTCTCGTCGCGGTAGGCCACGATATTGTCGGCGATGGTTTGATTCAGGCCAGCCACCCGGCTAAGCAGCGGCGCGGAGGCGGTATTCAGATCCACCCCTACGGCGTTTACACAGTCTTCCACCACGGTATCCAGCTGTTGGCTTAGCTGAGTCTGGCTAACATCGTGCTGGTACTGGCCAACACCGATGGATTTAGGGTCGATCTTCACCAGCTCGGCTAGCGGATCTTGCAGGCGGCGGGCAATCGACACTGCACCGCGTATGCTTACGTCCAGATCCGGGAATTCTTTGGCGGCCAGCTCCGAGGCGGAGTAGACCGAGGCGCCGGCTTCGCTG
Source organism: Aliagarivorans taiwanensis DSM 22990 (assembly GCF_000429505.1). GTDB lineage: Bacteria > Pseudomonadota > Gammaproteobacteria > Enterobacterales > Celerinatantimonadaceae > Aliagarivorans > Aliagarivorans taiwanensis. Next base: position 8,938 of record NZ_AUBZ01000008.1, on the reverse strand, counting down.
ACCATCAGCTTTTTCAGCTTAGGGATCTGCAGCAGTGCCAGTAGCTCTTTGGCAAGCTTATCGGTCTCCCGAGAGGCGGTGCCGTTGCCGATGCTGATCAGCTCTACATCGTGGCGTTTCACCAGCTCGGCGAGGGTCGCCAAACTGGCTTGCCATTGGTTTTTCGGTGCGTGCGGGTAAATGGTGGCCATATCAACCAGCTTACCGGTGGCATCGACCACTGCGACTTTCACCCCGGTACGCAGGCCCGGATCGAGCCCCATGGTGGCCTTGGTTCCTGCCGGTGCGGCCATCAGCAGATCGTTAAGGTTGCGCGAGAATACATCGATAGCGGCGGTTTCGGCGCGCTCGCGTAGTGCGTTTAGTAGCTCGGTCTCCAGCGAGAGCTTGAGCTTCACTCGCCAGGTCCATTGCACTACGCTGGCCAGCCAGGCATCGGCGGGGCGTTGCTGTTGGCGGATCCCGGTGTGCTCGGCAATCAGGTATTCCGCCGGGTGAGAAGCGCCTTCTTCGCCGATCACCAGGTTAAGCTGTAATACGCCCTCGTTGCGGCCGCGTAGCAGGGCTAACGCGCGGTGCGATGGCACCTTGCTTAGCGCTTCGCGATACTCGAAGTAGTCCTGAAACTTCTGGCCGTTTTGCTCTTGTCCGGGGACCACGCTGCTTTGAAGCTCACCGTCGCGATTGAGCAAGGCGCGTAAGCCTGCCAGCAAGCCGGCATCCATGGCAAAGCGCTCCATCAGGATAAACTTGGCGCCGTCGAGGCAGGCCTTGCTGTCGGCAAATCCGGCATCGGCATCGATAAACGACTGGGCTTCGCTTTCCGGGTCAAGCTCTGGCTGTTCAAACAGGCGATCCGCCAACGGCTCTAAGCCAGCCTCAATGGCGATCTGCCCCTTGGTACGGCGCTTAGGCTTATAGGGAAGGTACAGGTCTTCCAGCTCGGTCTTGCTTTCGCAGTCGCTGATTTGCTTGCGCAGCGCGTCGCTGAGCTTGCCTTGTTCATCGATGGATTTGAGGATGGTCTCACGGCGCGCCTGTAGTTCGCGCAGGTAGCTGAGGCGTTGCTCCAGCTTACGCAGCTGGGTGTCATCCAAGCCGCCGGTCACCTCTTTACGGTAACGGGCAACAAAGGGAACGGTCGCGCCTTCATCAAGCAGCTGGGTCGCTGCGGTGACTTGTTGGGCCTTGGCGCCGATCTCCTCGGCGATGATCTTGGCGATGTCTTGCATGATGCTTATCTGTCTAAACCCTTCACTGGGCGGGGCATCTATCATAGTGGCTTTGCCCGGCGCTGCAAGCCTGCTGCTTGGCTCTTGTTGTGTGCTTACACAAAAACTTCACCTAGTGACGAATAACTTGTGATAGCGTTTTCCCTTCAAAAGTCTGTCATTCGGCCTAAGTCATCCACCAGAAATCGGGGTTCTACGGGTAATTGCCGCGTACTTATAAAATTATCTGTGGCTATATTGATCTTTTGGGGTAAACGTTTACACTTTGCGATAGTGATCACAGCGGCGAGCTTAGGTAGGCTGATAGAATTGGCCTCAATACTAGGGTACAGAGCCCTTAGAGGTCGTAGTTTTTGACCTTACTAATTAACAGGAGTGGACTGTGAAAGTTCTGGTAACGGGTGGAATGGGCTATATCGGTAGCCACACATGTATTCAAATGATTGAAGCCGGCATGCAGCCGATCATCGTGGACAACCTGTGCAACAGTAAAGCGACCGTGCTGGCGCGCGTCGAAAAGCTGAGTGGCGTGCAGCCGCTGTTCTATCAGGGCGATATCCGTGACCGCGAGTTGCTCAAGCGCATCTTCAGCGAACACGACATCGACTCGGTGATCCACTTTGCCGGTTTGAAGGCGGTGGGTGAATCAGTGGCCAAGCCGCTGGAGTACTATGACAACAACGTGCACGGCTCCTTGGTACTGGCGGAAGTGATGCGTGATGCGGGCGTGAAAAGCATCGTATTCTCCTCTTCGGCCACCGTTTATGGCGACCCAGAAGAGATCCCGATTAAAGAGACCACCGCAGTGGGCGCAACCACCAACCCTTACGGCCGTAGTAAGTACATGGTGGAAGAGTGCTTCCGCGATATGCAGCACGCTGACCCCGAGTGGAGCGTGACCTTGCTGCGCTACTTTAACCCGGTTGGCTCGCACCCATCGGGCGATTTGGGCGAAGACCCACAAGGCATTCCTAACAACCTGATGCCGTTTATCGCCCAGGTAGCGGTAGGTCGCCGTGAGCAGCTATCTGTGTTCGGTGACGATTACCCAACCGTAGATGGTACCGGTGTACGCGATTACATCCACGTGATGGACCTGGCCGATGGCCACGTTGCAGCCCTGAAAGCCGTAGGCGCCAAACAAGGCCTGCACATCTACAACCTGGGGACCGGCCAAGGCAGCAGTGTACTGCAGATGGTAGAGGCCTTTGCTCAGGCCAGTGGCCAGCCGATCCCTTATCAAATTTGTCCGCGCCGCCCCGGTGATATCGCCGAGTGCTGGGCAGACCCAAGTAAAGCTGAAGCCGATCTCGGTTGGAAGGCTACCCGCAGCGTTGCGGATATGGCCGCCGATACCTGGCGTTGGCAATCCAATAACCCTCAAGGCTATCCCGATAGCGAAGACTAGTTTTAGGTAGAAGTATGTCATTAGATACAGAGTTCGATGCGACAGAACATCCGCATCGCCGATACAACCCGCTTACCGGGCAATATGTACTGGTGTCTCCGCACCGGGCCAAGCGCCCATGGCAGGGGCAGGATGAAGCGCCAGAAGAGTCAGAAGCTAAGTCCTACGATAGCGAGTGTTTCCTGTGTGCAGGTAACACCCGGGTATCTGGTGACGTAAACCCAGACTACAAAGGCACCTTTGTTTTCACTAACGACTTTGCTGCCCTGCAGCAAGATACCCCAGACGTGCCAGAGAGTGGTGACCCGCTGTTTCGCGCTGAAAGTGCCCGCGGCCTGAGCCGGGTGCTGTGTTTCTCTGAAGATCACAGCCGCACCCTGCCAGAGCTGAGCGTACCCGCGATCCGTGGTGTTGTTGATACCTGGGACGAGCAAGTCTCTGAGCTGGGTAAAGACTACCTATGGGTACAGGCGTTTGAGAACAAAGGCGCGATGATGGGCTGTTCGCAGCCGCATCCGCATGGCCAGATCTGGGCCAACAGCTTCTTGCCAAACGAGATTGCCCGTAAAGACGTATTGCTGCGTGAATACTACGAGCAAAACCAGCGTAACCTGCTGGAAGACTACGTTGCTCGCGAGATGGAAGACGGTGCCCGCACCGTGGTGGAGACCGAACACTGGCTGGCAGTGGTACCGTACTGGGCGGCTTGGCCGTTCGAAACCATGCTGCTGCCCAAAGCCACCGCGCGCCGTTTTGAAGACCTGAGCGAAGCGCAGCGCGACGACTTAGCGCTGGCACTGAAAAAGCTGACCTCACGCTACGACAACCTATTTAAGTGTTCATTCCCATACTCTATGGGCTGGCACTATGCGCCGTTCTTCAAAGATGGCGAAGGCATTGAACACTGGCAGCTGCATGCCTTGTTCTACCCACCGCTACTGCGCTCAGCCAGCGTACGTAAGTTTATGGTGGGCTACGAGATGTTGGCAGAAAGCCAGCGTGACCTCACCCCAGAACAAGCTGCTGATCGCCTGCGTGCGGTTAGCGATGTGCATTACAAAGAGCAATAGGTTGTATCATGAGCAAGCAACAACAACTGGTTAACGCTGTATCCAGCAGCTTCGAAAAAGCGTTCAGCTATGCCCCAGCCAGCCTGATCCAGGCGCCGGGCCGAGTCAACCTGATCGGTGAGCACACTGACTACAACGACGGCTTTGTACTGCCTTGTGCCATTGACTATCAAGCGGTCGTTGCGGCTAGCCGCCGTGATGACAAGGTGGTGCGTGTTGTATCAGTGGATTACGACGACGCCCAAGACGAGTTCCGTCTTGATCAAGAGATTGAGTTTGTCGAAGGCAAGATGTGGGCAAACTACATCCGCGGTGTGGTGAAGTGTCTGTTGGCCCGCGGCTACCAATTCGCTGGTGCCGATATCTCGGTGAGCGGTAACGTGCCACAGGGCGCAGGCCTGAGCTCGTCGGCAGCCCTGGAAGTGGTGATCGGTCAAACCTTCAAGACCTTGTATAACCTGAGCATCAGCCAGCAAGAGATTGCCCTTAACGGCCAGCAGGCTGAGAACGAGTTTGTGGGCTGTAACTGCGGCATCATGGATCAACTGATCTCAGCCGAAGGTAAGCAAGACCATGCCCTGCTGATCGACTGCCGCAGCTTGGAAACTCGCCCGGTAGCGATGCCTACCGATCTGGCGGTGATGATCATCAACTCCAACAAGAAGCGCGGCTTGGTAGACAGCGAGTACAACACTCGCCGTGAGCAGTGTGAAGAAGCGGCCCGCTACTTCAAGGTGAAAGCGCTGCGTGATGTGACCCTCGAGCAGTTGGAAGCCGCCAAGTCAGAGATCTCTGAGCTGGTGTACAAGCGTGCTCGCCACGTTATCACCGAGAACACCCGCACTGAGCAAGCCGCCGATGCGCTGGCCAAGGGTGACAAGGTTGTGATGGCGCGTCTGATGGCTGAGTCGCACGCATCGATGCGCGATGACTTTGAGATCACCGTTAGCGAAATCGACACCTTGGTAGAGATCGTCAAAGAAGTGGCCGGCGAAGATGGCGGCGTGCGCATGACCGGCGGCGGCTTTGGTGGCTGCGTGGTATCGCTACTGCCACTGGATAAAGTCGAAGCTGCGCAGCAGGCTATCGAGCAACACTATTTTGCTAAGACTGGCTTGAAAGCCGACATCTACGTCTGTCAGGCCAAAGACGGTGCTGGCGAAATCTAAAGCCTTGGGAGCTATACCCCAATCCGAGGGCCTGTTTATCTTTTGTATTCGAATTTTGTTCAATTTAAACGGCATCTGAGCGAGGGGTGAGCGACGCAGCATAGTCGCTCTATGTCAGAAGCGAAGGACGCTGCGCAGATGCCGTATAAATGAACCCAAAGGGCAGTGTTTATAGGCCAATCATTCAGCGTCAAAGCCTGTTTATGTAGATGGCTACACGGCACAGCCTTTTCCTTGCCTGATTGGCCTATAAAGCGCTGCAAAAACGAATACGAAAGTTACACAGGCCCTATTTAGCAATCCTAGTTGTTTACGCTACCCACCTTGGGTAGCGTTTTTTTTGTTACCATGGCGGCGTTACTGTAACCGAGGGATCCCCATGTATTTTGTTTGTTCAGATATTCACGGCGACGCTGCGGCGCTTAAGCTAGCCCTTGAGCGCTTCGACCAAAGCGGTGCGCGTTATCTGTTGAGTCTGGGAGATTTGCTCAACCACGGCCCGCGTAATCCCTTGCCCGAGCACTATCGGCCTCTGGAATGTGCCGAGATGCTTAACCGCTATCGTAAGCAGATCATTGCTGTGCGCGGCAACTGCGACAGCGAGGTGGATCAAGCGCTGTGTGAGTTTCCGATACTCAGTGAGTACAACCAGCTGCTAGTGGGAGAGCGCCGCCTGTTCTGTTGTCACGGTCACACCTATAAAGCCGATAAGCTGCCACCGCTGAGCGAGGGGGATGTGTTTGCCTCGGGCCACACCCATGTGCCAGTGGCAGAAAAACAGCAGTCGCTGTACCTGTTCAATCCCGGTTCTATCTCGATGCCGCGCCAGCAATGGGCCGCCAGCTATGGGCTGATAGATGAGCAGGGTATGCGCGTTTGTAGCTTGGAGGATGGCAGCGAGTTGCTGTCCTGCGCCTTTTAGTTTTAGGGCGATAGCTTGGAGGAAATAAAAAGGGCGCCACTGGGCGCCCTTATCGATCAACGTCGCGCTTAGAACGCGTAGATCAGGTTAATACCGCCGCCGCTCTCTTCACGCTTGCCAGCGCCAAGGTCGTTCAGGTTGTAGCGGTTAAGTTCGATAGAGGCAATCAGGCCATTGGCAATGGCGTATGACAGACCACCGGCTACGATGTCGCGGTTACCGTGGGCATTCACACGGGTATCATCGAAATCAATGCTCGAGTAGTAGAAGAACGGACGCAGGCCGTTGCTCATGTTGTACTCAACCCAGATATCCCAGGCATCAGCATCGGCCCACTCGCCGTGACCGAAGTTGTACAGGTCGGCTTGGTGGATCTTATCCCCCATGGTGTAGGCACCGGCCACACGCAGGCCTGCTAGCTGGTATTCACCGGCGAAGGTTAGAGCGCGCTGCTTGTCACCGTCTTTCAAACCATTCGGATCTGTTCCATCAACACGAACTTTGTTTTCAACAAATGCAACGCCTGCACTTAAACCGAAGCTGCTGTCATAGCTCAGTGACGCACCAAAGTTATTCTTGCGTCGAGTTGTGTGGCTCTCTCGCTCGTGTGTACCGTCAGCAGCGAAACCATAGTGAGCAGCAATGTTGAAGTCTGCCACGCTCATGCGGTAGGCCATCAGGTTGTCACCACGACCAGTTGCGGCGAATGCACCATCAGCACCTTCTGAATAAATAGGTGTTGCATCTGGATCGATGAGAATCATGTTGTCCATGTAACGGGCAACGTCGTGGTAGGCTGACCACTGCTTACCGAAGCTCAGGCGGCCCAGCTCTTCGTGGCTGGCTTCAACAAAGGCCAAGCGGTTACGGAAGTTGCTGCTGGACGAGTTTGGTGAGTTAGAGAACTGATCCCACTCAAATTTACCACTTAGCACCCAGTTATCATCCATTTGGCGGTGTGCTGCCAGGTTTAAAATGCTACGGTTCAGGCTTAGCTGAGTGTCATCGTGGTAAAACTGGTTGTGTGCGTCCAACACAAGTACGCCGCCCAGTTCTAGGGTGTTTTGCTCGTCTTGATAGAGGACTTGTGCGTGCGCTTGGCTAGCCAGTACTGCGCCGGCAGCCACTGCAGAAAGTGCGTTAAGTTTCATGTTACTTAGTTCTTTATCTTGGTTTGTGGATGTGTTGCGGAGTTGTATTCTGATATTAAGCCATATATCCAACAATAAAACTACATAGTGGTTATATTTTAGTTGTAAGTGATGTCTAAATCACTTTTGTTCGAGCAACATCCGGTCCGTGCCTCTGGCGGCACGGTAGAGAGAAACACATAAGAGAGAGTGATTAATGCGTACGTCGATCGTGACCCGCGAGGGCTTTGAGCGGCTCAAACAAGAGCTAGACTGGCTGTGGAAAGAGGAACGTCCCGAGGTAACCAAGAAAGTGGCCTGGGCGGCCAGCCTTGGCGACCGCAGTGAGAACGCCGATTATCAATATAACAAGAAGCGCCTGCGCGAGATTGACCGCCGGGTGCGTTACCTGCGCAAGACACTGGAGAAGGTCAAGGTGGTCGACTACTCACCGGTGCAGGAAGGTAAGGTGTTCTTCGGTGCCTGGGTTGATATCGAAAACGAGCAGGGCGAGCAGCGCAGCTTTAGGATTGTTGGCTACGATGAGATATTTGGACGCAACGACTACATCTCGGTGGACTCGCCGATGGCGCGTGCGCTGCTGCAAAAAGAAGTGGATGATGAAGTGATCGTACGCACCCCGGAAGGCGAGAAAGAGTGGTGGGTCGTCGCGATCAGTTATAAGCGGGAGCAGTGATGCTCTGTTTATGAATTATTTTCAAGTTGGCCTAGCTGCAACTTAAATTTCGTTGACAATAAAAAGGCGGTTCCGCATATTTGGATGTATGGACGTCTATATGTCTTGTAAGACGCGTGCGGTAAATGGAGAAAGCAATGGGATATGCACAACACATCGAGTCACTAAACCAAAACCTCAGTGAGCTGGGGAACGACATCAATGTCTCTTTTGAGTTTTTTCCGCCTACCACTGAGTCCATGGAAAACACCCTGTGGAATTCGATTGAACGCCTGCAAACCCTGCAGCCTTCGTTTGTTTCGGTCACCTATGGCGCTAACTCAGGGACTCGTGACCGCACCCACAACGTTATCAAGCAGATCAAAGAGCGCACCGGCCTGAATGCGGCCCCTCACCTGACCTGTATCGACTCCACGCCAGACGAGCTCAAGCAGATCGCTCAAGACTACTGGGACAATGGCATTCGCAACATTGTAGCGCTGCGTGGCGACCTGCCAGACGGTGCCGCTAAGCCTGATATGTATGCCAATGATTTGGTCAGCCTGCTTAAGGGCGTGGCGGATTTCGATATCTCAGTGGCTGCCTACCCCGAAGTGCACCCAGAGGCGAAAAGTGCCCAGGCTGACCTGTTGGCGCTAAAACGTAAGATGGATGCGGGCGCGAACCGGGCGATTACCCAGTTCTTCTTCGATGTTGAGAGCTACCTGCGTTTTCGCGACCGCTGTGCGGCGATTGGCATTGAAGGTGAGATTGTGCCGGGGATCTTGCCGGTATCTAACTACAAGACCCTGCTCAAGTTCTCCTCGTTTGCTAACGTGAAGATCCCCAACTGGATGCATCAGCAGTTCCAAGGTCTGGACGATGACCAAACCACCCGCAACCTGGTGGGCGCTAGCATCGCCATCGATCAGGTGAAGGTGCTATCGCGCGAAGGGGTGAAGGATTTCCACTTCTATACCCTAAACCGCGCCGAGCTGAGCTATGCCATTTGCCACACTTTGGGTGTGCGTCCGCAAACTGCATAAGCCTCGCCGCCTAAGCCTCGCAAATTACTAAAAAGCCGCCTGTTGGGGTAATGCCAGTCAGTTAAGCTGACTGGCATTTCTTTTTAATTGGATACTTGGTGGGTTTCCGCCTGACTTCTCGAGGGTAAACTCTATCAGGCCGAGACGCCGGGAGCGTAAGCATTCGCAGTGTTTCCAGTAGTGCTGCATAGTGCTTGGGCAAGTTGCCGGGGCTACTCATTGGCAACCTGGCTAGGAAGGTGGTCACGTGCCACAAGCAGTGGCTAAAGCTTAGCCTCGTTGGCG
>NZ_AUBZ01000007.1 GCF_000429505.1 Aliagarivorans taiwanensis DSM 22990 | reverse complement strand
GTACTAATTACCCGTGAGGCTTAACCATACAACACCTAAGGGGTGTTGTTGTTCACCTAAACAAGAAATGCTTGTTTGAACTCCAGATTTAAAATCATCACTTATCCGAATTGCTTAAAGACACCGTTTTTTGCCTGGTGGCAATAGCGTTGTGGAACCACCTGACTCCATGCCGAACTCAGAAGTGAAACGCAACTGCGCCGATGATAGTGTGGGGCTTCCCCATGTGAAAGTAGGTCACTGCCAGGCTCTCAATAAGAAGGCCCTGCTCTAACGAGCGGGGCCTTTTTGCATTCCTCGCACACTAAACTGACCTACTTTCGAAAGTAGGGCGAAGCAGGGAAAAGAGGAATGAACAGTTTCATTCCTCCCTGCGTAGCGGGTTGAGCTCTGCGAAACCCTGTCCCACTGCCAGGCACCCAATCCGAAAAACCAGCCTAACGGCTGGTTTTTTTCGTATTGGGCCCCTGCCAGTGACCGACATCCCCATCAGCCAACAGGGTGGGGCGTCCAGCGAGCAGGCTCGAAGCGCTGCTTCTCGAAACCCCTGCTCCTCCCCCATGTGAAAGGCTTCGCGGTGTAGCAATGATACCGAGCCAGTAGCTGAAGGGTGGGGCCTTTTGCATTCAGCACACGCGCCACTGACCGGGTTTAGCTTGGGGAGCCGCTAAGTACGCCTCTCGTGCAACCCATCTTATGTGTAAGTAGCTTTTGGGATGCAATCTAAGCCACCTGTGGATCCAACACTGCGTTACCACTTAATCTCTGTTTGGGGCTTTCAAATAGAATCACCAGCGCCACGGCAAAGATTGGTAGGTGCCCGAGTACTTCGTGCATACCTAGTAATAGCGCTGTGATGGTGAGGACAACGGCTAGTACCAGGATCACTAAGCGGGTAGCTAGCCCTGCGATTAGCATTACTCCGAGTACGGCTTCGGCAAGGCCAACCCAGAGTACGAAATGGCCATCGGTAATGCTGCTAAACCCGAGTAGCGGGAAGAAGTTAAACTCCGGGAACTGCTGGAGAAAGGCAAAAGAGATGCTGGGCTCTAAGAATTTGTTGTGCACCGCCAGGACGACCAGTTGCAGGCCTAAGCCCCAGCGTAGGCAGGTTACCGCCTTTTTGCGCAGTCCATGCGCTTCAAGGTTTAGATTCAAGGCGAGTTTGGTATCAACTAGTGAGACTGATGGACCTATGAAGACCAGTGCGAGTCCGACTCCGAAGAACTCAAAAAAGTAATCTATCCCCAAGCCAATGTCGAATACCATCAGTAACAATGTCGCGACCAGGCATAACGCAATGCCTACCAGTGATACGCTAATCGGCAGTAAGACCAGCACGGCTGATTGCAGTAACAAACCATAGAGCGCCAAGCTTGGCGGCAAGATCAAGTTAGGTGCGAGAAAATCTCCCATTAGCAGGTTTGCGAGCAGGTATATGCAGATCGCAGCCAGCAACAAGTACCAAAACAGGTGAATGCGTTCGACATATAACTTGTTGACTAGGTTTCCTATAGAAGATGACCATGCTACCGGGATTAGCAGCAAACATGGCACGATCACCAGCGCGGCCATAATTACGCTGATCGCATCGAACGGTAGATAGGCGTTGGCTACGGCTTGGTCGCTAAACCAACGGACATGGGCGTAACTGGGGGCTGGCAGTAGTAGCAGAAGTAGGTACGGGTAGACAGGCATTCGCTTAACTATGCTCATGAGTTATCTCCTTGCGAAGGGGGAGTGGGGGGCGTAAGCCAATAAGCGTCTGTTATTAACTCGCTGTTTAGGGCAACTAAGAACGACTCAAGTTGCTTCAGCTGGTAGGGCTGTAGCCGTAAGGGCTGAAGTTCATTGTGGCTAAAGCCATGCATGGGGGCTTGATTGTAGTAACGAAGCACTTCTGAGAGCGAGGCAAAGCCACCGTCGTGCATATAAGGGGCTGTTTTGGCTACATTGCGCAGCCCGGGCACCTTAAAGGCGGCCTGTAGCTCTATGCCATTGACTTTGGCGAAGTCCAACTCGTCACAGGAATCCGGCGCATCGGAGTAGATCCCCCGGCAATTAAACGGATCTGCGTGGGCGAGCGCTATTCCAGCGACTCTTCCTTCTCGCTCGGGAATAATCTCAGCTGAGGATAGGGTGGCTTGAAAGTCGCTGTTACTGAATAGCGGTCCGTTGTGGCATTGGATACATCCGGTCTGTTCGCTAATAAATAGCTTTAGTCCCGCTTGCTCGTGTAGGTCGAGATAACTCAGCGATTGATTGTCGGTTGGCAGGTTTAAGCCATCAACAAAGCGGTCAAATCGCGACTCATCGGGAAGGATCTTGGCTTGATAGGCCGCGAGTGCCTTACCGATATTGGCGAACACATGGTTTATCTCACTACGTTGCTCACCACTCAATTGTCGCCAGTTGGTTTGGTACTCAGCGACGTGGCTCAGCGGACTGCCATGCTCGGGAAGGCGTTCGAGCTTAGGGAGCGTACTTTCGCTATTGGGAAACGCTTGTAAGTAGCTTAAGCGATATTCGTTTAGCACGTACCGTACAATCGCCAGCCGGTCGCTATTGTGCTCAAGCGGATTCTCGAGCGGCCCTAGAGCCTGCGCCCATAGGCTTTCGGCTCTGCCATCCCAAAACTGCCAGCGATGCAGTGCGGCACCCACCACAGTAGGAGTATGGCGGGTGGGCAACTCGCTCAGGCTTGTATTAGTCGCAACGATGGGCAATGGCCGCCCATCGGTAAAGTAGTGCTCAGGAATATGACAGGTGGCACATGCCATATCCTTTGCTCCGCTTAGCCTCTTATCAAAGAATAGTTGATGGCCTAACTGCGCTGCGGGTGGTGAATCTAAGAACTGATTGGAAGGATCCCTTGGCTGCAGGCGCTTCGGCAAACGAAGGCTATTAAGCATTGCCCGCTCTTGTGGGCTCCACTGAAGCGGCGCTTGGTTTATCGGTGATTGTAAGTCAACTACAAGCAGCCATAATGTAGCCAATGCGACTAGCAATAGAGCGGCTAGCTTAAGGCGCAAGGATAAACTCGAACTCATGGTTACCTACCGTGTTTCCGTGTTGATCCGTTAACTCAGACTGCACCTGCCATTCCCCCCACATCTGGAACTTAATACCGTCGACTTGGTAGATGCCGGGCGAAATTTCTGCGCTTACCTTGGGGGTGGTTGGCAAGCCGTGGCCATGTGCGCGCATTCCTCCTGATATCGACAAGGTTAGGTCTGTTAAAGGGTGTCCCTCTGAGTTAAATGCTGAGATGTACCAACTGTGGATTTGATTGAGTGGAGGGCTGGCGGTTGCTAAGCGTATCTCCCAGACATTGCCATTCGCGTCATTTTCCCGCAGATACGAAAAATCATTAGCGTGACCGGCGTTACTGAGCAGCAAGTAGAGGATAACGATCTGAAAACCGGGGCCTAGTGCCCCTTGAATCGTGGGCATAGCAGCTTCCTTTTCGCTAATAATATAAGTGACAATAAGTGGCAAGTTGGTCAAATACAATAATTGCTAAAAATATTGAGCCGAGAATGCGAGGTTTTTCTGGTTAACGTGAGCTGACGCAGAGACCAGCCTTCTGAGGAGACAGGGCTTGTTGTCCAGAAAGCTGGGGGAGTTTGATACTATTAGATGAAGTGGGTATGCGTGATTCGTCATAACTTTAGTAATGAAACAAGGGCTTACTAGGGCGCTTGTAGAATGGACAGTGATCTTAACGATGGTTGTTTGCATGTTCGACATCAGTCGTTTTTTTTTTGCAACTGTCACTTACCGTACACACCGATGACGACATGCTGCGGTTAATCTGAGCGTTGCCAACAATCCAGAGGTAGAAAGGATGAAACTGAATTGTGACCTAGGCGAGAGCTTTGGTGCTTGGAAGATGGGTTTAGATGAGCAGGTTATGCCATGGATTGATATGGCCAACATTGCCTGCGGCTTTCATGCCTCCGACCCCGATGTGATGGCCCAAACGATATCGCTGGCGCTCAAGCATAACGTCACCATTGGCGCCCATCCGGGCTATGCCGATAAGCAGGGCTTTGGCCGACGCTCCATTCCCCATACCATGGCGCAGATAAACCATTTGGTCGCCTATCAGGTCGGGGCGCTGCAGGCGCTTTGCCGAATAAAGGGAGCTGCTGTTGAGTACGTCAAACCCCACGGCGCGCTATACAACGATATGATGCGCGACAAGAGCCTCTTTAAGGCGGTAGTGGCTGGGGTGGCTGCAATGTCGGAGCAGCCCAAGTTAATGGTGCTGGCCCGCAGTGATAACAGCGACTACCAGCGCTACGCCGAAAAGAAAGGGGTGACCCTGTTGTTCGAGGCCTTCGCCGATCGCGCCTACTCCCCCCTCGGTGAGCTATTACCTCGCACTGAGGAAGGGGCGGTTTTCCATCAGCCTGAGCTTATTATTGAGCAGGTGATGACGTTGTCGCGCCACGGCTATGTCACCGCCATCAATGGTGAGCGGATCCCTCTGCAGGCCGATAGCGTGTGTGTACATGGCGACAACCCGGAATCAGTGGCGATGGTGCAAACCCTCTCCCAAGCGCTGAAGCCGCCGCAAGGATAAGGACTAAGAATAAAGACTAAGGATAAGCTCTATCGCATGACACTTCGTTTCGAGCCCGTCAGTGAGACGCACTGCATTGTTTACCTTAGTGAGGTAATCGACCCCAGCCTAGCGGTATCGATTGCCGCTCTTGCCAAGGCCTTGCAAGCAGCACTACCTAGCGCCTTGGTGGAGGTGGTCCCGTCTTACACCTCCTTGCTGTTAGAGTTTCATCCGTTGCGGATCAGTCGCAAGCAACTCGAGCGGGCGGTGTTGGAGCAACATGCCTTGCTGCAAAGTGGCCAAGCGAGCGGGCATGCTCAGCAACAAACGCTAACGTTGCCGGTGTATTACCATAGTGAGGTTGGCCCTGATCTTGATGACTTGGCGGCATCGTCCGGCTTGGCCAAAGAGCAGGTGGTCGAAATCCATAGCCAACAGGTCTACACCGTCTGCGCCATCGGCTTTGCTCCCGGCTTTGCCTTTCTCGCCTCGGTGGACGCACGTATCGCAGCTCCGCGTCGTGCAACCCCAAGGCTACAACTGCCTGCGGGCAGCGTCGGGATTGCCGAGCGGCAAACCGCGGTCTACCCGCAGCAAAGCCCCGGTGGCTGGCAGATCATCGGCAACTGCCCGTTAGCCCTATTTGACCCTAAGCACAGCCCGACGTCGCCGTTTGAAGTGGGGATGCAGGTGCGCTTCGAGCCGGTCTCCCGCGAGCAGTTTATCGAGCTGGGAGGGCAGATATGTCAGGACTGGAAGTAGTCAAACCGGGCGTATTGAGTTTGCTGCAAGATTGCGGACGCTACGGCGTGGCACTGCAGGGGCTAAGTAGCGGCGGCGCAATGGACCTACACGCCTTCGGCTGGGTGAATCGGCTGCTTTCAAACCACAGCAATGCTGCAGTGGTTGAGCTCACTATGGGCAATGCCAGCTTTCGCGCCTCTTGCGATGTAAAACTCGCCCTCTGTGGCGCGGAGATGGCTGCCAAGGTTGATGGCCTTGCCCAGCCCAACTGGCAAAGCTTTATCCTGCGCCAAGGGCAGCTGCTTGAACTCGGTTACGCCAGAGCGGGGCTACGCGCTTATCTGGCGGTGGAAGGCGGCTTTCAGGTCACAGAAACCCTTGGCTCGGTGGCCACAGTAACCCGTAATCGCTTAGGTGGCCTGCGCGACGGACTGTCACTGCAGGCGGGTGATAGGCTGCCGGTGGCTAAGCAACTGCTGGCCAATTTTCATAGCGAAGTGCCCAAGGCCTTTCAGGGCCGCTATCCCGAACAGTTAAACCTTTCACTGATTGAGTCTTACCAAGCGCCGCTGTTTAGCGAGTCGGCAAAACGGGCCTTCTACCAAGGTGAGTATAAGGTGAAGCCTGAGAGCGATCGTATGGGGATCCGACTGAGCGGCCCCGTCGTGAGCTGGCAGCATGCAGGGCTAGTCTCTGAGGGGATCGCCCAAGGCGCGGTGCAGATCCCACCGGATGGCCAACCCATCGTGCTAATGAACGACCGGCAAACCTTGGGGGGCTACCCAAAATTGGGTTGTGTTGCTCGTTTGAGCCTGAACGCCTTGGCACAAGCGCGCCCGGGCACAGGTATTCGCTTTGTACCCGCTGATCTCGATGAGCAAAGCGAGAAGTGGCGCAGTTTTCTGCGTTTTTTTGAGTTCTAGCGTCGAGCTTTAAGCGATAGCCGCAGCCTTAATCTGCGCCCACAGTTGATCACCAGGCTTTATATTCAGGCGCTCTAACGAGTATTGGGTAAGCTGCGATAGCAGGCACTGGCCCGATTGCAGCTGCAGTTTCACCAGCGCTTCGCCGGGGCGCTGACTGGGTCGTGCTTCAACAACCTTAACTTCCAGTATATTGAGTATCGAGCTTCGCCCGGGGGGCACCACACACAAACTGACATTGTTGGCGAATATCCGACAACGCTGCTGCTGGCCCAACTCGCCGTCGCCACTGACAATAAGCTGCTGCTTGCCGAGTGACATCGCACACAGGTGCTCACTGGGGTGATCGACGATCTCTCCCTCCAATACACTACTCAAGCCATGGTCATAAAAGGCTTCCGCGGCGGGATCTTGCAAGGCCAAGTGACTGGCTTCAGAAACCACACAGCGTCCTTGGTCGAGCACCACCAAGTGATCGGCCAGCTTGGCGAGCTCATCGGCGCTATGGCTGACATAGACCATCGGCATCCCGAGTTGCTGATGGATCCGCTGAAAATAGGGCAGGATCTCCTGTTTCAGGCGATGATCCAGCGCGCTTAATGGTTCATCCAGTAGCAGAAGCTGAGGCGCACGTAGCAAGGCGCGACCAATCGCAACGCGCTGGCGTTGACCGCCGGATAGCTGCCCTGGGGCACGATCTAAAAGGGGGCTGAGCTCCAGCAGGTCCACCACATCATCGAACTGAAGTTGGCGCTCGGATTCAGGCAGGCGTTTCCAGCCAAACAGCAGGTTGTCGCGGATTGACAGATGGGCAAACAAGCTAGCCTCTTGAAACACGTAGCCAATCGGGCGCTGATGAGTGGGAACAAATACACTTTCACTCTGCCAGGTTTGTTGGTTGAAGCTCACCGTGGTGGCGCTTAAGCGCTCCAAGCCGGCGATGGCGCGCAGGCAGGTGGTCTTGCCCGATCCGGAGGGGCCAAACAGTCCGGTGATCCCGCTGCCGGGAAGGGTGAGATCTAGCTTAAGGTGAAAACTGTCACGCTGATGGTCGATGGCCAGATGCAATTCACTCATGGGTGCACCTCGTGGCGTGTGGCATTCTTAAAGCGGTTGATCAGTAGCAGCGCTACCAGCGAGAAGGCGGCGGTGAGGAAGGCGAGCTGATGCGCCGCTTGGTAGTTCAACGATTCCACGTTATTGAAGATCTCCAGTGCGATCACCCGGGTCTTGCCGGGAATATTACCGCCCACCATCAGTACCACTCCAAACTCGCCGATGCTGTGGCAAAAGCCCAAAATAGCCGCATGGAACAAGCCGGGCTTAGCCAGCGGTAGCGCAACGTTGAAGAAGCGATCCCAAGGCGATGCGCCAAGCGTTGCTGCCACCTCTAAGGGGCGTTTGCCGAAGGCTTCAAAGGCGTTTTGCAGCGGTTGTACCACAAACGGCAAGGTGTGAATGCTACACGCGATAACGATGCCGCTGAAGGTAAACGCCAGCGCACCGATGGGCGAGTTGGCCAGCGGGCCTTGCTTGCCTAGCAGCATCAGTAAATAAAAGCCAAGAACGGTCGGTGGTAACACCAAAGGCAGGCTAGTAACGGCAGCCACCAAGTCGCGCAACTTACCGCGGCTTTGGCTGAGATACCAAGCCAGCGGGCAGGCCAACAGCAGCACACACAGGGTGACCATGCTGGCAAGTTGCAAGGTGGTGACAATCACCGGCCAGTTCAAGGCATCAAACATTACTCGCCTCCGCTGCGATAGCCATAGCTATGAATGGTGTTCAGGGCTTGCTCAGAGCGTAAAAACTCGAAGAATGCTTGGGCAGCTGGGTTGTCTTCGCTAGTTTTAAGCAGCACCGCATCTTGCTTGATGGGGGCATACAGCTCTTGGGGAACAACCCACGCGTACTCGGGGGTCATGGTTTGGCTTTTGATAACCTGAGAGAGGGCGACAAAGCCAAGGTCGACAATACCGCCTTCAATATATTGGTAGGTCTGGGCGATATTGTTGGACTCCACCACACTGGCCTGCAGGCTGCCATATACCCCCAACGCTTCCATCACTGCCAATGCTTGCTCGCCATAGGGCGCAGTTTTGGGGTTGGCGATCACGATATGCTCGAAGTCTTGAGGGTTGTACAGGGCTTGTTGAACATCATCACCATAACCTTGCTTGCTCCACAACACCAACTGACCAATGGCATAGGTGAAGTGCTGCTCAGAGTCTGCCAAGCCTTCCTCAACCAGCAGGCTAGGGCGACGAGAGTCTGCCGCCAAGAAGATATCGAAGGGCGCTCCGTTGATGACTTGCGCATACAGGCTGCCGGTTGAGCCGAATGACAAGCTGACCGAGTGTTCGCTTTCGGCCTCAAACTGTTGCTGTAGCTCTTGTGCCACCTTGGTAAAGTTGGCAGCAACCGCCACGCTAACTTGAGCAGCGTGGGCGTGGGAAAAAAATAAAATGCTGGCTAGTAGTGTAAATAAAGACTTCATTACTTCTCCTTAAGACTTGTCCAGTATGTGCTAATTCCATCAAAAACAACAATTTGTCGTGTTAGCACAGGTTCATCTGCAAATCTGAATGCTGCCTCGAGCCTGCACTGCGCTTGGCGTGCGCCACGTATTGCCAGACATATCGATGAGCAACATGCTGCAGATAATTGAATTCAGCAAAAACTGTACCTGAGGCCGGGAGAGTGAGTTTAAACCCAACTAGTTGAGAATTTGTGTCGCGCTATTGCACGGCCTGCTGATATTTACAGATAGTTGCTTGGTTGGAAGATGACTGGGGGATTATTCCATCAATAAGCTTAATGGCCTTGATAGGAGCAAGGCCATATCACTCATTCCATATTAAACCGCGATCATGACATCGCTGGCTTTAATTACCGCCGTGGCAGTACCACCTACTTTTAGGTCAAGGGAATTAGCAGAGCCTTTGGTGATAATCGAGGTAACGACAACACCGTCTGACAGCTCAATCGCGATCTCATCGTTAATCGCGCCTTCCTGAATTGACTTGATGGTTCCGGTGAGTTGGTTTCGTGCACTTAATTTCATGTTTCTTCCTTAAAAAATATTAAGCCAGGTGCCTACCTGGCGTATTCACGCTAACAGACCTTATTGATAGCGGAAACACCAATAGAGAGGCTCAAGCTGAACAGAACTGAGTCACAAGTGTTGCACGATGTATTACTGATTAAGCCGTTGTTAACGAGATTAATAGCGGGCGTATTAATACAACGAGTAGTAAGGAAGATGCTAAAGATTTGAGCTAGCGCCCGGCCCTCGTTTGACTATTCATAGTAGGGCTTGAGGGTTTTGACTCTTTTAGGGGAAAGACGAGTTTTCCATATTTCTGACGATATCGGGCGATGATTGACTGGCATCTAATGGCTTAAGAGTGCCCCGATGGTTATAGAAGCAACAGGTTTACGTACTAAGTCGATTACCTAGCGCTGGCTGCTGAGCGCTGTATCTTACTTACTTCTATCGACGCCAGTACTTATCTCTATAATCGCCACCCTTAGCTTTATCCTCCCACATAGTATTGCTTCAAGCATGAATGTTTTAGCGCCTCACTCATTTGTTGTGATGACACCGACAAGAACATGAGCGCGTTGTTTGTACCAAAGCCAACAAATCCAGACATTTTGTATGGCTTTAGGCTCGGGGATAAATCTCACCTTGATAATAAAATTCAATAAAAACATGGGCTTAATTCCCATGTGGGTTTGTGGCGTGGTTTTGGCAATAGCCTGAGCGGAACCGCTTTATTAAACAACTTAGGGATTAAGACTATGGCAATTCGTCAATGTGCAATCTACGGAAAGGGTGGTATCGGTAAATCCACCACTACACAGAACCTGGTAGCGGCCCTGGCTGAAGCGGGTAAAAAAGTCATGATTATTGGCTGTGACCCTAAAGCTGACTCTACGCGTCTGATTCTTCACGCAAAAGCGCAAAACACCATTATGGAAATGGCCGCAGAAGAAGGCTCGGTAGAAGATCTAGAGCTGGATGATGTATTGAAAGTTGGCTACGGCGGTGTGCGCTGCGTTGAGTCTGGTGGTCCAGAGCCAGGTGTTGGCTGTGCGGGCCGTGGTGTAATCACCGCGATCAACTTCCTGGAAGAGGAAGGCGCCTATGAAGAAGACCTGGATTTCGTGTTCTACGACGTACTCGGTGACGTGGTATGTGGTGGTTTCGCGATGCCTATTCGTGAAAACAAAGCCCAAGAAATCTACATCGTGGTATCGGGTGAGATGATGGCGATGTACGCCGCTAACAACATCTCGAAAGGTATCTGTAAGTACGCAAGCTCAGGTGGTGTGCGTCTGGCCGGTCTGATCTGTAACTCACGTAAGTGTGACCGCGAAGATGAGCTGATTGAAGCACTGGCTGCCAAGATCGGTACCCAAATGATCCACTTCGTACCGCGCGATAACGTGGTTCAGCAAGCTGAGATCCGCCGTATGACCGTGATCGAGTACAACCCGAAATGTAACCAGGCTGATGAATACCGCACCCTGGCCAAGAAGATCATCGAGAACGAACTGTTTGTCGTGCCAGAGCCAGCCACTATGGATGAGCTGGAAGAGCTGCTGATGGAATTCGGCATCATGGATGAAGAAGACACTTCCATCATCGGTAAAGCCGTCGAAACCGCTTAAGCCCGACGCGTTAAGGTAAGGAGACAACTATGTCTATGGATAAACAAACAACTCAGGCGATGATCGACGAGGTTCTCGAGGTCTATCCCGAGAAGGCCCAGAAAGATCGTGCCAAACACCTGGCGGTCAACGAGACCAATGGTGAGGGTAAGTGCATTACCTCTAACCGTAAGTCTCAACCCGGCGTAATGACTGCCCGTGGTTGTGCCTACGCAGGCTCAAAAGGGGTGGTATGGGGTCCGATTAAGGACATGATCCACATCTCGCACGGTCCGGTTGGCTGTGGTCAGTACTCACGTGCCGGCCGTCGTAACTATTACACCGGTTACACCGGGGTAAATGCCTTCGGCACCATGAACTTCACCTCTGATTTCCAAGAGCGTGACATCGTATTCGGTGGCGATAAGAAGCTATCCACCATTATCGATGAGCTGGAAACCCTGTTCCCACTGGCTAAGGGCTACAGCATCCAGTCGGAATGTCCGGTCGGTCTGATTGGTGACGACATCGAAGCCGTGGCCAAAACTAAAAAGGCTGAAATCGGCAAAACCCTCGTACCGGTACGTTGTGAAGGCTTCCGTGGTGTAAGCCAATCCTTGGGTCACCACATTGCCAACGATACCCTGCGCGATTACGTGCTAGATGGCACCGACCCAGAAGCGGCGCAAGCTGAAGCCGGTGAGTACGACGTAGCGATTATCGGCGACTACAACATCGGTGGTGATGCCTGGTCATCGCGCATCTTGCTCGAAGAGATTGGTCTGAACGTGGTCGCCCAATGGTCGGGTGATGGCACCCTGACCGAGCTGGAAAACACCCCTAAGGTGAAGCTCAACCTGGTGCACTGTTACCGCTCTATGAACTACATCTGCCGTCATATGGAAGAGAAGTTCGGTATTCCATGGTTGGAGTACAACCTGTTCGGTCCTACCAAGTGTGAAGAGTCGCTACGTGCTATCGCCGCTAAGTTTGACGAGAAGATCCAGGCCAAGGCCGAGGAAGTGATCGCCAGATATCGCGCCGAGTGGCAGCCAATTATCGACAAGTACAAGCCACGTCTGCAGGGCAAGAAAGTGATGCTCTATGTCGGTGGCCTGCGCCCTCGTCACGTGATTGGTGCCTATGAAGACCTAGGTATGGAAATCGTGGGTACCGGCTATGAGTTCGCACATAACGATGACTACGCCAAAACCACGCCCGAAGTGAAAGACGCCACCTTGCTATTCGACGATGCCACCGGCTTTGAGCTGGAGTTCTTTGCCGAGAAGCTCAAGCCCGACCTGATCGGTGCTGGTGTGAAAGAGAAGTACATCTTCCAGAAGATGGGTATTCCTTTCCGTCAAATGCACAGCTGGGATTACTCCGGTCCTTACCACGGCTACGACGGCTTCGCCATCTTCGCCCGCGATATGGACATGACGCTGAACAACCCATGTTGGGACAAGCTGACTCCACCTTGGAAACAAGAGAAAGACAGCGAAGCTGCGGCCGCTTAAATGTCGGTTTATCAGAAAGAGCGGATGCAGTGTGAGCGAAGAGCAAGCGCAGTGGCATTCACAAGTTTCACTCACCCGTAGTTCACAGATGAGTGGCGCGGGAGGAGAATAGATATGAGTCAAACAGTAGATAAAATCAAACCGGGTTACCCGCTGTTTCAACAGCCGGAATACCAGGAACTGTTCGCCAAAAAACGTGGCGAACACGAGGATGGCTTCGACGAAGCCAAGGTAAAAGAGGTCTTCGAGTGGACCACCACCGAGGAATACAAAGAGCTGAACTTTGCCCGTAAGCAGGTAGCGATTGACCCTGCCAAGGCCTGTCAGCCATTGGGTTCGGTATTGTGCGCATTGGGCTTTGAGAAAACCCTGCCTTACGTGCACGGCTCGCAAGGTTGTGTAGCCTACTTCCGCACCTATTTTAACCGTCACTTCAAAGAGCCGGTCGCCTGTGTATCCGACTCCATGACTGAAGATGCAGCGGTTTTCGGTGGCCAAAAGAACATGTTCGATGGTCTGCAGAATGCACTGGCCTTGTACAAGCCTGAGGTGATCGCGGTGTCGACCACCTGTATGGCCGAGGTCATCGGTGATGACTTAAACGCCTTTATTGGTAACGCCAAGGCGGAAGGTTACATCGACAAAGACTTCCCAACTCCGTTTGCCCACACCCCGAGCTTCGTGGGCAGCCATACCACCGGTTGGGACGGCATGTTCGAAGGCTTTATGCGCTACTTCACCCTCAATGAAATGGAAGATAAAGAGGTGGGTAGCAATGGCAAGATTAATATCGTTCCTGGTTTTGAGACCTATCTGGGCAACTACCGAGTGATCCACAGCATGCTGCAAGAGATGGGCGTGGAATACTCGCTACTGTGTGACCCAAGCGAGGTGCTAGACACCCCGGCTGATGGTGAATACCGCATGTATGCAGGCGGCACGCCTATCGCCGAGATGAAGGATGCACCGAACGCACTGACCACCGTGCTGCTGCAACCGGATCAATTGGTGAAAACCAAGAAATTCATCGACAACACCTGGAAGCACGAGGTGCCAGCCCTGAACATCCCAATGGGCTTGGATTACACCGATGAATTCCTGATGAAGATTGCCGAGATCTCTGGCAAAGAGATCCCAGAGTCGCTGGCCAAAGCCCGTGGTCGTCTGGTCGACATGATGACCGACTCCCACACCTGGCTGCACAACATCAGCTTCTCTGTATACGGCGATCCAGACTACCTGTTGGGTCTGGTTAAGTTCCTGCAAGAGCTGGGCTGTGAAGTGAAACACATCCTGTGTAACAACGGTAACAAGCGTTGGAAGAAGAAGATGGACGCATTGATCGCCGAAGCCCCAGGCACGGCCGATGCCGAGATCTACTTCAAGCAGGACTTGTGGCACTTCCGCTCGCTGGTGTTCACCAACAAGCCGGACTTCATCATTGGTAACTCCTACGGCAAGTTCATCCAGCGTGATACCAAGGCCAAAGGCGAAGAGTTTGAAGTACCACTGATTCGTTTGGGCTTCCCTATCTTCGACCGCCACCACCTGCATCGCAATGCCACGCTCGGTTACGAGGGTGCCATGTACATGCTGACCACCTTGGTTAACGAGGTACTGGCGAAGTTGGACTTGGATACCAGCGAAATGGGACGCACCGACTACGGCTACGATTTAGTTCGCTAGTTGAGGGCTTGCCCCTAACACCAAGCAGGAAGCCGCTGTGCGCTTCCTGCTTGTTTCCCGCTTCTAAACGGAAGCGCTTAGTAACAAGGCCCAACTACACGGCTCTCTTACAAGGAAAGGCCCATGCCGAATCTGATAATCAGTCAAACCGATGATGGCCTGCAGGCCTACATTGCCAAAAAAGATCTGGAGTTGGCGGTTGCCAGCCTGGAGTTTCAACAAGCCGACCGTTGGGGCGGTAACATTATCTTGGCCGATGGCAGCGAGTTTTATATCGAGCCGCTCAGCGAGGCCCCATCATTGCCGAAAACCCTACGCGCCCGTCGCGCAGGATAGGAAAGGATAGGATAGGAAAGGATAGGAGAGGACTATGAGTACAACTGCAACGATCAGCGATAGCCTGGCACTGCGCCTGGCTTTGGCCGCCAAAGCGGTACCTGAAGTGGGCACCAAAGCCCTGATTAACCTGCTGATTAGCCAGTGCGGTGAGCCGCTAAGCGAAAAGAAATTTCGCTCGCTCAGCCCCAAGCAACTGCGTCAAATGTTCGCAGAGGCCGGGCAAACAGTGGAGCGTAGTCAGGTCAATCAGTTGTACGCCATTCTAAGTTCCGCCGAGGTCGCTGCGATGGAAGCGCCGAGCATCCCACCGCAAGTGGATCTAGGTGGGCCGGTGTTGCGGTTGGCTGTGAGCTCTAATAATCAGCAACAAGTCGATGGTCACTTTGGCTCATGCCTGCGCTTTTTGATCTTTGAGGTAAGCGCTCAAGGCTACCAGCTATGCGCGGTGCGCGAGGTCGAAGAGCAGTTACACGGCGATGCTCGTACCGACTACTTGCTGAGCTTAATCAGCGATTGCCAGTTGCTGGCGACCCTATCGATTGGCGGGCCGGCTGCCGCCAAGCTTACCCGCGCTGATATCCTGCCACTTAAGCAACTATTGCCACAAGAGTCGGAGCCGGTACTTGAGCGGCTACAAACCGTGATGCGCAGTGACTTACCGCGCTGGCTGGCAAAGCTGCTCGGCGTTAGCGCGAGCTGTGAAGGAGAGCAAGAATGTCGATGCGAAACACACCAATAGAATCACAACTGTTGGAAAAGCTGGTCCTCGAGATCAGCGCGAAGCCTGAAGAGGCCGCTATCCAGCAGTTACGCCAACATTATCCGGGCCTGCCGATGATCGTTTGTAGCGAAGACGACATGTTCGAGCGCGAGCCCTTCCAAACCCACGAAGGCTTTGACCTGCACCTAATGGCACGCAGCATGGGCTGTGCCCGGCTCACCCATCAGTTGGAGTCGGCAGCCGGGGTGATCATTGCCTTACACGAAGAGGAGTAGCGGGGCTGTAATGGTCAAGAAGAAGTAGCCTCGTCTTCAGAAGGCGTTTGAGGATCTGGCTGCTCTGCAGTGGCTGTTGTGTCAGTGCCCTCAGCCTGCTGCGCCGCGCGCTCTGCCTTAGAGATATAGCGGGGCTTGCTGCTGCCCGCGCCATGTTTCTTGGCGTTGGCCTTTTTGGCCTTCTTCTTCAGGGTCTGAATAATCTTCTTTTTACGGTTCACGGTACTGGCCTTGTTAGCTCGGGGCGTGAAGCATAGCAGATGTTAGCCCCTTGCATGGCTTATACCAATCTACATAAGTAACTGATCATTCTTGCTGGTTAAAATCATCGATGACAGCGTCAGCGCTTTTGTAATTAGTCCACTAGTTACGGCAAGCGTGTCCTTGTCTTCAATGATTTTCCCTGCGCAATATCTGGCCATTAACTTATCCAGATTGGTATTAGATTGTGCCCCGTTGTTGCAAGAATAAGGTCGCCACCGCCTTGCCGTGCTTGTAGTCCGCTAACATATCATTTTTGTCGCTGAGTAAGGTGCGGCTGTGGAGTGGGCGCTCTGGCGCAATGCGCTGAACATGGCCTCCCAGCATGGGGCACTCGAGATACTCAAGGACCTGTTCGCTATTGTCGATATGACTAGCCAGCATTTCTAACAGCTCGGTGTGGTTGGCACTCAAGCCCACTCGATGCGCATATCGCGAACTGCTGCGGATTACATCGTTAAGCACTTGCTCGTAGTCGAAGGTCTTTAGCTGCTGCCACCACTTTGTTAGCAGGCGCTGTGGCGTGCGCTGCTGTGAGAAACTCATCAGCGGCCCTTGTTGGTGATGCAAGGGGGTTGTTTGGATCACCACAATGTCTTGGTAGCCGCGGCGCACCGCTTCCATGACCGGAATATTGGCCGATACGCAGCCATCGACCCAGCGTTTACCGGCGAACTCGATGCGCTGTTGGTACAGAAAAGGGATCGCACAGGTCGCTTTTAGGATCTCCAGCCAGTTCTCTGAAAAAATCGGGAAATAGTGGTCTTCAAAGGTATCGGCACAGGTTACGCAGGCCAATGCTTGTTTACCCTGTCGATGGCGCTGAATACCGTGCGCGACATTGAGGTTAAACTCGCCACTCCCCACTAGACTAAATGCCCAATCCAGGTTCATTGCTTGCCGGCCTCGGACAAACTTCCACAGATCAAAGAAGCGCTCTTTGGTGGTGTAGTTGAGGATAAAGTCCAGACTCAGCCCCCGCTGGTGGGTGATGTAAGAGGCCAGATTGAGTGCGCCTGCCGAGGTGCCGATATGGGTGCTGAAGGGGTGGAAGCCTTCATCCATAAACTTGTCCAATACCCCAGCGGCAAAGGTCGCCTTCTGCCCGCCACCCTGAACAACCAGGCAGCTTGGTCCAAGTGTTAACAGTGAGTCGGTCGTCATCGTGGTATCAGTACTAGAAAATAGTGGTTAGTTAAAAAAAGGGGCACTGCCGCACCCACCGAGCAAATGCCAGATACCCGGCGGGATTGGACAATATTGGTCAGGCTGTGGCTTAGGTCATTGCTAACGCTAGTGCCACCAGACCCAATGCAATCAGGATAAGGTGCTTACCTTTCATGCGTTTTCCTTTCATTTAGGTGATTAATTGCTATCGCAATCAGCGTGTTGCTGAAGGCGTAAACAGATGATGCACTCTGGTATGGTTCTAGAGTCAATGCAGGTTTTCGCCTTTTTCATTTACCCTATCCCAATCCAACGGGTGCTAAGCTCTTTGCGCCTGCTATGTCGTATTTGCGATATATCTGTATTCAGTAAAAACAATAAGTTAAGAAAAGGCTTAGTTCTTGCGCAGTGCTAGCTATTACCAGCAAAGGAATCAAAAAGGGCAAATAAAAAAGAGATTGCTGAGTTGCTGCTTCGATGGTGCGCAGATCAGTCTGTTGCCTACATAATCGAGACCACCAGCCTACCCAATATTGGCATCAATATGCGCCACGAAGTTTATGCGACTACCTTATAACTCTCACATTTCTTCCCGATGATATTTTTCAAGCCATTGATTTAAATGGGTTAAATGCTAGATTGAGGCGCTGCCTGTTGCATATCGTAGAACGCGAATATGCAGTTGAGTGTGGATTGCTCGTTTAGATAAAGCATTCATGATCTTGGTTCAAATTAGTCTGCTGGCAGTGTGTTATCTCAAAATAAAGTGAAGGTGTTTCATGGAATTATTGTTTAGCTTAGTGACGTTTATTTTTGCCTACATAATGTTCAAGCAGAGCTTGAAAGATGCTAAAAAACGCAAAAACATTAAAGAAGCTAAAAACGCTACTCAATCGTTGCTGGTAGACAAGTCCTCTCGTCCTGCTGATCCCCAAGAACTGGCTGCGCTCAGTAAGCTCAGTGACACCAAGGTGAAGCAAGTCCCTGTATACCGTCTTGAGGGACCCATGCAGTTAACTACAGTAGAGGGGGAGCGAGAGATAGTGGTGTCAGGGATCCCTGTTATCTGTACAGAACGCGCCCTAGGCGAGGCCTTGAAAAGTGGGTTGGAGGTTGAGGTTGGGCTGATCAAAGGCATCGCTTTCGTTTTAGCCGTAGCGCCCCGCTACAACCTTGTGGATGAGGTTTTAGCTGGCTAGGGCTACACCGTGGTTGTTGACTATGACAAGTGCATTTGGATGCGCTTGTCTGTAACTCTCTTACTAATGGGGAAATTTTAAGGATCAGCATCGTTCTTGCTGTGTACCACCAAATGGGAGTGATAGGGCTGCTTGCTCGTAGGGTGGAGCATCCAAAGAAGCGCAAGACTCGAAATTTTAAACACTCATACTCTGTAACAACCCAAGTCCTCACTGCACAACCCCTCATGTCGCAATACCGTTCCTTGATTTAGACCACTAGATATGCGGAACAGTGGCTTGTCTGAGTGCCTGTAAACTCTCGCCGAATAAGTATCCTGAAGTTGTTCGGTTGTAAAGGACCACCTTGAGGCTTTATCTGCTTCATCATCTCCAGTTGTTCGTTCATCTAAATGCATCCCACCATCGTAAAGGGCCATTCTTGTGCAGTGTGTCCTTCAAACCTTGCTAATTGTCGTAAACCCAACAATGCAAAACCCATAAAAAACAGTGGCTTATATAAGGTTTGTTTCTTGCGTAGTGCTAGCTATTGCCAGCAAGGGAACCAAAGAGGGGCAAATGAAAAGAAAAGAGATTGCAGAATTACTGGATGAGCCGGCCTGCCCGGACAACAAAGGTGACAAGGGTGGCTGTGCCAGGCCCACCCCCGGCGCAACCGCTGGGGGCTGCTGCTTCGATGGCGCGCAGATCAGCCTGTTGCCGATAGCCGATGTCGCCCATATTGTGCACGGGCCGATTGCCTGTGCTGGCAACAGCTGGAATAACCGTGGCACTCGCGCCAGTGGCCGTAACCTGTTCCGCCTTGGCTTCACTACCGACCTGAACGAGCAAGACGTGATCATGGGGCGCGCCGAGAAGCGCCTGCTGCATGCGATCAAGCAAGTGATAGAGCGCCATCAGCCACCGGCGGTATTTGTCTATATGACTTGTGTGCCGGCCTTGGAAGGCAACGATGTCAATGCCATCTGTAAGCTGGCCGAGAGTCGCTGGGAGATCCCGGTGGTGCCGGTGGATGCAGCGGGCTTTTACGGCAGCAAGAACCTCGGTAACCGGATCGCCGGCGAGGTGATGGTCAAGCATGTGATCGGCAGTGCCGAGCCGCCGGCCAAGCCAGTGATGCAGCACGACCCATCCCGCACGGTGCACGATATTGTGCTGATTGGCGAGTACAACATCGCTGGGGAATTTTGGCATGTCTCGCCGCTGCTGGAATGCTTAGGTTATCGGGTGCTGAGCTGTATGTCTGGTGATACCCGCTTCCACGAGATCCAAACCATGCATCGCGCCGATGCGGCGATGGTGGTGTGCTCGCGCGCCCAGCTTAACGTGGCGCGCCATCTGCAAGAGCGCTGGGGGATCCCATGGTTTGAGGGCAGTTTTTATGGGGTAGAGGATACCTCCAACGCCCTGCGTGAGTTTGCCCGCTTAGTGGGCGATGAGCAGCTTATCGCTGAGACCGAACAGCTTATCGGCGAGCAAGAGGCGGATATCCGCGCGCAGCTTGCGCCCTATAAAGCGCGGCTTGAGGGTAAAAAAGCCCTGCTCTATACCGGTGGGGTGAAGTCTTGGTCGGTGGTTTCGGCACTACAAGAGCTGGGCATCGAGGTAGTGGCGACCGGTACCCGCAAGTCCACCTCCGAAGACAAAAGCAAGATCCGCGAGCTGATGGGCGAAGACGCCCTGATGCTAGAGCAGGGCGGTGCCAGCCAGCTGCTCGGCGCGGTGGATCAGCATAACGCCGACTTGATGATTGCGGGTGGCCGTAACATGTACACCGCCCTCAAAGCGCGCCTGCCCTTCCTCGATATCAACCAAGAGCGCGAGCACGCATACGCCGGTTACGCGGGCATGCTGACCTTTGCCAAAGAGCTATGCCGCACCTTGGAGAGCCCAATCTGGTCGCATGTGCGCAGTGCAGCACCTTGGGAACAAGCTCCTCAAACAGTCGTATCCCCTCAAATTGATAAAGCCCCTAAAACAGATCAAGCCAAAGCGCAGGAGGCCCGCGATGAGTAATGTTGTCCGTATCGCCAAAGACCCTTTGGTCGAGCAGCCCTTAAAAACCAGCCAGGCGACCGGTGCTGCGTTAGCCGCCATGGGCTTGGCCGGGTGTGTGCCGCTATTTCATGGCAGCCAAGGCTGCTGCGCCTTTGCCAAGGTCTACCTTATCCAACATTTTCGTGAACCGATGCCGTTTCAAAACACCGCGGTGGATCAGATCTCTGCAGTCATGGGCGGCGATGACAGCGTGGTGTCGGCACTGGCGCTGATCGCCGAGAAGCACCAGCCTGAGATGATCATGCTAATGAGTACCGGGCTGACCGAGATGCAGGGCTGCGATCTTCAGCGGCTGGTGCACCAGTTCTATCAGGACCATCCGCAGTTTAACCATATCGTGGTGGTGGCGGTGAACAGCGCCGACTTTAGCGGCTCGCTACAGAGCGGCTACGCCGCTGCGGTAAAGGCCTGCCTGGAACAAGTGCTGCTTGGGCCACGCGCGAAACCACCCTTAGTCAGAGACAGCCAGCGTCCGCTGGTCACTTTGCTGTGCTCTTCCACCTACAACGCTGCCGATGTGGAGCTGCTGCAACGCTACTGCGATGCCCTCGGCCTCGACAGTATTGCACTGCCCGATTTGGGCTCATCGCTGGATGGCCATCTGGCCGCCGATTCGTTTAGCCCCACCAGCACCGGTGGCACTGGCCTTGAGCAGCTGCGTCAGTTGCCGCATAGCCGCTATACCTTGGTGTTGGGCGAGTCCTTACTCGATAGCGCCCAGCTATTGGAGCGTGAGTTTGGCACCCCTTATCAAGTCTTCGGCATGGGTCTGGCGAGCAGCGATGCGCTGATCAACTGCCTGTGTCAGATCAGTGGTAACCCGGTTCCAGCGTGGATTTCCCGTGAGCGCCGCCGCCTGCAAGATGCGCTGCTGGATACCCATTTTCTATTGTCGTCCGCGCCGATGGCGCTCGCCGCCGAGCCTGATTGTGTATTGGCATACTCCGCGCTGCTCGATGAGATTGGCGTTGACCTGCAGCTGGTGGTGACCACCTTAAATAACCATGCCTTAAAGCAGCTTTCGGCCAAGGAAGTGGTGGTCGGCGACTTATCCGCATTGCGCCCCAAACTGGATAGCGTGGAGCTGGTGCTGGGTAATACCCACTGCGCCAACCTGTGCGAACCGGCGGTGCCGGTGCATCGTTTGGGCTACCCCTGTCATGACCGTTTTGGCAACAGCGAACGCTTGCAACTGGGCTACCAAGGGGCGCGAGCGCGGCTGTTTGAGATGGCCAACCTGCTCAAGGCCAATCACCACGATGAAGTGCCTGCCCACCATAGCCCCTATCGCTTCCAACCGGAGGATCTGAGTTATGGAGGGCGTTGAGCGTTGTTTGAAGGTGGTAGGTGAAAGCCAGCAGATGGACTTTCTGGTGGCCTTTGCCAGCGACGATCGTAAACAGGTCAATCAGCATTTCGGTAGCGCCGACTGCTTTGTGGTGTATGGCATTAGCAAAGATGAGGCCAAGCTGCTGGAGGTGCTGCAGATGAAGCACCGAAGCTCTCAACGTGGCGCGGGCCATCAGGCGGGTCACGACGAGAGCAAGCTACGCTCGCGTATCGACCAACTGCAAGATGTCGATGCGGTGTACACCGTGGCCTGCGGCGCGTCGGCCACCCTGATGCTTAAAAAAGCCGGCATCAAGGTGATGATGGTGGACCACTGCAGCGATATCCATCAGTTGCTACAGGACTTACATAAACAGTATCTGGACAGCCCAGCCAATTGGATGCTTAAGGGCAAGGTTCAGTTGGAGCGCCTGGCCAAGATGCTGGAAGAAGAATGGGAATATTAACCTTAGGGAGAGAAACACGATGACTGCATCAAGCTATATGGGGCGCACCCGCGGCGGTACTGAATGGGAGCCGGAGTTTGTTACCGAAATTGACCAACAGCAATGTATTGGCTGTGGCCGCTGCTTTAAAACCTGTCCACGTAACGTATTCGACCTGGTCGAGCGGGAAGTCGATGAAGATGACCCAATGTACGACGACTACGATGACGACGTGGTGATGGTGATGGAGCTGGCCGATGCCGACGATTGTATCGGCTGCGGCGCTTGCGCCCGGGTCTGCTCGAAAAACTGCATGACCCACACCAAAGCCAGCGCTTTGCTGTAGTAAACAGAACACGACCTAACCGGGAGAGTAGCCAATGGCGCAAGCGCAACTGATTGTGACCCGCAGCGAACAAGGCCTGAGCCTGCAAGGGCAGCGCCTCGGTGCCTGCAGCAACTGTAGCAAGCAAGACGATTGCGCCACTGTGAGTCTGGCGCAAAGCTACTCCCGCCCGGTGCCAGTCGAGCTGGCCCAACAAGGGCTGGCACTTCAAGAAGGACAAACCCTACAACTGCATTGCGACGACCGGGTGCTCCTTGGCTCGCTGCTGCGGCTGTTTGTCCCACCGCTCATCGGCCTGCTGATTGTTCCGCTGATGCTGATGGCCTGCCTGCCGACAGCGGGCTGGGGGCTTAGCCTGCTCGCCTGTCTGGTGGGCTTGGCAGCGGGTTTGTCGCTTAGCCGCTACTACTTGTCGCAGCGCCACTATAGTTGGCAGCAACGCGCCGACGGACAGATTGTCGTAAACACCACAAGCTCGGAATAAATGTGCGCTAACTCACGCTTTTTCTTGTGCTTAACTAGATTCAAACTCATATAAAACAATAACTTACAGATTTTGTTCGATAGGTATCCCCCTTGCAACACCTGTTATGAGTTCAGTAACAAGCAAGGGCCGGAGGCAAACCTAAGCTCCACCGCTTAGGCCGCTTGTTCTTGGTTCCCGAGTCTGCCTTCGCTACTCGAGAGCTTGGAGTTTGCTTCCGGTCCGTTGCTTCTTATCAAGGCTAATAACATCAGCTGTGACAGTGGGGAGGGAACCAATGTGGAACTATAGCGAAAAGGTGAGAGAACACTTCTTTTCACCACGAAATGCCAAGCCGGTAGAGCAAGCGAACGCAACCGGCGATGTCGGCTCTATCGCTTGTGGCGATGCCTTAAGCCTGACCTTAAAAGTCAATCCCAGCAATGAAACCATCGAAGAGGCCGGCTTTCAAACCTTTGGTTGCGGCAGCGCGATTGCATCGTCTTCGGCGCTGACCGAGATGATCATTGGTCGCACCTTGGATGAGGCACTCAAGCTGACCAACCAAGATATCGCCGACTACCTCGATGGCCTGCCACCGGAGAAGATGCACTGCAGCGTGATGGGGATGGAAGCGCTGCACGCGGCGATTGCCGACTACCGCGGCGAAGAGCTGGAAGACGATCACGAAGAGGGCGAGCTGATCTGTAAGTGCTTCGCCATCGACGATGTGATGATCAAGAAAGTGGTGCAGCAAAACGGGCTCAGCAGCCTGGAAGATGTCATTCACTACACCAAGGCGGGCGGGGCCTGTGCCACCTGCCACGAGAAGATTGAGTGGGTGCTAAGCGAGTGTTTGCAGGAGAGTGCTAAGGCGCCTGAACTCGTCAGTGAGTTGCCCGCGGTCGATCCCGACCAGCCATTATCGATCGTCGCCAAGGTGCGCTTGGTTGAACAAGCGCTGGAGAAGATCCGCCCGCAGCTGCAGGCCGATGGCGGCGATGTGCAACTTAACGACATCGACGACGACATGGTGTTTGTCACCTTAACCGGCGCCTGCTCGGGCTGTGGGTTCTCCCATGCCACCTTGGCGATGATTGAAGACGCCGTATCTAAAGTGCTAGGGCAAGCCGTAACGGTCTATCCGACTGCGCTTGGCAGCAGCGCTGCGGCTAGCGAACAGGAGGCAAGCTAATGAGTGAAGCTAAACCGGTTTATCTCGATAATAACGCGACAACTCAAGTCGCAGTGCCCGTCCTTGAGGCGATGCTGCCGTTTATCAGTGAGTACTACGGCAACCCTTCCTCGATCCACGGTTTTGGCGCGCCAGTGGCGGCAGCCCTGGAAAAAGCCCGTGAGCAGGTTCAGCAGTTTTTAGGGGCCGAGCATAGCACGGAGATCGTGTTTACCTCCTGCGCCACCGAAGCCTCTAACACCGCCATTCTATCGGCGCTGGAAGCCTATCCGGATCGCAAAGAGATCATCACCTCAACGGTGGAGCACCCAGCCACACTGGACCTGTGCAAGCAACTAGAGCGCAAGGGCTACACCGTGCACTGGATTGGTGTAAACAACAAAGGGCGGCTGTATATGCTGGCCTTCCAAGAAGCGCTGAGCGAGCGGGTAGCGGTGATCTCACTGATGTGGGCCAACAACGAAACCGGTAGCCTGTTTCCGATCCGTGGCCTGGCCGAACAAGCCAAAGAGTACGATGTGCTGTTCCACTGCGATGCGGTACAGGTGGCGGGCAAGATGCCAATACAACTCAGTGGCAGCGGCATCGATATGCTGTCGATCTCCGGCCATAAGTTCCACGGCCCCAAAGGGGTGGGGGCGCTCTATCTGCGCCGTGGCCTGAAGTATCGCCCACTGTTTCGTGGTGGTCATCAAGAGCGCGGCCGCCGCGCCGGTACCGAGAATGTGGCCGGTATCGTTGGCTTGGGCAAAGCCGCAGAGCTGGCCCAGCAAGCCATCGAGCAAGACACCGCACGTATTCGCCTATTGCGCGATCGCTTGGAGATGGGGCTGCTGGCGCGGGTGCCTTTTAGCGTCGTTACCGGCAATCCGCAGCAGCGAGTGCCTAACACCAGCAACGTGGCCTTTGAATACGTTGAAGGTGAGTCGATTTTGCTGATGCTCAACCAATACGGCATTGCTGCCTCATCGGGCTCGGCCTGTACCTCGGGCTCGTTGGAGCCGTCCCACGTGATGAAGGCGATGGATGTGCCTTACACAGCGGCCCATGGCGCGATCCGCTTCTCGCTGTCGCGCTACACCACCGATGAAGATATCGACCGGGTGCTAGAGGTGCTGCCAGAGATCATCAGCCGTTTGCGCCTGATGTCGCCCTACTGGGATGCCGCCAAAGGTGAGCCGAAGGAACAACAGTTTCAGCCGCAGTACGCATAGGGCCTGTTTGTCTTTCGTGTTCGACTTTTGATCACGTTAAACGGGTCTAGGGAGACAGCTATGTTGATTATCAACGATACGACCTTACGCGATGGCGAGCAGACCGCCGGCATCGCCTTTAATCTGGAAGAGAAGTGCCGGATCGCCCGGGAACTGGAGCGTATCGGTGTGCCCGAGCTGGAGGTGGGGATCCCGGCCATGGGGGGCAAGGAGCGCGAGGTGATCCAACAAGTCGTGGGTGAGCTGCACGCCAGCGAGACCATGGGCTGGAGCCGGATGAATCACGCCGATATCGCCAGCTTTGCCAGCCTCGGCCTGGATTGGATCGATATCTCGGTGCCCGCATCCGAGCAGCAGCGCAGCTCCAAGCTGCGCCTGAGTGAAGACGATATGCTGGTGGCGCTGCAGTTTGCGGTGCGCCAAGCGTTGGATATGGGGCTAAAGGTGTGTGTGGGGATGGAAGATGCCTCCCGCGCCGATAGCGACCAGCTCTACCGCATCGCCTTTGCCGCCCAGCATGCCGGTGCTCACCGTTTGCGCTTCGCCGACACCTTGGGAGTACTGGACCCATTCAAGGCCTTTGTCGCCATCCAAAGCCTGCGTAGCCACTGCGATCTGCAGTTGGAGATGCATGCCCACGATGATCTGGGCATGGCCACCGCCAATACCCTCGCGGCCATCAAGGCAGGCGCTTACTCGGTGAACACTACCGTGGTCGGACTCGGTGAGCGCGCCGGTAATGCGCCGCTGGAAGAGGTGGTGATGGCGCTGGAGGTGACTCAACAGCAAGAGCATCGGCTGCTGCAGCCCATCGATACCGCCGAGCTACCCGGTTTATGCAAGCTGGTGGAGCAATACTCTGGGCGCAACTTAAGCCCCAACAAGAGCATTGTCGGTCAGGCGGTGTTTACCCACGAGTCGGGCATCCATGTCGATGGCCTGCTCAAAGACCCGGAGAACTACCAAGGCTTTGCCCCACAAAAGCTTGGCCGCGAGCATCAACTGGTATTGGGTAAGCACTCCGGCACCAAGGCGATACTGCAGATCTACCAAGGTTTGGGGATCAGCCTGTCGCACACCCAGTGCCTGTGGCTGCGTCGCAAACTGGGCGAGTGGGCTGAGCGGCACAAGCGCATCCCCAACGACCACGACCTGTTGACGATCTATCAAAGCAGTGTTGCCATCAGTCGATGCCAGGGGAATGGCTTGGAAGGAGCACTAAGTTGCTGATTACCGACACTGCCTTGCAGCAGGAAATCGACACCCTGGAGAGCGCCGAGGCCTTTTTGCAGCACTTTAAGGTGGAGTTTGATCAGGCGCTGCTGCGCCCCAAACGCTTGCTGTTTATGCGCCTGTTTAAACAAGAATTGGACCGCGAGCCGGGCGAAGTAGACCGCCAACATTATCGGCGCTTGTTGGCCAAAGCCTACTGCCTGTTGGAGCGCGGCGTGATACCACAGTCAACGTCTAGTTGCGGCGGCTGCGAAGGCTGCGACTAACTGCTAGGACAATCATTCGGCGTCAAAGCCAGAGAGGCTTAAGAGCTGCACTTAGTCGCTGCAGTAAGAACGAACAAGGAGGCATCATGATCGATGCAAAGTTTGAATATGGAACCGAAGTGCGGGTGATAAAAAACATCCGCAATGACGGTAGCTTCCCCGGTTGTAAGAAAGGCGACTTACTGGTGCGTCGCGGCTCGGTGGGCTACGTGCAGCAAGCGGGGCTGTTTTTACAGGAGCAGGTGATCTATCAGGTGCATTTTCTGCAGCGTGGCCTCACCGTTGGCTGCCGCGAAACCGAGTTGGTTGGCACTGAGCAACAGTGGTTTAGCAATCGCTTTGAATACGGCGATAAGGCCCGGCTAACCCTGCGTCTAGGCAGCCAAGGCAATATCTTGGCGGAAGCCGGTGAGGTGGTCGATATCCTCGCAGTAGACCGCCGCTCCCCGGAGAGCCCCAGCTACCGCATCCAGTATCACGACCTCGATGTGATGGTGCCAGAACGCGCCTTAAGTGCCATTGAGGAGGTCGCCTATGTCGAGTAACGCTCCTGCCATGGAGGCACTCAACAGCGGCCGTCAGCAGGCCTATCTGCAGATGAAGGTGGCCATCGAACGCTTTGAGCAAGTGCCTAACGCCCTGCCACCCCAGCAGAAAATCGAGGTGGAGCGCATCGCCGAGCGGCTGCTCAAACTGCAGCGTCGGGTGCTGCAATCACCGGAGGCCAGCATGCTCTATCTGGGCGAACAGGAGCTCGATGTGGCGCTGGATAAGATCCGCGGGCAGTTCGACAGCGAGCAAGCCTTTGAACAGGCGCTGCACAACAATGCCCTGGATCAGGACGATTTGCGCCAAGCGGTTAAAGATGAGCTGTTGTGCGATGCGGTACTGGAATACGCCTGTAAAGACATCGCCCCGATTAGCGAGCAGCGCGCACTGGAGTTCTATCAGCAGCATCCCGACAAGTTTACCCAACCCGCCCGCTGCCGCGCCTCGCACATCTTAATCACCATTAACGATGATTTCCCGGAGAATCGTGAACAAGCTGCCTGGCAGCGGATTATGACCTTGGCAGAACAGGCTGATAGCAGCAACTTTTCCCAGTTGGCGCTGCGCCACTCCGAGTGCCCCACAGCCATGAACGGCGGCGAGCTGGGCTGGGTGGAAGGGGGGCAGCTATTTCCTGCTTTGGACAAATGTTTGTTCCGCCTGAGCGAAGGGGAGCTAAGCCCGGTGCTGCGCAGCGAGATAGGCTTTCACCTGCTACTTTGCCACCAACAACAGCCCGCCCATTGCGTGGAGTTCGAGCACGCCAAAGCGCAGATCCAGGACAAGCTCTATGCCCAGCAGCGCAAGCAGCGCCAGCGAGTATGGTTGGCCAGCCTGATGGGGTAACACTGACTAAAAAGCCGACAGGGCGGCTTACCTTCTCCTTGTCTAAGAGACATTTGCCGGCGTAAGCCGGCCTTTTTTTAACTGTGGTTGATAGTGGAATACTGCGAGAAATACGATCTGATTAGGGCAGCAGGGTTTCCTGCCGAGCGCGCTCTAGCAGCGTGAGCGTGCTGTCGATATCGCCATGTTCAACAAAATTCACCAAGATGCTTAGTGCGCGTTGCTCGAACGCGGGTTGGGTGTTGCGATCAAAATACTGGGTCACCCCTTGGGCACCGCGAAGTAGCTGTTGACCGGCAAGAGTGAGTGGCTCATCGCTGGTTACGGCATCCGCGTGCGGCGGTAGATAACCCAACTGAATATTAAGCAGTGACTGAGTATCCGCCCGCGCTACAAAAGCTAAAAACAGCTCCGCTTGCTGGCGTTTTTCTGAGTGAGGGTTAAGGATAAACACCTCGGTGGGGGCCACTTCAAAGTCGTTGAACTCTCCCACGCTGGGAAAGGGGGCAAAACCCATCTCGGCACGCGCCTGCTTGGGCCATTTGTGGGCGATAAAGTTGCCCATCAAGGTGATCCCGACTTGTTCTCGATAGAGTCGCGAGGCTATGTCTTCCCAGCTGTTACGATTGCGATTGTTGTTAAAACAGCGCTGGTCCAGCAGCTGTTTCCAGTGCTCAAACACCTGCCGCACGCGGCTGTCTGCAAAGTCGATGTCGCCGGCGAGCAGTTGATGGTGAAAGGTCATGCCATTGAGGCGTAGATTGAGGTAGTCAAACCAGGCTGCCACCGGCCAGCGCTCCTCGGTGCCTAGCCCTATTGGTGCCAGCCCGTCGGCGCGCATCTTTTCACAGAGTTCGAGCAGCCCTTGCCAGGAGTGCGGGGCTCCGCCGTAACGTTCAATAACCGGTTTCTTGTAGTACATCCCCCAGTGATAGTAGGAAAACGGTATGGCAAAGATATCGTCGCGCACACTAATGCTGGGCTTTAGATGGCCAAACGCCTGATCCAGGTTTAATTTGTCCCATAGATGATTGAGGGTAGGTAGCTGATAACGCTCCACCAACGAAAACAGCCGTTGGGCACTTTGCCAGTACAGCACATCCGGGCCATTGACATCGGCCGCCAGCCATTTTGGGAGCATTTGCTTGTAGTCGGCATCATCGCGTGGAACCAGAGTCAGCTCGATGTTGGTCTCTTCGGTGAACTGAGCGAATACATCTTCATAGATTTGGCGCTGCTTGGGCGCAAGCAGCAAACCGATTTCCAACGATTGTGCACTTAGCTCGCTAATGCTGAAGGATAGTGTAAGCATCAATGCTGCGGTATATCTCAAATGCGGCTTCCTGACATTTCTCTATACAAGGTGTAGCTCAGATGGTCCGGTTAGCAAACCATCGGACAGCTGATTAGTGAGGCGTTTCAACGATGGCTTGGGATTTGCTGACGAATACTTGCAGCCTTGCTTGTTCTAAAGCGCGCAAGGTGTTCTCAATGTCACCGTGTTCGGCGAACCCTGCCAACAAAGGCACTGCCAGCTTCTCGAAGGCGGGTTGGGTGTCGCGGTCAAAGTATTGGGCAACGCCACTGGCTTGCAATAACAGCTGGTGGCCACGTTGGATAAAGGGATCGCTGCCAGTAATGGCTTTGTTGTGGGGAGGCAGATAGCCGAGCTGGCTGTTCAGTAGCGACTGGGTGTCGGCGCGGGCGATGAACACCAAAAACTCCTTGGCCAGTGCGACTTGTTGGCTGTTGGGGTTGAGCATTAGAACTTCGGTGGGCGCCAACTCATAGGAGGGCTGCAGGCCCAAGGTAGGGAAGGGGGTAAAGCCCAAGCCTAAGCGTAGTGAGGGGGGCCACTTGCTGGCGATAAAGTTGCCCATCAAGGTGAAGCCGATCCGCTCCCGATGGATTTTTGAGGCGATGTCCTCCCAGGTGTTATTGGCGGTGTCATCATTGAAATAACCGCGATCCAGTAAGGTTTTCCAGTAGCTAAACACTTTGTGTAAGCGTGGGTCGAAGAAGCTGACCTCGCCGATCAGCACTTTGCGATGGAAGGCTAAGCCGTTGACCCGCAGGTTCAAATAATCAAACCAAGCAGCAGCGGGCCAGTTGTTCTTTGTCCCCAAGCCAATGGGGGTAAGCCCATCGTTTTTCATCTTCTCGCACAGCGCGAGGAACTCTTGCCAGGTGTTAGGCGCAGGGCCATAGCGCGCGACGACCGACTTTTTAAAGTACAAGCCCCAGTGGTAGTAGGAGTAAGGGATTGCGTAGATATTGCCTTGGTAGCTGAGGTTGGCTTCGATGGAGGCAAACGATTTATCCATGTCATGCTGTTGCCATAGGTCGTTGATGGGCAGCAGCGGATAGTCTTGGGCTAGCGCAAACAGGCGTTGGGAGGCTTGCCAGTAAAGTACGTCGGGGCCTGATGCGCCGGGGCTAAGCCAGCGTGGGAGCTGCTCTTTGTACTGGCTGTCGTTACGCGGCAGGATCTTAACGTCAACGCCGGTCTCGTAAGTGAACTGCTCGAACACCATCTCATAGATTGCACGCTGTTTGGGGGTAAGTAATAAGCTCACCTCCAGCACCTTGGCTGGAGTAGCCCAACTAACAAGCGACAATACGATTAAAGTGACGGCAATCCTTCGCACCAGTGATTCCAGGCTGACAAGTTACTTACCTTATCCTAGCTGGCGGTACTAGTTTTTGCTGGCTTTCGCGAGCCATCGGTCCAAATGATTGGCAAAGGCTTGGCGATCGGCCTGACTCAGCGGCGCAGGGCCGCCGGTCTGTACGCCGCTGGCGCGCATGGTGTCCATAAAATCGCGAATGTTTAGGCGCGACTTGATATTGGCTTTGGTGAACAGCTCGCCACGGGGGCTTAAGGCCTGTGCGCCTTTGGTGATCACTTCATCAGCCAAGGGGATATCGCTGGTGATGACCATATCGTCGGCTTCACAACGTTTTACAATTTCGTTATCAGCAATATCAAAGCCGCTGGGCACCTGCACAAAGCTCACGAAGCGGTTGGCTGGGGTTTTCATATAGTGGTTGGCGACCAGCGTCACTGGCAGTTGGCAGCGCTCGGCGGCGCGGAACAGTATCTCTTTGATGGCGGTTGGGCAGGCATCCGCATCGACCCAAATTTTCACGGTGTTTCCTCTGGCCGGTTCAAGCGGCGCTGTTGGCGATGACCAGAGGCTAACTATACTCAATGCAAAGGGCAAGCCTCGAGGGCCACCACTGATGCAACTAAAACTGATGATTCCCATGCTCAATGTCAGCAATATCCGCCATAGCCTGGAGTTCTACCAGCGCGCCCTTGGCTTTGAGGTGGTCAGTGATCCAGCGGCGGTGGATCAGTGGCAGTGGGCGACCATCCGCTCGGGCGAGACCGAGATCATGCTGTCGCAAACCGAAAGCGCTGGGCAGCTAAAGAGCGGCATCGACCCGCAGCAGTGCACCGACTGGCCCACTATCTTCTACTTCTACCCAGACGACGTGGCGGCCCTTTATCAGCATATCTGCGCTGAGGGCTATCAGCCCACCGATTTAGTCGACACCCACTACGGGATGCGCGAGTTTAGCCTGCAAGACCCAGATGGCCATATGCTCAGCTTTGGCGAAGCACTCAATCGCGCCTAGCCTGTGGCGAACCTCACCAATAGCAATACTTTGTAGGCTTTAGTACCACCGACCTCCCCTTTAAGCCCTGTGCTCACCCGCTGGCGTGTTAGGCACTGTTCTTGAAAACAGAACAAGTATCTACAGGATTGATCAGTGAGCCCTAATGAAAACAGAGCTGGATTGGTCGCGTTATCGCGATCAGGGAATGGGGGATGCCTATGCTGATATTCCCAAACAAGGTGGCGACTTTGCCAAAGCCGTTTCGGTCTGTATCAACAGTGGGGTATGCCAAACCCAGCGCCGCGGTTTGATGTGTCCCTCCTACCAAGTCAGCGGCGATAAGCGCCTCTCCCCGGGTGGGCGAGTCGGCTTGTTAAAACAGTGGTTGAATCAACCTGAACCTATGCCCCAAACGGCATCCGCAGACCTGCAGTACGCCTTGGAATACTGTGTGGCCTGCAAGGGTTGTCAGCGGGAGTGCGAGAGCAACCTGGATATGGCGCTGATCAAGGCCGAGTACTTGGGCCAGCTACGGCGGCCTTGGTACAAACAGCTCAACCCGCGGCATTGGCTGTTGGCTCACCTGCCGAAGGTGTTGCAGCGGCTGCCGCTGCTGCGTCCGCTGATCATTTGGCGAAATCGAAGTCCTTGGCTGGCCAAGCTGGGGCAGAGGCTATTGGCGATCCCCCAAGCGCTGCCCTTGCCGGTGCCTAACGCTGAAACGTTTAAAGCGCAGTCATCAGTCTATCCGGCAGATCGGGTCAGCGGCGAGTCGGCACGCTCGGTGGTGTTGCTATTGGATAGCTTTACCACGTTGTTTAATCCGCAGCTGGCTGATGATGCGATCCGGGTGTTGCAGGCTGGGGGCTATCAGGTGCATTTGGTTCACCCGCGCAGCAACCCGGGTGAGCTGCTCGACAGTGGCCGCAGCTTGCTGTCTCAGGGCTATATTACAGCCGCCCGCCGTCAGGCCAACAAGATGTTGCAGTGTTTACAGCCACATATCGAAGCCGGGCGGCCGATTATCGGGCTGGAGCCAGCGGATCTGCTGATGCTGCGTGATGAGTATCTAGCATTGGGCTTAGGTGAACCGGCGCTGGCGTTGGCCAAGCAGACATGGCTGATGGAAGAGTTTATCTCGCGTGAGCTGCGCAATGGCCGCTTTAGGCTGGACTTCCAGCCTCAGCAAGCAACAAAGCCTGCGCAGTCGCTAATAGTATTTGGCCACTGCCATCAAAAGGCCACCGGGGCGATGAAGGCGATGCGCCGAGTGCTTAAACAACTGCCGGGGGTAGAGTTCCAGTTTCTCGAATCCAGCTGCTGCGGCATGGCCGGAACTTGGGGGCTGGAGCTTTGCCATCACAGCATGTCTCAGCGGATGGCCGAAACCTCGCTGCTGCCGGGTTTGGCTGCTAATCCCGATGCCACAATCATCAGCAATGGCTTCGGCTGCAGCCATCAGATATATACCTTAACCGGCAGGACAACGCTTCATTTGGCTAGCCTGCTGGCACAGCGACTGATACGCAGTTAGGCTTCCCGTTAGCCGCCGCAGCGCCCTCCGGGGCAACCGCCACCCGACATGCACGGTGGCGCTTCAGGGTTTTTCAGGCTTGCGCTGTTAACCACGCCGCCACCACTGATTAAACGGGTAACCTTGCTGTTGGGGTCGACACCTACCAGCGCCAAGCCGCCCAACTCACACAACTCGGCCCAGGTTTGGGCGCGCTCAGACATGGAATGGCGAACTTCGTAGATTTGCTGATTAGCTTCACAGCGGTAGTCGTAGCTTGGCATAAAGGTCTCGGTGTTTAGGGCTATAGGTTAGGGGCTCTGCGTTGTGGTGATTATCGCAAGTTCACTTTACTTATCACCGCTCTCCATCAAGTTTTGCTCAGTTGTTGTAACGGAAGGTGCAAAAAAGCCACCCAAAATCTGGGTGGCAAATCCTACTTCCCTGTAGGGATGATGTCGCTCGCTAAAACAATACTGGCTGCCGATGGGGCTAGAACTTGGCGGTCATGCCGTCTTGTGGTGCCTGCAGCTTCAAGGTGACGCGGCGGTCAAAGAAGTTATCTTCCAAGCTCTCTTGTTGGGCCAGCGGCTGGCTGTCGCCGAAGGCTTTGCCGTGCAAGCGGGTAGGGTGGATACCGCGCTCGGTAAGGTATTGACGCACTGCAATTAAACGCTGCTCGGAAAGGGCGCGGTTGAACTCGCTGTCGCCGCGGCGGTCGGCATAGCCGCTTAGGTCTAGTTGCAACTCATCGGCGATGTTCATGGCGTAGACCACATCATCCAACTGTTTTTGGAAGTGCGGCTCAATCTCCGACGAGCCAGTCTTAAAGTGCACATTCATCCCGATGGCCAGCTCATCCAGCTTGTCTTGTTGAGCTTGTTGGAAGCTCAAAAGTTGATGTTCCAGCTGCTGATGCTGATCCATTAGCGATTGATAGCCTTGGCGTTGCTCATTGAGCGCTAGCTGTTGTTGCTCTAGCTGTTCTGTCTGGCTTTGAAGCTGGTCGTTTTGCTGGGCCAGTTGGTCTTCATCGTTCACCGACTTACCGATAAAGGTGCCGGTGAAGCCACCAATAAAGGCGCCTACTGGGCCGCCAACGATGGCACCGATAACTGCGCCAGAGCCCATACCAATCAGCTCGG
The DNA here is from genome assembly GCF_000429505.1 of Aliagarivorans taiwanensis DSM 22990. Classification (GTDB taxonomy): domain Bacteria; phylum Pseudomonadota; class Gammaproteobacteria; order Enterobacterales; family Celerinatantimonadaceae; genus Aliagarivorans; species Aliagarivorans taiwanensis. The sequence continues at coordinate 96,552 of NZ_AUBZ01000007.1, read as the reverse complement.
GTTTGGCTGAGCGAGTGTGTTCATCGCCACTATCCTCTGCAGCCAGAGTAGGCTGGCTAAAGGCTAGGCTGGTCACCAGTAGCAGGCTCAAAATGGCTGGGTTGCGGCTGGCAAGTGAAGACTTGGTTTGTGCTTGAGTGTTCATGGTAATCCCCTTGATACGTAACTTGTTGCTTGCAGTAGTGAGGCGCTTTGCTGCGTTGCGCCGTGTCGATGAGTTCATTAAACCGCAGCGAAATGGCCATCAAGGGGAGCAAATCGGGCAAGTTAGCGGTCAATTGTGGCAACAATCTGGCAATTGCTGTGGCCGCGATTTTTTGCCGGTGGATTGGTGTATAGTCGTGCTAAGTCAGATATTTAACGAACGTGTATAGATACAGCATGAAACGCATTGCCCTAGTTGAAGATGAAGCCGCCATTCGCGAGAACTACAAGGAAGTCCTGCAGCAGCAAGGCTATAGCGTGCAGGCCTATGCCGACCGCGAATCTGCCTTGCAGGCCTTTCGCACCCGCCTGCCCGATTTGGCGATCCTCGATATTGGCCTGAACGATGAAATAGACGGTGGCTTTTCGCTCTGCCAGAGCCTGCGGGCGATGTCGCAGACTGTGCCGATTATCTTCCTGACCGCCCGCGACAGCGATTTCGATACCGTCTGTGGGCTGCGCTTGGGCGCCGATGATTACCTCACCAAAGATGTTAGCTTCCCCCATTTGCTGGCGCGACTGGCGGCGCTGTTTCGCCGCAGTGAACTGCAGGCGCAAGCGCCCGATGAGCAGCAAGAGCTTGAATATGGTCCGCTGCATATCGATATCAACCGTATGCAGGTGAGCTGGAATGGTCAGCTGGTGGCGCTGACCGTGACCGAGTTTTGGATGGTGCACTTGCTGGCCAAGCACCCCGGCCATGTGCGCTCGCGTCAGGAGCTGATGCAGGAGGCCAAGATCTTTGTTGATGACAGCACCATCACCTCGCATATCAAGCGGATCCGCAAGAAGTTTATTGCGCTGGACACGGCCTTTGATTGCATCGATACCGTCTATGGGATGGGCTATCGCTGGGATGCGCAGGGCTAGTTTGTCGCATGTTTAGTCGAGCTAACACCAAGGGCTTTCGTTTTAAGCTGCGCCATAAAGTCACCCTGTTATCGCTATTCTTGCTGTGCCTGCCCTATCTGGCCTACGAGTTTGTTTGGGAGATGGAAAAGTACCTGCGCTTGGGCCAAGAGAAGACCTTGGAAGGGACCACGCAGGCACTGGCGACCGCCTTGCATGAGCGGCCCAAGCTGTTTGATCTGCAAGCCAGCTATCTTAATCAACTGCAAGAGGGGCGCGATCTCTACGCCTATCCGCTCACCGCGCCCATCAAGCTCGATGGCAAGCTTGGTGACTGGCAGCCCTACAAACACCGCTGGCTACACTATGGCGGCCAGCACAACCTGTTTCGCTCTCCCACCGCTAAATCTCAGGTGAGCTTTACCCATATGGTGGGTAAGTATGAGGGCTATCTGTATGCCTTCTTTGATATCAACGATCCTGACTTGGTGTACCGCAGCCGCAGCAGCCTGAGTGTGCAAAACAACGATCATCTGATGATCGCCACGGTCGACCCACAAGGGCAGCTGCGCCGCTATGCCGTTGCCGCCTTTGCCGATGGCTGGGTGAATGGCTTCGCCTTGCCCGATGATCCGGCCTTGCCAGCCGACGCGGAGTTGGCCATTCAGGGCCAGTGGCGCAGCAAGGTGGGCGGTTACCAGTTGGAGCTGCGCATCCCGGTGAATCTGCTAGGCTCCAAGCTCAGCTTTGCCTATCACGCTTTTCAGCGCACCCCGCAGCGGCATCTGGCGCAGGTGGTGGGCACATCATCGATCAAATCGGTGGATGCGCTGGGTACGGTGTTGGTGCCCTCGCCGGAGATTGAAGAGATCATCCGCGGCATGAGCTACAACACCGCACGTATCTTTGTATTGGACCGGCATGGCCGGGTATTGGCGAAATCTGGCGATATCCGCGACTCACAAGGGATCTGGTCGCGTCCGGAAGATGAGCTGCAAGGCAATGATTGGTGGAGCGTGCTGCAGCGCGACTATCTCAACCCGCTCTACTACACCGTGTTGGAGCGCCCGCCCAAGGATTTTATCGACTCTCTCGAAGACTCCACCGAGGTCGGTGGCACCCATATCCAAGGGGCCTTGAATGGCGAGCACAGCTCCAGTCGACGCTTAACCCCAGAGGGTGCAGCGGTGGTGCTCTCGGCGGCCAGCCCGATCTGGATCGACGGCAAGGTGATGGGGGTGGTGGTGGCTGAAGAGACCACCAACGGCATTCGCTCGATTCGTAATCGGGCTCTGGAAAAGCTGTTTACCCTGATGCTAACGGTGATGGCCTTGGGCACCCTAAGTCTGTTTATCTTTGCCTCGGGGATCGCCTCGCGGATCCGCAAGCTGCGCAATCAAGCCGAGCAGGCGATTGACCCACAAGGGCGGGTGACCGGTGCGATTACCCCCTCCAACAATGCCGATGAGATTGGCGACCTGTCGCGCAGCTTTGCCGATATGGTATCAAGGCTTGGACAGTACACCGGCTATCTGGAGAAGATGTCATCGCGGCTTTCCCACGAGTTACGCACACCGGTGGCGGTGGTTCGCAGCTCGCTGGAGCACTTGGAGCTGCAGCCCTTGGCCGAGCACCAGCAAAAATATGTGGCGCGAGCACAAGAAGGGGCCAGCCGCTTAAGCCTGATCCTAAATAATATGAGCGAGGCGACGCGACTAGAGCAGAGCCTGTCGCAGGCCGAGTGTTGCGTGTTCCCGCTAGAGCAAGTGGTGGGCGGCTGCGTGCAGGGCTATCAGTTAACCTACCCCGAGCAGGCGTTTGAGTTTATCGCAGCCGAGTGCGGCGAATCGCTCAGCCTGTATGGGGTGCCCGAGCACATCGCTCAGCTACTAGACAAGTTGGTGGATAATGCCCGCGAGTTTGCCCTGCCCGAGAGCGTTATTCAGGTCTCGTTGGCCCAGCAGGAGAACCGCGCCATCTTGCAGGTCAGCAATGATGGGCCACTATTACCTGATGAGATGAATCAGCAGATCTTCGAGTCGATGGTATCGGTACGTGACGAGGCTAAAAAAGACAAGCCACACTTGGGCTTAGGGCTGTATATCGCCCGCTTGATCTGTCAGTTTCACAGCGGTGAGATCAGCGCCTTTAATCGTCAAGATGGTTCCGGCGTAGTGGTGCAAGTTGTGATCCCACTGATTAAGTAGGGGATAAGCCTAAGAGCTTATTCCCGAGCAATTAGACAAGTTATAAGTCGAGGCTTTTATTGGCTTTTTTATCAGATGTTAAACTTAGAATAGTTAGTCTAAACGTCACTATTTGGACATGTAAGTTACCTTTATTTGTCATTTTCGCCTCATAGATTGGAGCATCCATAACTAAGCAAAGGAATGCTCCAATGAAGACCCCTCGTATGCTTGTCGGTGGCGCTGCTGCGCTACTGCTGTTGGCCGCTTGTGATGATGATACCGAGACCCGGATTGAAACCGTTGAAACGCCGGTGATCGTGCAAGTGCCTGCCGGTGCTGCCTTTAACGTTGAGCTTGGCCCTCGTCCTTATTACTTAGTCGACGACATGGATGAAGGCGCACTGAAAGATCAGCTCGCCGCCTGCGCCGACGGCCCGTTCTACAAAACAGACTTTTCCATTGGCCACCGTGGTGCGCCGCTGCAGTTCCCGGAGCATACCCGCGAATCCTATGAAGCCGCGGCGCGTATGGGCGCGGGGATCCTAGAGTGCGATGTGACCTTTACCAGCGATCAGGAGCTGGTATGTCGCCACTCGCAGTGCGATCTGCATACCACCACCAATATCCTGGCGATCCCTGAGCTGGCGGCGAAGTGCTCCGTGCCGTTTACCCCAGCCGACCCTGATAGCGGCACTCCGGCTCAGGTTCAGTGCTGCACCTCAGACATCACCCTGGCGGAGTTCCGTACCCTGCAAGGTAAGATGGATGCCGCCAATCCAATGGGCACGACCATCGAAGAGTACATGGATGGCACTGCTGACTACCGTACCGACCTGTACGCCTCAAACGGTACCCTGATGACCCACGCAGAGAGCGTCGAGCTATTTAAAACTCTGGGCGTTAAGATGACCCCGGAGCTGAAATCGCCCAGTGCCACCATGCCATTTAATGGCTTTACCCAAGAAGATTACGCACAGAAACTGATTGATGAACTCAAGGCCGCTGGTGTGCCGGCCGAAGATGTCTACGTCCAATCGTTCAATCTGAGCGATGTCCAATATTGGATTGGTGCCGAGCCGGAGTTTGGCAATCAAGCGGTGTATCTGGATGGTCGCTACAGCGATCCGGCATTTGACCCCAGTGATTCATCAAGCTGGACTCCAAGCATGGATCAGCTGGTGGCCGATGGCGTGAAGATCATCGCACCGCCGCTGTGGGTACTGGTTGCTGAAGAGGGCGATGCGATCGTGCCGTCGGTCTATGCTACTGCAGCGCGCGAAGCCGGCTTGGACATCATCACTTGGACCTTGGAGCGCTCAGGCCGTCTGTCTGACGGCGGGCCGGAGCAAAACGGTGGTTGGTATTATCAAACCATTGGTAACATCACCAACAACGACGGCGATGTCTTTGCCTTACTCGATGTGTTGGCCAAAGATGTTGGCGTACTGGGCGTGTTCTCCGATTGGCCCGCCACCACCACCTACTACGCGAGCTGCATGCGGCTACCCGCGAGCTTATAGCCGCCAGCATGTAGCTGCAATAACTGTAACGACTAAGCTACACGCTCCCAACGCAAAGGCCCGCGTCAAAAGACGGGCCTTTTATTGCTGCCCCTGCCTGAAAGCAAGTATTCACTTCGCTTGCGTGTGCTGCGTTTGACGTTATTTTGACGAATGGTTTAGTTTGTTGCTTTTTTCGACTAAGCTGGTCTCTTACTTTAATTAATCTGTGTTTTATACCCGAACAAGCATCTTGAGGTGGTTCGGATGTAACACATTTTGATTTGCGCCCGGGTTATGGGCGATTGCTAGCATCGGGGAATACGTATTCCCGATGTGCTTTACTTGTCACGGAAGACTATGAACACCCAAGGCTGCTTGACCGCTCGAACGCGATTCTTTTGTTGTTTGCTATTACTGATCTGCGCATCAGTTCGAGCAGAGCCTCCCTCCCTTGTCTCCGAGCTTTCCAGCTTTAGCTCTGCCAAGCATGGATTAACCACCAAGCCGGAGCTTATCGAATCCGGCTGGTCCTATCACTGGGGAGATATTCCTCGAAGTGGCGGCAATTGGGCCTTTGAGGGGGAGCATTGGACGGCGGTTGCCGACCTAGGCTCACTGTCTCAGCGGGGTGATGAAACCATCTTGTGGTTGCGTCTGGAGCTGCCTGCCAGCCGTTGGCGTGACCCTTACATCTTTGCCAACAGCTTTGATTTGACCGCTCAAGTGTATGAGCAGGGCCAGCTAAGCTACCAGTTTGGCGAGTTTGATGCGCAGGGTAACAGCCGCTTTGCGGGCTGGCCTTGGCACCTTATCCCGGTCAATCAGCTTGAGCCCACCACCTTGTATTTTCGAGTGTATTCCAACTACGCGTGGATCGGCTTGTCTGGTCCCTTGCTGATTGGCAACAAGGCCGATTTGTTGGCGCAGGTCTATCACCGCGGGCTGTGGGGGCAGTTCTTTATCGGCGTTGTTGCCATTGTGGGCTTGTTGGTCACCCTGCTGGGCTTGATCAAACAAGAGCGCAGCGGGGCGCTATCGGCCGGCTTGTTGTCTACCAACCTGGCGTTGATGATGTTCGCGGAGAACGAGCTGGCTCAAGAGGTGGTCTACGCCCCCTTGGTGTGGCGCTATATCGCGGCCTTCAGCTACTTCTTGATTCCGGCGTTCTTATCTTGGGTGGTGGTGGCTTGGCTGAAGCTCAATCGCTCCCGCTTAGTGCGTGGCATTGCTCAGATCTCCCTGCTGTTTCCCGCTGGCGTGCTATTTGCCACCTTGGTATTCGACTACGTGTTTATTAACGCCTACCCGCTGTTCGATGGCCTGTTTATCGTGCTGGTATTGGGGCTGTTGGTGGCCAGTTGTCGCAAGGCCTTGAGCTGGGTTCAGCCTCTACGAGCGGCACGCGCTGCGTCTGCCGAGCCGGGGCTGAGTTGGGTCAAGCTGCCTGATGGCGGTGCCCAGCAGGTGTTGGTGGTGTTTGGCATTGTGGTGCTGTTTGTCTCCTTGCTGCTGGATATGCTCAGCTCCCATGGTTTTATCACCTGGATTGGTCGCACCGGCCAATGGGGGCTGAGCCTGTTCTCGCTCACCCTACTCGGGGTGTACCTGCTCAAAGACCTGCGACAGCAGCGCCGCTTGCGCCGCCTGACCGCCTCTCTGGAGGCGGAGGTAGAGCAACGTACCAAGGCGCTGCGCTCCAGTGAGCAGCGGCTCAAGCAACTGGCCCGGGAAGACTTCCTCACCAAGCTGCTAAACCGGCGCGCCTTTATGGAGCTGGCCACCCGTCAAGTGTCCACCTCGCTACGTTACCACCAGCCCTTGTCGCTGCTGTTGTTTGATATCGACCACTTTAAACAGGTCAACGATCAATATGGTCACCCCACCGGCGATCAGGTACTCAAGTCGATTGCTCAGGCGATCAAGCTGACCTGCCGACAAACCGACTTGCTCTGTCGCTATGGCGGTGAAGAGTTCGCCTTGCTGCTACAGGCGTCCAAGCCAGAACAGGCCAAGGTGCTGAGCGAGCGCTTGCAAGAAGCAATCTGTGCGATTTCGGTGACCGGCCCGCATGGAGAAGAGATCAAGGTGACCGCCAGCTTTGGTTTGATCTACCTAACCCGCTACCAATGCGATGAGCAGAGCGTGAGCAAGCTAGATGCCGAGCAGCTGCTACAGGAGCTGTTGGCCAAGGCGGATGATCTGATGTATCAGGTGAAAAGCGATGGCCGTAACGATATGCGCTTCGAGGTGATTACCAGCCCTTCGCTGAGTAAAACGGTGCAGAGCAGCTAATCAGCCTTATCTTTTCTCTATGAAGATAAGGCTGTTTATCTGAGATTACGCAGGGCTAGTTTCTACCCGCGATCACGCCACCATCCACATCCCAAATCGCCCCGGTGACCCAGCCTGTCTGCTCTTGCAGAAGGAACACGATGCTATTGGCAACGTCCTCTGGGGTGCCAATACGGCCGATGGGGTGGAAGCCATCGAAGCCTTGCAGCGCTTGGTCGAGCTCAGAGGGGTCGATAAAGGTTTCGTAGATCGGCGTTTTCACCACGGCTGGCGCGAAGAATATGCAGCGGGCAATGCCATCGCTGTTTGAGCGCCTCGGCGGCGGCCGTTGCCAGTTGGCCCATCGCATGCTCTGGGGCCTGCAAGGGATCGCTGAGATCGGGGATGGAAAGGGAAGCAACAAGTTGAGTTTGATTGAGTAAATTAAGCATACCTAGCTCCTATTTAGATAATGGAGCGGAACATACAAAAATCCCCCGGGAAGAGGCCGGGGGATTTCCGCATTCAACACTGTCACCGTTTTACATCATATGACAAAGCCACCCGAGCCTTGAGGTTCCCGAGGGCATATAAATCGTGTCTGGTATGCGATCATCATTATGTTCATGAAATGACTATAAATTATCCACTTATGCTATGCAATAGTTGCCGCTGGTGCGTCGGCCACTTCCGCTCGCGCCTTCTTAATCAGCTGATTCAGCTCAGCGACAAACGCCGCATAGTCGCTGCGTTTGCTTTTCACAAACTCACGGATTAGCTCACCGGCATGGCCCTGGAACTCGATGTAGCCATTAAAGCGTGGGCGCATCGAGCCCAGCTCCAAGGTCTTTAGTGTGTTGATAAAGAAGCCGTTGCTGTTATCGTTGGTGTGCTGCGCGGTCCAGGCTGCCTTGTGACCCGGCTGGCCGGCGTCATCGAAGAACTGGGTTTTCTGGAACTCGGCAGCCACGGTCATCTGCACAAACTTGGCGGCGATCTCCGGGTGCTTACACTGTGAGGAGATCGACAGGCCAACCCCACCAATCATACTGCCGCTGGGCTTGCCGGTGTCAGATGGCATATCGCTAAAGGTTGCCACGTGCTCAAGGTAGCCTTCGCGGGCATAGTTGGAGTAGCCGTATACCAGCGGGATATAGGCCACTTCGTCGCTGCTGCCCATCTTGTCCAGCATATTGATTGGGTCACAATCGAAGGACTCAGGGTGGGCCTTATCCAGAAGTTGGATCAGCAGCTTCAGGGCTTGCTCTCCCACCGCTGGGTCGAGATCGGAGCCGTCACTCCAGACTACCTCACCGGAGATCTGCGAGCACAGTGAGTAGAAGCTAGAGTAGGCGTGTACTGGCACGAACGGCACGCCAATCACTGGTGCATCCGTACCTTCCGCTGCCAATGCCTCGATCAGCGCTAATACGTCACTCCAGGTGGTCGGCAGCGGTAGGGAGTATTTGTCTAACAGATCCTTACGGTAGGCGGCGGTTTGCGCGGCGGCGTCGGCTGGCAAAGCCAGTTGGCGGCCTTCCCAGGTGTAGCTGGCAAAGCTCTGGCCTACTGAGTTTTGTTTTTGGTCTTCGATAAACTCCGCGGGTAGCAGATTCTCAAGCGGCAATAGCAAGTTTTGCTCATAGGCGACACCGATATGTGGGTGGTCGATCATGATGAAATCGTACTCGCTGGCTAGCTGGTCCAGTGGGAACAGTTCAAAGTCGGCCAAAGAGCGGGCGTCCCAGCTGATCTCCACATCGGGATGCTGCTGTTTAAAGGTGGCCGATGCGGCGATAAGGGGTTTGACACCTCGGTCATGGGACCAGGTCATTCCTTTCAGTTTGATCATGTTTAATCCTGTCTATAAAAGGGCGTTGCATAAAAAAGGCGCCACAGGCGAACCCGTGACGCACTTTGCTACAAGGTGATCGGTTCGCACCCAAACTGTTTTGTCTGTTTGGGTACATCCGCTTAGCGTTGGCTAAGCAGTGAAAAGCTTGTTAAGCGCTCGGTGCATCAAAGGCGAGGTAAACCGCGCGTTTTTGCAGATAGTTCTCGATACCGTAGATCCCATCTTCACCGCCGGTGCCGCTGCGCTTATGGCCAGAGTGGTAGCCCTGCACGTAACCGACGATCTGGCGGTTAACGAAGATGGTGCCCACTTCCATATTGCCGATGGCGTGCATCACCTTGCCGATATCTTGGGTGTACAAGTACGACGACAGGCCATCTTCACGATCGTTGGTGATATCCAATGCTTCGAAGTAATCCTTAACCCGGATGATCGGCATAATCGGCGCGAACAGCTCCTCTTTGGCTACTGGCATATCGCGGGTCACATCGGTCAGTACCGTTGGCGCGTACCAGTTACCTTGGGCGAACTGGTCACCCTCTGGGCGGCCGCCACCGAGTGCAACCTTGGCACCCATCGCAACCGACTCTTCTAGTAGGCGATGTACTCGCTCAAGGCCTTGCGCAGTAACGCTTGGGCCCATGTCGATGCCATCTTTCATCGGGTCGCCCACAACCAGCTTACTGGCCTTCTCGATAACCTTGGCGGTGAACTCGTCGGCGATCTCATCGGCAACTAACACCAGCTCGTTACAGATACACACCTGGCCACAGTTGGCGTAGCGCGAGATCACTGCCGCTTCAGCCGCTTTTTCCACATCGGCATCGGCCAGTACGATGAACGAGGCCTTGCCGCCCAGCTCCAGTACCAAGCCTGCTACGTTGTCGGCCGATGAACGGTAGATGGCTTGGCCGGCCTGGGTGCTACCGGTCAGTGATACCAGGCGGGTGAGTGGGCTGGTGACCAACTGGGCACTCACATCGATGCCTGCGCCGCTAACCAGGTTGATTACACCGGCTGGGATGCCCGCTTCTTCCACCGCTTTACAGAACTCAGAGGCGGTAACCGGCGTCGCCTCGTGGGCTTTCAGGATGATGCTGTTACCGGTGACCAGCGCAGGACCTACCTTGCGACCAATCAGCGCCAGTGGGTAGTTAAAGGCACATAAACCCAGGGTGACACCGTAGGGCACCTTGTGGATCCACAGCTGCTCGTTGGCGTTGTCTGAGGGGAAGATATTGCCTTCTAGGCGGCGCGCCGCTTCAGCGGAGTAGGTCAGGTAGTTTAGGGTGTCGTCAAACTCGCCATAGGCCTGAGCCAGGGTTTTGCCCTGTTCCAGCACCAACAGTTTGGCGAAGTGATCGCGTTTGGGCTTGAGCACCTCAACCAGCTTGAGGATATAGCGGCCGCGCTCGATGGCCGGGTACTGCTGCCACGCCAGCTGGGCGGTACGTGAGGTTTCCAGCGCCTGTTTTACGTCTTGCTCGGTGCAATCCGGTACGGTTGCCCACACCTCGGCATTGGCCGGGTTGCTCACCTCGAAGGTGGCACCGTTGGCAGCATTGACCCACTCGCCGTTGATATAGCAAGGGTAGTGTTGGATAGATGGTTGGTTCATGTCTTGTTCCCTTATATCTTGTTCTGTTATCTCTCGGTTTGGGGTCTATTTGCCCTTGCCTATTTGCCTTGAAAGCGCGGTTCGCGTTTTTCGACGAATGCCAGGAAGCCCTCTTTGGCATCTTTGGTGTCATAGAGCGCATCACACAGCTGCTGCTCTACCTTGAGTCCTTCTGCAAGCGGCAGCGCTGCGCCTTGATAGACCGCTTGCTTGGTGGCCTTAAGCGCCAGCAGCGGACCCTTGGCCACGCTTTGGGCGTACTCCAAGGTCGCTTGGCTAAGCTGCTCGACGGGGTAGACGCGGTTCACCAAGCCCATTTGCTCGGCTTGCTCAACGCTGAAGCTGTCGCCACTGGCCAGCCACTCCAAGGCCTTGGCCACACCCACCAGACGGGTAAAGCGTTGGGTGCCGCCATCGCCCGGCATCAGGCCTAGCTTGATCTCGGGCAGGCCGAAGCGATAACGCCCTTCGGCAACAAAGCGCAGGTCACAGGCCAAGGCAATCTCCAGGCCGCCACCGAGGGCGTGCCCGGCGATCTCAGCGATCACTAGCTTGCTGCAGTTATCCAGTGCGGCCAGGGTCTCGCGGGCCTTGTCCACCATCAGTTGGTTGTCGGCGGTGCTGTTGGCTTGGAACTCTTTGATATCTGCACCAGCGCAGAAGAACTTCTCGCTGCTGGAGTTGATGATGATGCAGCCAACGTCGCCGTTGTCTTCCGCTTGATTGATCAGTGCCAGTAGCTGCTCAAAGAACGCCAGGTTGTAGGCATTGGCTGGGGGGCGGTTAAAGGTGATGATGGCAACCTTGCCATCTACACGGTATTGCAATGTCATGGCTTAAGCCTCCTGCAGCTTGGCTTTGGTAAGTGCATTGTGCTCACCCAAGGTTGGGGCACCTTGGGCGGATGTGATCAGCTGGCCATCGAGGCGGATCGGGCAGCGGGTAGTCTGATAGCGCTCGCCTTGGCCGGTCACTACGGTTTGTACCATGTCCAGCACCTTAAAGCCGTCGTGCTCCAGCAGTTGCTGCCAGTCCAATACGTTGGCGCACCAGATATCGGCCGGCTCAAGGATGGCCAGCCAGTGCTCGGTGGTATTGGTGGACAATAAATCGGCCAGTACCTGCTTGATCTCATCGCGCTTGGCAAACCACTCGCCACGGTCTTGGTAGACCCGCAGCGGATCGCTATCGAGCAGCTCGGCCAAGGTGGAGATGGCTCCCATCGCCAGCGCCAAGTAGCCATTGGTGGTGCGATACAGGCCGTAAGGGGCGGCAACCAGCGGGTGAGCGGGGTTAACTTCGCCACGGCTCAGCTCTTCGCCGTCTTGGTAGAACAGGGTCAGCGGCTCAAACTGGAAGTCGAGCATCGATTCGAGCATGCTCACCTGTACCAGCTTGGTTTCATCGCATAGCAGCGCTGCCAGAATGCCTTGGGCCAGCTGCGCGCCTGCCAGGATATCGGCCACTGCCACACCCATCGGTACTGGGCCTTCGCTGTCGGCGCCAGTCATCCACAATGCCCCCGAAAGCGCCTGAACCAGCAGGTCTTGGCCGGGCTTGTCGGCCCACGGACCGGTCGCGCCGTAGCCGCTGATCTCGGCGTAGATGGCGTTAGGATTTATAGCCTGAATGCTTTCGAAATCCAGACCTAGACGCTGCATCACCCCCGGGCGGAAGTTGCTGACCACCACATCGGCTTGGCGGATCAGTTGCTTGACCAGCGCCAGATCGTCGGCGTCTTTCAGGTTCGCGCTCAGGCTTTGCTTACCGCGGTTAATTGCCTGATAGAACGCCGAGCTGCCTGCGATATCGATCTGCGAGGCATAGATGCTGCGACTTAAGTCGCCCTTTTGGTGATGCTCAACCTTGAGCACCTCTGCACCAAGGTCCGCCAGGCGCAGGGTCGCCGAAGGTGCGGAAAGAAATTGGCTAAAATCGAGGATCTTAATGCCGCTTAGTGGAAGGCTCATAGTCCAAACTCCTTCTCGATAACGGCGTTGCCACTGCCCAGAGCGGGAGCGCCTTTCTCAGATTTCAGCGCTTGCCCATTTAAGCGGATGGGGCAGCGGGTGGTGGTAATGGCCACGCCCGGTTTGCGGGTGGCGCTCAGTTCCATATCCAGTGCTTTGTAGGCCTCGCTGCTGGTCAGCTGTTGGTAGTTCAGTACTTCACTGGCCCAGAAATCCACCTTGGTCAGGCGATCCAGCCAGTAGCGGGTCGGCTGCTCGATCAGGTAGTCGGCCAGCAGCTGTTTGATCTCATCTCGCTCGGCAAAGCAGCGGTCTTGATCTTCAAAGGCCGCCAATGCTGGGTATTCCAGTGCATCGGCCAGTTTCTTCATGCAGCCCATGGCGATGGCGATAAAGCCGTCGGCGGTTTGGTACACGCCATAGGGAGCGCCCAGATAGGGGTGGGCGTTGTTGCTAAGGCTGCGTTTCGGGGTTTGGTTGTCTAGGTTCAGGTGGGCGGTCAGGCCTTCGAACTGCATATCCAGAATCGATTCCAGCAGGCTAACCTCAACCTTCGCGCCAACGCCGCTGCGCTTTTTGCGCACCAGCGCCGCCAGAATCCCTTGCGCCAAATGAGTGCCACACATCATATCGGCCACCGCGACGCCAAACGGAACCGGGGGCTGATCGCCTTCGCCGGAGTGCCACACCAGGCCAGAGAAGGACTGTGCCAGCAAGTCTTGTCCGGGCTTGTCGCGCCAAGTACCAACCTTACCGTAGCCGCTGACTTCGGCGTAAACGATACCGGGGTTGATGGCTTTTACCGTGTCATAGTCCAGACCGATGCGGTCCATGATGCCGGGGCGGAAGTTGTGGGTGAGCACGTCTGCCTGTGCCACCAGTTTTTTCACTCGCGCCAGATCCTCAGGATCCTTCAAGTTGGCGGCAAACGATTCTTTGTTGCGGTTGATGGTGTGGAACAGCACGCTGTCGCCGTCGGCCCACATGTTTTTGGTAGCCAGCTGGCGACAGGCATCGCCCCATTTCGGGCGCTCAACCTTGATCACGCGAGCGCCCAGATCGGCCAAACGCAGGCCTGCGTAAGGGCCTGCCAGGTATTGGCTGAATTCGAGAACGGTGAGTCCTTCTAATGGCAGCTTCATAGGGTATTACCCCGCGACGCAGTCGCTGAATGGGTCAGCTTAGCCAGCAGTACTTCCTGGTTGCCGCTGTTGGTGAGGCGACTCCAGACCATGCTTTTAAGTATTTCCATATTCATTCACATAGGTATATCTGATTTGTATATAAATATGAATATGGTATTTGTATATAAATGTCAATCGGATTTTCGTATGATTAAGCAACACTGTTAAGATGTTCAAAAAACCAAATAGGTAAGAAGGTAGAAAGATGACAACGACGGAGAGTAGTGCGTCGAAGAAATATGCGGTTCCAGCATTGGAGAAGGGATTGGATGTGCTGGAGTTTCTGGTTACGCAGGAGCTACCCCGTTCGCAAACCGAGATCGCCGCCGCCCTCGGACGCAGCCCGAACGAGATCTATCGGGTACTGGTGAGTCTGGAAGGGCGAGGCTATCTGCTTAGAGATGAGCTATCAGGCAAGTACCAAGCGACGCTAAAGATCTACAACCTGTCACGACGGATTTCTCCTATCGATAAGATGCGCCAATGCGCGCTCCCCCACATGGAAGACTTGGCATTTTCCAGCGGCCACTCCTGCCACCTGTGCATGCTCTACCAGAGTCAGACCATGGTGATTGTGCACGCCCGCAGCCACGGACCGGTGTCGATTAGCATTGCCGAGGGCTCGCTCTTCTCTACCACCGCCACCACCTCCGGCCGGGTATTGCTGGCCAACAGCAACTCGGAAGTACGCGATATGATTCTGGAGCGCGATGAGCACTTCACCAAGCTCAGCAAAACCGGCCAGAAGGCCTTGTTAGACCAGCTTAGCGAAATACGCGAGCAGGGCTATCACACTGCTAGCAGTGAGTTCACTGAAGGGGTGTGCGATACCGCTGTGTTGGTAGGGGAGCCGGAAGGATTGATTATTGCTTCATTGGCCGTTTCGTCATTAAACACACAGATTGGTGGCGGCCCAAGTATCGAGCAGCAAGAGATGATAGCGCTGCTTAAGCAAACTGCTGACAAGATTGCGACACAGTTAGGCTGCTAGGGCTGCTCCTGTTCTTGGTAAGTAGCAAAAGGGACAAGGTAGGTGATCTTGTCCCTTTTCAGTTTCTAAGAGTCGGGCTTACTGGAAGTTATTCACGGTAAGCCCCTTGGCTATCCATAACCCTTTCTATTTTCCATAGGCCATAGGGTAGAGGTCAGCGTTGAACTGTTTAGCCGCTTCTACCAACTCGGTGTAGGGACGGTCAGCAACGGTCACAAAGCCTACGTTGTAGTTTTCCCCATCCCAGGCTCGGCCAGTGGCTGGTGAATCGGTGTATTGGAACCAGTGGGCGCCAACAAAGTATGGGTTGTCTACGATGCTGCGCATGTATTCAACATACTTCTCGCCACGCTCTTGCTGGTTAGCTGCCGAGACAATACCGCCGTGGAACAGGCCAGAGTCTAGCGATCCGAAGTGGAACTCACCGATGATGCTTGGACGGTCCAGCTCAGGCAGCAGGCTCCAATCGCCTTTGGTCTCCAAGCTGTTCGCGTAAAGGTTGTAGCTCATTACATCGACGTATGGCGCAGCGCCACGCAACACCTCTGGAGTCTGTCCCCAGTCGGCGAAACGAGCGCCTAGGTACATGTGGTTTGGCAGTACTCGCTTCACTTCAGCCTGAACAATCGAGAAGTACTGCTCTGAGATCATCTGCAGGATGTCGCCGTAATCAGCTTTCTGACCTGCGCTCAGGCGGCCGCGATAGTCGTAAGACTCGGCAAACTCATCCCACGACTGTACATCGCTGCCCCAGGCATCGTTCAGTGCGGCCACGGTTTGGTACTTCTCTTTGAAGTGCTTAACCAGCACGGCTTTGACTGGGCTTTCTTCGGCGTCATAGCTCAGGGCGCTAATGGCGATACCGTAATGGCTGGCTTCGTTGGTGGTGTTACCCCAGCTCATCTCGTTATCCATAAACACACCGAGTAGCCAGGGGTCGTTTACGTCAACTTGTGATGCGACTTCCTCTGCAGTCTTGCGAGCTTCTTCTTTGAAGATTGGGTCGAAGGGGTCAGGGATTGGCCACCAGTAGTCGTTACCGCTACTGATCCGCGCCATATCATCGCGTCCGTGGATCCAGCCGTGAGCAACATAGGCAACGCGTTGGTTGTCGAAAAGGCGTGGATCTGACCAGTTACCTAAAGAGGTAAAGCCCCAGTCAACCATACGGTCAATGGCAACTTGATCCCAGATTTCCTCGGCTTCTTCCTTGCTCTGAGCTTGGTACTTGCGCATTACGTTGGCCCAGTAGAAGCTGATGACTTCGCCTTTTTCCATCGCACCGCGGTGTACGTAAGGGACGTGAGTGTAGGCATCCGCCAGTGGGCTATCGTATTCAGGTAGCCACTCGAACATGTTATAGCGCAGTTCAGAACCAACTTGAGGGTTGCTGCGGGTCGCTACATCGTCATAGTCGACACCTGTGATGGTGTAGGTATCGACCATGCGGATATTATCAACACCGGTCATAAAGTAGAGGTGGCCTTCGGGGTCGACCAGCGCCCATTGATCATCAAGTTTTTCCGCACGGAAAAAGCCAGTAGCCTCAAGTTTTGGCCCTTCAGCCCAGCCGCCGAACTTACTGCGATCAGCCATTGGCTTAGCCTTACCGAGGTTTGTTAGCTCAGATTTTGCGTCGGCGATCAGCTCTTTCTCATCGTGGACTTTCAGATCCCATTCGGCACCGGTGAACTGACCGAACTCATCCATAATGCCGGCAAAGCGGCTGGAGTCAGAAGCGAGGTTAGGCACCAGGCGGAGTTCATCAACGATGATGCGATGCTCTTTGGTCGGTTGCATCAAGAATAGTTGGATGGTGTAGATGCTATCTTTGTTCAGATTAGCCTCACCCCAAGAGTAGGAGATAGGCTTGGCGTTATAGCCGGCTTTAGGCGGCTCTCCGCGCATACCTGATTCTTGGTCGCCAGTTAGCTGCTCCAGTGGCATGTAGTAGGTGCTGGTGGAGTTGGGCGCAAGAGTCATGTAGCTGACCATTGAATCGTTTACGCCATCGGCGGTACCTCCCCAAGCATTGTGTTCAGCTTGGTCGACCCGCACGTAAATCTGGATTGCTTCATCGGTGGGGTTCTCGATATCGAAGCCTAAGTTAATATCACCTTTATCAGACCAATCCCAAGGTTGGGCTGCGCGGAAGGCGACATTGGGATACTCAGATTCGGTGGTAAAGGTGACGTCCAAGCCTTTTGAGTCACCTCGCTTAACCAGCTCTACCCGGCTATGGAAGGTGCGATCAGCAGCGTAAGCGCTGATGGTGTCAAAGTCGCTGATGGTTTCAATGGTTGGGATAGGGCCGGCGTCTACCACTAAGTTAGATTGGGCGATAAAGTCACCAGTCGCATTGAACATTTCAAAATTGTCGATGATAGCTGTCTGTTCATCGGCTGGGCCTTGAACGAATATCTGTAGCTCGGCCACTGCGCGCAGGTTTAGGTTTTCGCCGCCCCAGTAGTTAGGCATTTTGCGGTTGGTACCATCAAATACCATCTCGACATTTTCGGTCTGCCCAGGGTTGACGGTAATTGCGTAGTTCAGCTGGTTTTCAAAAGCGCCCGCCAAACCGGTTTGGTCGGCCACTTTAAAGATAATATTGAGTGGAGAATCTCCTGGGTTGGTGACATCAACGGTAAAGCCACCCTTAGTGTTCCAGTTCCATGCAGCACCTTGCGGGTTTAAACGAACGTGCGGCCAGTATACGTATTTGTCAGCATCGCTTACTGCTTCAAAATCGATTTGCAGTGCTTGCTCGCCTTTGGTAACACCCTCACCGCTAATCAGTTTAGCTTTGGCGTGGCTGGCGACGATCTTCTCCATCATTGAGCCAGCTTCAAAACTAGGCTCTGCAGCGCTTTGGCTCACATTGTCTTGGCTAGAGGCCATGTCACTGGTTGTACTGCCACAACCGTAGGTGCCAGTAAGCACCATTGAAAGCACAATGGCTAATTGAGTTTTTCTCATTGTTATACCTATTTCCTTATGCCTAACAGTTTGTTTATTTTGATTTTTTTACAAAGAGTATTTCGCTGTAGTTAGCGCGATTAAGCCACCCATGGGGGGTATTTGCCTCAAAGCTGATGTAATCTCCAGCCTGATACTCGATACCCGTGCCCTTGTCTTGTTGATGGCTGCCGCTATACAAGGTGCCTTGCCCGCACACAACGTAAGCTAGCCAAGGCTCATCGGAGCTGTGAATTGGGAACTCGGCAGCATCCTCAGTGATCGTTAGCTTCAACATGCTTAAACCCATGTCCTCCACCATGCGGCTGCTCCAGCCAGTTAATGGGGCTGGCTCAGCATTCGCCTGAGGAAGGGCTATGGGCTCTGATTTGGGGACTGCTTGTTCGAGCAGCTCACTGCCTTGTTCGGTGGTGCGCATTAGGATGTGTTTTACCATTCAATTCTCCCTATTTAGGCCTGAGCTTTCTCAGGTGAGTCTGTGGAATGAACAATAAAGCCGAAGCTCTTACGAGCTTCGGCTGATTTTCGGCTTAGTGGTTTTCCCACATCTCCGGCCAGTAGCGGTAGACACAGTGGCCGTGCTTATCGAGCTTGGCTTGCGCCTCGGCCAGATACTCCAGGCTCTTCTGCTTGGCTTGTGCCTGATCGCCCACCAACAGTACGTAGTGGTTGTTGCTTAGCTCTTCGCCATCGGCTGACTTGAGGCTTAGGCGAACTTCGAACTGACCTTCGGCATCTGCCGGTAGCTGCCAGTCGATGGCGCCAAACTGCTTGGCACTGTCGATGGCAACATCGGCGCTCACCTTGCCTTCTGCCACAGGCTTACCTTGGTACTCAACCTGCCATTCCAGGCTTAGGCCTTCATAGCCGTGCTGGTAATCGTTGATGATCCACAGGCCGCCGTTGAAGGCTTCACCGGCTGACCAGCGGCGCTTGTCAAAGTGCAGGCTAGGCAGCAATGGCGCGTAGGTGCGTTTCAGCCAATCGAATCCAATCTTCTTCTCGCCGTAGAAGTCGACCACGCCCCATTTAATGTCTGGCACGTGGGTGATGAAGTGACACAGCGCCACACCGCTCATCTTCGGCTTACGGCGACGGTAGGTTTCCAGCGCGAACTGAATTACCGTGCCTTGGGCGATTTGAGTGGCTTCCACAAACTCTTCCAGCGAGCCCATGCGATAGTCACCGAACACCTCGTAGTTCAGGTTGATCAGGATATCGATGTCGGCCCAGTGGTAAGCCCAGCTTGGGCCCATTGGCCATAGCTCATCTTCAGGGATGAACTTCTTCAGGCTGTCGATGCTCGGTGCAGAGGCTGCGGTTAGCTCAGGGATAATCGCGCAGTCCAGAGCCGGGTAGTACTCTTCCATAAACTCTGCGCCGCCTTGGTAGTAGTGCTCGTTGGCGTGCATCGATTCATGCGGCTTGAAGCCCATGTTCACGGCAGACTCAGAGCTTAGTGGCGAGGCTAGGCCATATGGTACGTTGGTGTACTCATTGACCGACTTACCAATCACTTCCATTAGCGCCTTGTTACCACTCTCTTCGTGCGCGCCAGAGAAGAATACTTCCTCACCGCCCATCCAGAAGATCTGTGAGGGGTGGTTACGGCGTTGCTTCACGGTCTCCACACACTCGTGCAGTACCCCTTCGATAAACTCTGGGTCTTTCGGGTAGGCCTGGGTGGCTAGAGTGAAGTTGGTCCAAACGGTAATACCCAGCTCATCACAGATGCGGTAGAAGTCTGGGATCTCTGGTGGGTGCCAGCCGAAGATACGCAGGTTGTTGATGTTGGCTTCTTTCACCATCTCCAGACGATCTTCGTATTTCTTCAGGCTGTTTTGGCCGTACAGGAATGAAGGCTGACCGCCCCAACAGGCGCTACGTAGGAAGTGGCGCTTGCCGTTGATCACAAAGGTCCATGGGAACTCGTTGTCGTCGCGGGTGTAGCCTGGGTTGAAGTCCATTTGCACTTCACGCAGACCGATGGTCTCAACCTTGGCGTCCAGAGACACTGCGCCGTCGACCAGCTCAACGCTGAAGTCATACAGGTTTTGCTCGCCCATATCCCACGGCCACCATAGCTTGGCGTCCTCTACCACCATGTTTAGCTCAACCTTGTTGCTACCCGGTTGCAGGCTAACGCTTAGGCTCACTTGGGTTTGCTCGGTGTCGCAGTTAGCGCCTTGGGCCTTGGCTACCAAGGTAACTTGCTTCACTTGTTGGCTGTGGTTCACCACCTCAGCAGTCGCGGCGATAGTCGCTTGCTGCTCACTTTGTACGGTGATGTCGGTGCGGATATTGTCCACGCGCACTTGCTCGGTAGCTTCCACTTTAACTGGACGCCAGATACCAAATGGCACCAGACCTGAGAAGTAGTCACCGGAGAAGTTCACCTTCTTACCACCACAGTTGCGGTAGTTCTTCGGTGGCGGATCCAGCTTCACCATCAGCATGTTGGAGCCATCACGCCAGTCTTCAAAGCTGGCCACTTCCGAGATATCGAACTCAAACTCAGAGAACATGCCTTCGTGGCGACCCAGGTGATGGCCGTTTAGCCATACGTCACAGCTGTAGTCGACACCTTCGAAGATCAGGCGGATCTTCTTGCCCTGCATGGTTTTTGGCAGCTCAAAGCGACGGCTGTACCACCACTCATATTCCGCCACCCACTTGGCGCGGTGCATATTACGGCCAAAGTAAGGGTCATCGATTTCGTTACAGCGGTGCAGGTCGGTATAGACATCGCCCGGTACCGCGCCAAAGTTCCAGCTGAAGTGGGTGCCCTGATACTCAGCAGGTAGCAGATGCAGCCCTTCTTTTACACCTTGGCCGGGGCGCATGCGCTCCATCTGCCAGCGGTAGCCACTTAAATCCAGAATTTCACGAGACATTACAAATACACTTCCTTCTTGTTTGTATGTAAATAAGATATTTATATAGGAATTTATTTGCAGCGTGCTTCGGTGAAGATCTGTGTAGCGAATCACAGTTTTGGTTTGCTAACTTCGGTCATTGGTAAACCAGTTTCGCTGCGTACGTCGAGGTTTAACAACAGGTCTGACTCGGCATGCATTGAAGAGAATGTGTAGTTAACGTGATAGATGTTTGAAAACTCAATATAAGCGTATGTTTTTGCTGTGTATTTATTGAGCAGCTTCGGCATTGGCGCGATGATGGGATAAAAAATAACTCATTACACATTAGGGAAAATGCGATGACACAATCTATCAGGCGGCTATGTTGGTTACTTGTGGCTTTCTTGCCATGCGCTCATGCAGTGGTAGGAGGACAAACGGAGAAAGACCTGGATTGGCCATTTCTCGGCAGTATTCGTTCATTAACTTCCAGTGCGGTGTTACCCCAGCACGATTGTGGTGGCACATACCTGGGCAACGGCTACTTTCTCACCGCAGCACATTGCGCTAATCGCCGGCCTGACTGGACCCGGGTTTGCTTAGGGCATAGTGGGGCTGCTGTTAGAAACAACTGCTACCCAGTCAGCGAGATCATACGCCACCCCGATTACAGCTCTTCGCACAGCTATCAGTTGGATGTTGCCTTGTTCAGATTAGAAGGGGTGAGCGACAACTATCCCCACGCTCTGCTACCGACGACGGCACAAGACGCGCAGTTTAACCCCAACACGCAGTTGCACATTTTAGGGCTTGGTGTCACCGACTATTCGGATATCAATTACAGAAACCCGGCATTCCAACTGCAAGGTGTGGCGATGCCCTTGATTGATATCGATACCTGCCAACAGCGCATCGGTGGTGCGATGCCGGTGGATGATCGCCACTTTCTATGTGCGGGGAGCTCGTCCCATGGCCCAGCGATGGGAGACAGCGGTACGGGAGCCTTTGTATGGCTAGCCAATCAGCCGGTGTTAGCTGGTTTGGTTTCTCACGGTTACAACTACACCGGGGTGTTTACGCGTATTGAGCCCTACACGGCATGGATTCGAGATCACATGCAGGATGCGCTCGGCGAGTTAGTGATGCCAGAGCGGCTTAGCTGGGCGCAAGATAGTGAAGGCCAGCTAACGGGTGTGCTTCGTTTGACGAATCTGACTGAGCAGGCCTTGGACTTGGAGAATGTTTGGTTAGCGGATGAGGAGCAGTTTCAAGTGACAGCGACGACCTGTGATCAGATTGCTGCGGGTGGTAGTTGCCAGCTTGAGCTTCAGGCTGACATGCAGGGACAAACACAGGCGCAATCGCTGATTCAGCTGCAATATTCGCGCGTGACTTACCAAACTGAGCTACAGGTATTCGCCTTGTCGACTGAGCAAGGCAAGCTGGTTGCGGGTGATGACCAATGGCAGCACGGCGACGACGGTGAGTTAGCCACCAGTGCTGATGGCTTGGCTAAACAGATGTATCTTTACCAAGCGAATGAACAGGCTGGCTATCTGGTCTTGTCTGGCAAGCTGCAAGGCTTTAGTGGAGAAGACAGTTTGCAGGTAATGGCGGGCTCTCAAGTGCTTACTCAGTTTAGTGGTCGCTGCGAGTTTGAGTCGTTCGCGCTGCCAATCGAGGCGGGTAAGCCATTGCTTGTTAAGTATTTGGCTGGGCATCAAGGGCTAGAGCCCGAGGCGGGGTATCTTCGTTTAGATAGGCTTAGTTTTCACCCTGCAGGCCAAGAGTTACCCGCTTCTCAGCTGCGTTGTGACTATGTTGATGCGTCCAAGCAATCGGATAGCGCCAGAGAGGACTCCACAGGAGGCGGTGGTGGCAGCTCGGGGCTTGGTCTGATAGCTCTGCTGCTATTAGTGCGAGTATATCGAGTAAAGCTCGCGCGCACGCTTAGCTAGCTTAACTAAAAAGGGAGGTTCAGGCCGATTCAGGAGCCGCACCTGAACCTCCAAGTTTATTACCAAGCCATCTCTGCTTTTAGCTGCTCCAGCCACGCTGCGATGCGCTGCTCATGCATATCGTTCTGGTTGTCGTTATCGAGCACCAGGCCGGCAAATTTGTCGTTTTCCAACAGCGCTGCTGAGCTATTGAAGGTGTAGCCCTCGCTGGGCCACTCGCCGACTAAGTCGGCGCCGGCTTCCGCCATTAGGTCGTACAACTCGCCTAAGCCATCGACAAACTCATCGGCGTAGTTGATCTGATCGCCCAGGCCAAACAGTGCGACTTTCTTGCCGGCGAAATCCGCTTCTTCCAGATTGGGAGAAAACTCCTCCCAGCTCTCTTCCTGACAATCGGCCGACATACCCGGTAGCTGGCCTTCGCCCAGCGTTGGCGTGCCGAGAATCAGGTAGTCGTAGCCCAACAGTGTATCGATGCTGGCGCGGTTAATGTTCAGTGGCTTATCGGCCACGTCCTCGCCCAGGGCGCGGAAGATCTGCTTGGCGATCTTGCGGGTGGTACCCGTATCGGTACCAAAGAAAATGCCTACCTTGCTCATAATGTTACTCCCTTATCGTGTTCTGGCGCTTGCCTTGCCACCGCTAGATAGCTGGCCAATATGGATGCCTTGTGTCGCGATTGTGCGCAATCGCTACTGAGTTTATCTGTTACGTTTATCTACATACGTTTATCTACCTCTCAGCAATCCTTATGCCGTAAGTTAATGTGAGTAAAATCAATGCGTTATTTCCGGTGGTGAGTATTCTTGTCGTAAATGCAACAGAGATTGTTCTGTTTGCTCGCCAACAATATTGATAAGGAAACACCATGTTAGGAAAGCACCAAGCCGCGTACGAGGAGTTTTATCACTCTACCCATGAAAACGAACATTTGGATAGCAAGACTGAGTTGCTGGTGGGCCTGGCCGCGGCCATGGCGATGAACTGCCAGCCCTGTACTCGCTATTATTTACATCAAGCGAAACAGGCAGGGATTACTAAAGGTGAGGTCACCGATGTTACCGCCAAGGTGATGGCGGTGGCGGCTGGGCAAAAGAAGCTGCAGATGCAGGAGGTATTGCAGCACTACAAGATCGATCTAGAGCGCTTCGAAGGCTAAGTGAGCCTTGCAGGCAGGAACACGCCTGCCTGCCATTTTATGGATTACGCTGCCTTGGTGGTGCCAGCGTTTTTGCCGAAGAAGGCATCCAGATAGATCTGTTTTACATCGGCCACACTTGGGGTGCCCGGATTAGTGAGGGTGCATGGGTCATTGAAGGCGTTGTCGCTCATGCGATCGAGTACCGCCATAAACTGCTCTTCGCTGATATCCACCTCGCTGATCTCTTTAAAGGTCAGAGGGATGTCCAGCTTGCCATTGAGCGCGCGCAACTCATCTTCGATGGCGCCTATGCCCAGATAGCGCTCCATCTCCGCATACTTGTCGGTGGACTGCTTGTTGTACTCCACGATGTAGGGCAGCAAGATGGCGTTGGCCAAGCCATGGGTTACCCCAAACTCGCCACCAATCTTATGCGCCAGTGAGTGCACTAAGCCCAGCGACACATTGGAGAAGGCCATACCTGCCAGCGTTGAGGCATTGTGCATCTTGTCTCTGGCCTGCATGTCAGCGCCGTTGCTATAGGCGGTCTCGATGTTCTCCAGCACCAGCTTAGTTGCGCGCATTGCTAGCGGGTCTGAGTAGTCATTGGCTGCGATCGAGACAAAGGCTTCCAAGGCGTGAGCCATCACATCCATACCGGTATTGGCAGTGATATGGGGCGGCATCTTAGCGGGCAGGGCCGGGTCGATAATCGCCACATCGGGCACAATATGGGCCGAGACAATGGGGTACTTGATATGGTTTTCGGTATCGGTGATCACGGAGAAGGCGGTGATCTCAGAGGCGGTACCGCTGGTGGACGGAATGGCCACAAACTTGGCCTTGTTGCGCAGCGCGGGCATGGCAGCAACCGGAATAATGTCTTCAAAGCTAAGCTCAGGGTGCTCGTAGAAGCACCACATCACCTTGGCTGCATCCAGCGCCGAGCCACCGCCGATGGCAACGATCCAATCTGGCTGGCAGTCGCGCATGGCTTGGGCGCCTTTAAGCACCGTATCCACCGAAGGGTTAGGCTCAACGCCGTCGAACACCTGCGAGTCGATGCCGCCCTCTTTAAGCAAGCTCTGGGTCTGCTCGATAAAACCGAAGCGCTTCATCGACTGCCCGCCGGTGACAATAAGCGCCTTGCTGCCTTGCAGGCCCTTGAGCGCCGACAGGGCGTCTTCACCAAAATAGATACTCTCTGGGATCTTGAATGTATTCACTGTGTTCCTCCTTGTACAATAACCACATAAAAAATAGTGGAATATTTGTACACCAAAATGCCTATAGTGGTCTACCACTTGCTGGGTTTATCCCACGGTGTGGTACTTAAGATGTCAAAGAGGATGGCAATGAAACGAACTGGCTCACTATCGCTGATGGCCTTACGTGACATTCCAAAACCATCGCGTTTAGCCGCCCTAGCCGAAAAGGAGTAACGAGTGTTTAAGGAATTCAGGTGCTGGTTATGGCCGCTAGCGCTATTGGTTGTCACCACCACTGTTAACGCCGCCGAGTACTTTGTCGCGCCGCAGGGGAGCGATGCCAATGATGGCAGTCGGGTGCGGCCTTGGGGTAGCGTGGAACATGCCGTTGCGCAGCTGCAAGCCGGCGACTACCTATACCTGCGAACCGGGCGCTATCCGCTCGCGCAGGACCTTGTACTGGCGCAATCCGGTGCGCCCCAAGCGCCGATTACCCTGACGACTTTGCCAGACGAACACCAGCAAGCGGTGCTGGAGGGCGCGGGCTTGGCGGTATTGGGGCAAAGCCATATCCGCATCGCCGGACTGCGTATCGAGGATCCCAGCTACCAAACGGGCCGAGGTGTGGGTATCTATATCGAGGGGGCCAGCGACAGAGTGGTGAGCCATGTGGTGGTCGAGGACAACCACATCGTAAACAGCGAGAGCTCTGGGATTGCAGTATGGGGCGTGCCTTGGGGAAGTGACCCAATGGATTACCACAACATCCACCAGGTCAGTATCAAAGGGAATCGGATAGAGCGTGCAGTAAATGGCGGCTGGAACGAGGTGATTACCTTGGCCAATGGCGTGACCGATTTCGCGGTTGAGAACAACCATATCTCTAAAGGCGGCGATCCCAGCAAGGGCGGCGAGGGGATCGACCTTAAAGAGGGCGTGCGAGACGGTCGGGTATGCGGCAACCATATCCATGACATCCACCGCCGTGGTATTTACCTTGATGGCGGCGGAGGCCTGCCCGGACAAGACTTTGGCCGCAAGCCAACCGTTGAGAACATCGATATCTGCAACAACCGGGTGCATAGCATCCGCGAATTGCTCGACGGCCAAGGCCGCGCGCTGTTCGTGGGGGCTGGAGCAATGGCGCTGATGACCGAAGGCACTGGCGATATCCGCAATATTCGCATCTACAACAACCTCTTTTTCGATAATCAGGAAGATGGCATCTTGCTCTACGACCACCCCGGGGATACCGGCAAGGGCAGCGGTCGGATCGATGATGTGACCATCTTTAACAACACCATCGTGGGAAATGGCCGCGATGGGCTGCACCTTAACTTTCCGCGCATCAACGACCTGTACATCGGCAACAACATCTTGTTTGCCAATCGCAGGCGTGCACTGAACCTCTATCAAGGTCGCGCTACGCTCCGCCAGAACCTGACGCGTGACCCGCTGTTTCAAGGCGAGGCGCTGCGCGCTGTCGCTTCAGGTAGCAACAGTACACCAATGCTCACGGCCGAGGATTTTCGCTTGCAGCACCTCTCCCATGCCAAGGGGCAGGGGCTGCGTATTATCGGCAAGGTCGATACCGCAACGCTGCCGGACTATTTTGGCCAGTCCCGTCGACACCGCGTGGATATTGGGGCGATACAAGCCCAGCCGTTGGCAAGCGACTAGGCTCATGACGATAGCAAAGGGCCGATGCTGTCACGCATCGGCCCTTTAGTTTTGCTGAAGAGTCGTTCCATCGATACCAAGCGGTATCAATCGATCAGCCCTCTCGCGACTTACGCCTGCGTTTCTCACTCATCACCGAGCGGCACATCTTGGCAAACTCGCGATCCTTGGAGCGCTGCTGGGCCAGGCTGGCACCGTTGCGCGCCTGCTCGCGCAGCAACTTGAAGTAGTTGTCCAAACGGCGTTGGTCTATCTCCCCTGTGCTAAGCGCTTGTTGCACCGCGCAGCCTGGCTCGTTGCCGTGCTGGCAATCACTAAAACGACATTGCTGGGCCAACTCCTCGATATCCGAGAAGGTCTCCTTGACGCCGGCTTCGCAGTCGCTGAGCTGTAGCTCGCGCATCCCCGGGGTGTCGATTAACACCCCGCCATGGGGCAGGCGGTGCAGCGAGCGGGCGGTGGTGACATGACGGCCTTTGCTGTCATCTTCACGGATCCCGCCGGTTTGAAGCTGGCCTTCGCCAATCAGGGTGTTGCTTAGGGTCGACTTGCCAACCCCGGATGAGCCCATCACCGCTACGGTCTGACCGTTGCCACACCAGTGGGTCAGCGGCGCAATCGAGTCGCTATCCAGAGCATTGACCGTCTCGACCAGCAACATCGGGTCGAGGCCTTGCACCTGCGCGCGTCGCTCGCTGGCATCAATGCACAAGTCGGCCTTGGTCAGTACCACTACCGGCTGCGCGCCCACTTCATAGGCCAGAGCCAGATAACGCTCGATCCGGCTGAGCTTTAGGTCGTAGTTGAGCGAGCTGACGATAAACAAGGTATCGACGTTGGCGGCAATCAGCTGGCGCGCCAGCTTGCTACCCGCTGCCTTGCGTTGAAACAATGAACGCCGCTCCAACAGGCGCACGAAATGCAGCTGCTGGTCGAGCAGCAGCCAATCGCCCACTGCCATTGCTGGCAACTGATGATGGTTGGCAAGCTCAATCGCCCCTTGCTCGCTGAGCAGGCGGTAGCCCGAACGTTGTTGCTCAACCACCCGCGCGATCAGTTGATGTTGGTAGTCGTCGAGTGTCAGTTGTTGTGAAAAATAGCTGTTCCAGCCTAGTTGCTGGATGGTTAACTTTGAATGCATTGTATATACCCGAACAGCCTCAAGATGCGTGCTCAGCGAGATTTCCCGTTCCTCAGGCAAGGCACTGCTCCGCTGATCTAGTGGTCTTAATCAAGGAGCAGTAACGCAGGATGAGGGACTGGAAAACTCGCCCTTCGGGAGGCGCTCAATGTCCATAGCTCTTCGTTGAAAACACTCGAAATGGTTTACCATTCCTTCGTATTTTCGCCTCGCTCTATGAACATTGAGCACCTCTGAATCCTGCATCTTGAGGCTGTTCGGGTATAACCCCTGAGCACGTATCATAGCTGTGCTTGAGAGAATCTTCAGGGTCAGATTGGATACAGGCTGTCGCAGCATCTGAATTAGTCAGTGACGCGTGACAAACCGATAGGTAGACCCCGGTATAGAGCTACACCGGGCAAAAGGAGGGGCAGGTTGAGTTTAGCTGCGCGCCTTTGCCGGGTGGGTGTGAGATACAATCATTAATTTCCTCCACTGGCGTTAAAATCGGCGGCAGTTTACCACAGCCGTAAACTTGCACAAGCTGGTGAGTGTTTGAGCTGACTATGCCAATCGGCGATGGCAGTCCTCCACATTCGGCTGAGCGTGTGTAACTATCGGCCTGAATGATCGTTTGGAACACAGGCTATGACCAAAAATATACTGATTACCGGCGCCAGTAGCGGCATCGGCTTTGAGCTAACCAAACTGCTTTGCGCGCAAGGCCATCAAGTGGTGGCAAGTGGCCGCAATCAGGAGCAGCTTGAGCGCTTGAGAAGCGAAACTGGCTGTCATGTTGTGGCGGCTGACCTGGCTGATGCTGAGCAAACCATTGCGCTATTTAACAAGGCCAGCGAGCTGCTGGGGCATGTCGATGTGCTGATCAACAACGCAGGACTCAACACCCGCAAGTGCGCCATCGACGCGTTGACCTTGGAAGAGTTCGACCTGCAGTATGCGGTCAACCTGCGTGCCCCGGTGTTGCTGGCTCGCGAGGCGCTCAAGCAGATGAAGACCCGTCAGTCAGGCCATATTATCAACGTGGTCAGCACCGTGGCCAAGCGCGCCAACCCCACCATGAGCGCCTATACAGCGATGAAGCAGGGCCTAGCCGGCTTTAATGGGATCCTGATGAAAGAGGCGCAGCCCCATGGCGTGAAGGTGACCGCGCTGTACCCCGGCGGCACCGATACCAACTTCCGCGAGGCGGAGCGCCCGGAGTACATGCACCCGGCCAGCGTGGCCAAAAGCATCGCCCAGATCCTCAGCCTGCCCGATGACCTGATCATGCATGAGATGACCTTCCGCCCGGCGGTCGAGCTGGAGTAAGGGCGCGATAGCGCCTTGGGAGTGGGTATGAGCGAAGCGGTAACCTTGATACAACAGGTGTTCGAGAGCCTTGAGCGCCACTATGGCTACTACCAATGGTGGCCCAGCGATGATCACTACGAGATTATGCTCGGGGCGATCCTGGTACAGAACACCAACTGGCGCAATGCTGAACAGGCGCTGCTCAATCTGGGCAAGCCGCTCGACCCTAAGCTGATTGCCAGCTTGTCGCTGGAAGAGCTGGCCCAAGCGATCCGCTCCAGCGGCTATTACAACCAGAAGGCCAAGCGGCTTAAGGCGCTGACCGAGTGGTTTGCTGGCTTTGATTACCGTATCGACGCGCTGCGCGCTATGGAACAGGCCGAGCTGCGCAAGCAACTGCTGGCGATCAACGGCATTGGCGGCGAAACCGCTGACGTTATCCTGGTGTATGCGGTGGGCAAGCCGAGCTTTGTGATTGATGCCTATGCCCGGCGGATCTTCGAGCGGGTGGGGCTGGACGTCCCCAAATCCTACGACGCCTTCCGTGGCTTGGTTGAGCAAGCTATCACGCCCGATACCCAGCGCTACGCCCACTACCATGGCTTGATGGTCGACCACGGCCAGCAGTTCTGTAACCCCACCCCGAAGTGCGATGCTTGCCCGCTTAATCGTCTGTGTGCCCTTGGTCAGACAAATATCACTAAGTGATAAAATAAACAATAAACAGTGGCTTACAGGCTAAAAACAGGTGATCACTGAAATAATGTGACCTCACTGGGCATCCTCTGTACGGCTGCTTTGTCGATTGCAATCATCACTCCTAAGCTTAGGGCTTTAGGAGGTTGTGACTTGCTAAAACCGAAATTACCCGCAGATGAGGCGGCCCGGCTAACCACCCTGCATTCGCTCAATCTGCTCGATAGCCCTGCCGAAGAGCGCTTCGATCGGATCACCCGAATGGCCAAGCGCATGTTCGATGTGCCCATCGCCTTGGTGAGCATTGTCGATGAGAACCGCCAGTGGTTTAAATCGAAGCTCGGCACCGAGGTATGCCAGACCGAGCGGGATATCTCGTTTTGTGGCCATGCCATCTTAGGTGATGAGCCCTTTATTATCTGCGATGCCACCAAAGACCCGCGCTTTGCCGACAACCCTTTGGTCACCAGCGAGCCGCATATCCGCTTCTATGCCGGCTGCCCGCTGCGGGCCTTTGACCAAACTAAACTGGGCACCCTGTGTATTATCGATACCCATCCGCGTTTGCTGACCAGTGATGAGCTGGAGCCCTTAGTGGATCTGGCGCGGATGATTGAGAACGAGTTTGCCGCTTATCAACTGGCCACCATGTGCGAGCTCACCAATATCTCCAACCGCCGCGGCTTTATGCTGTTGGCCCAACACTCGCTACAACTGTGCGCCCGTGAACAGTTGCCTGCCAGTCTGGTGTTTATCGACCTGGATGACTTCAAGCAAATCAACGACCGGCTTGGCCACAAACATGGCGACCGCTTATTGAAGGAGTTCGCCAACCAGCTAAGTCAGGTGTTTCGCGATGCCGATGTGGTGGCGCGGCTCGGTGGCGATGAGTTTGTGGTGTTGTTTAGTAACGCCGGCAAGACGCAAGCCGAAGAAGCCCTCAAGCGGCTCAATGCCCTAACCACCAGTAACGAGTTGGCCGAGCGCTGTGGCTGCGCCATCGCCTTCTCCTGCGGGGTAGTGGAGTACGACCCCGAGCGCCACCCATCGCTAGAGGCCTTGTTGGAGGCGGGCGATAAGCTGATGTATCAAGCGAAGCAGGCCAAGAAAGGCCGTTAGGCTATATATATACCCAAACAACTTCAAGATGCAGGATTCAGAGGAACCCAATGTCCATAGGGCGCGGAGAAAGTACTTAGGAATGGTGGCCCATTTCAAGTGTTTTCAACAAAGCACTATGGACATTGAGTTCCTCCCATTGGGCGAGTTTTCCAAGCCCTCATGCTGCGTTACTATTGCTTGATTTAGACCACTAAATCGGCGCAATAGTGCCTTGCCTGAAGGCCTGGAAAATCTCGCTGAACAAGCATCTTGAAGTTATTTGGGTATACACCCACAAGTATCAGTTGCCGATTTGTTTCGGTTGTTAACTTAGGACCTGCCTTGTTACCTAGACTAATCGCTTATTGCAATTGACTTTTCTCGCTTAGCTAAAGGAAGCGTCAGCGCTTAGTCAATCCAACAGACTCTCCCGACTCTGGTCAGACTTCCTTTGTCACATAACTGTAATCTAAGCGAAAAATGAAAAGCCTTTCAATCCCACTTTTTCTCTATCTTGCTGATTTTAAATAGCTAACCTTCGCAGTTTGACTTTTTGGTCAATTCTTATTTGATGTTTTTTTCGCTAGCCTTTCTCGAGCCAATTGGTATTGGCATCACATATAAGGCGGGTTTATAGCTCGCTGATAAGGGAAAGGAATACAAGGATATGAAAAAAGCAAAACTCTCGTTGCTATATAGTGCCATGGCGGTGATCGGCGCCGTCACGCTGGTTGGCTGTGGCAGCGACACCGAATACGTTTACGTTGATCGCGATGGCGATATCGTTACCAGCATCGATTGGTTGCCACGAGTGTAGGGGCTGACGGCTCTAGCGATGCAGAAAGCTATGATTGGGAGGTGAGCGGTGATGCAGCAGTAACACTGCTTGGTGATGAGACCCAAACCACTGAGAACTTCAGAAAGCTGGCAAAAGCTGATCCTGCGGGCTCATTCGATGTAACGCTTACCACCAATGCGGGCACTAAAGCAGAGCTCGTGGATAGCCATAGCGTCGACGTGATTGACCTGCTACCCACTAAAAACGTGATCCTAATGATCGGTGATGGTATGGGCGATGGCGCTATCGATGTTAGCCGCGCCTATCTCGGTGAAACCCTGTTTATGGAGCGAGGCACCAGCCATGGCCGAGCAAAAACCGCCAGTGCCGATACGTTAGGGTTTGAGCAACTACCTGGCATCGGTGAAAACTACTACACCGATTCCGCGGCAGCAGCAACCGCACTGGCTACCGGACGCAAAGTAAACAATGGCGTGGTATCGCTGGCCTACCCCGGTGATGGCTCACCGCTACAGACGATTCTGGAGTACGCCCAGCTAAGCGGCCGCTCCGGTGGTATCGTGGCGACCTCGCACTGTGTGCATGCAACCCCAGCAGGCTTTGCCTCTCACGGACCAAACCGTAACGACTTTGTGCAGCTATCAGCAAGCATGTATGGCGATGTTCAACCAAACGTCACCCTATGCGGCGCCAAGCAAGTCAGCGGCGTTGATGTGATTAGCCAAGCGGCGAACGATAACGACTACATCGTGGTGAACAATGACACCGATATGCAAGCCAAGCTGGCCACCCTGCCTGCGAGCGATGCCGATGCGGAGATCCTGTTTGCGGGTATCTTTGGTGTAGATGAAATCCCTTATATCTCGCCAAACCGCTATCAGCGTGAAAAAGGCTGGAGCTATGAGTCTTTGGATATTCCGAGCTTGCCAGAGATGAGCTTAACCGCCATCGATATCCTGTCGAAAAACCCTAATGGTTTCTTCCTGATGATCGAAGGCTCACAGATCGACTTTGCAGCCCACAATAATGATATCGACCGAGTCATCGAGGAAACCCTCGATTTCGATGATGCGGTAGCTGCAGTGGTTGAATGGGCTAAGGCCGACGGCGAAACCTTGGTGATTGTCACCGCTGACCACGAAACCGGTGGCCTGGAACTTATCCGTAACAACGGCAAAGGAGAGCGCCCGCAAGTGAGCTGGAGCACCGGCGATCACACCAACGCCGACGTCTCTATCTTTAGCTGGGGCGTCAACAAGCAGGTGTTTAACGGCCACATTATCGATAACACCTCGATCAACAACATCATGCGAGGTGCATTTGACGCCGAGTAATCAGTTAATGCGCTAAACCTCATCTGTAACTAACGAAAAGGCTCGCATTTCGCGAGCCTTTTTTTAGTCATCATCATCTTCGTCATCATCATCGGGTCGCCAGGTGGTAGGGCGGTAGATCTCCACCCTATCCCCTTCGACCAAGGGGTTGTCCAAGCCCACAAAGCGGCCGAAGATCCCCAGCTTTTGTTGTTGTAGATCGATCTGCGGGAACAGGTCGAGGATGCCGCTTTGGTGGATGGCGTGGATGGCGGTGGCGCCTTCTGGCACTTCCAGGTCCAGCCATAGCTGCTGCTCGGGGGTGGCGTAGGCAATACTGACATGCATTAGCGGGCTCCTTCTACAGACGGCTGTTCGCCGGGCTCTTCGACGGGCTCTTTTAACGAAAGCGCTTCAACGTCGGGCTCGCTAGGCTTCTCCAGCCACGCCTTAAGCAGGCGGTGCAGGGCCAGCAGGCCACCGAGTACGATAAAGCCTCCCGGCGGCAGCACTAATAGCAACATCCCGCGATAATCCTCAATCACCTGCAGCTCCATAAAGGAGAAGGCGGGGCCGAGCAGGATGCTGGCGTTGGCGAACAGAGTGCCAGAGCCGAGTACCTCGCGCAGTCCGCCCAGTACTACCAGCACCCAGGTAAAGCCAAGGCCCATCGCCACGGCATCGGCAAGGGCGGGCAGCACGGAGTTACGGCTGGCGAAGGATTCCACCCGGCCAAGGATCGCACAGTTGGTCACAATCAATGGAATAAACAGCCCCAGTACCTTGTGCAGCGGGTGCAGCCAGGCGTTGAGGATAAGGTCGGTCATGGTCACCAAGGAGGCGATCAGCAAGATATTAATCGGGATCCGCACCGCCCGGCTAATAAAGGGCTTCAAACAGGATACTGCCACGTTGGCGCAGATCATCACCGCCATGGTCGCCAGCCCCAGTCCCAAGCCGTTGGTGGCGGTGGAGGTAACCGCCAGCAGCGGACAAAGCGCCAGACACTGGCCCAGCACCACGTTGTTATCCCACAGGCCGTCTTTAAAAATGCTGCGATAGTTGCTCATGAGCTGACTCCTGTTGGTCCAAGTGTGAAGGATGAGGGCTGTGAAGACTGAGGGGAGGAAGGTTGGCAGGCTGCTCGGCGACTGGCTTGAGCTGCTCGGCCAGCGCTTGCAGGCTATGGTGCACCCCATACACCACCGCACGTGGGGTAATGGTCGCGCCGGTGAACTGGTCGAACTGGCCGCCATCTCTCTCTACCGCCCATTGGCTGGTGGCGGTATTGCTGAGGCTGAGCCCCTCGAAGCTGGTAATCCATTGGTCCTTGGCGATCTCAATCTTATCGCCCAGGCCCGGGGTCTCGGCATGGCTGAGCACCCGCACCCCGAGGATCTGCATCTGTTGGTCGAGGCCGACTAAAAACTCGATGGCTCCGGCGTAGCCCGGGGTTTGGCCCTGCAGTACATAGCCGGAGGGCTGGCCAAGCTCATCGCTGGCTTGATACCACAGGTAGCTTTGGCCATCGAACTCGAAGCGCTGCTCGGTGTCGAGCAAGGCGTTGTGGTAGTAACTGGCTGGGATCACCATATCGATGGCGGCGAGCTTGTCTTCGCGCAGCCGCTGCTCGATGGCGGGGGCGGTAAAGCTGTTCAGCAGCAGCAATAGCGAGCTGCATAGCGCAACCGCGATGGCCAGTGAGGCCGACTGATACCAAGTGTGCTCGCGCACCTGCTCCATGGTTTGTTCTAGTCTTTGTGACAGCTTGGCTTGGCTGGGTTTGGCGACATCTTGCATGGGCTAACTCCTCCTTGATGCGCGTGATTACTGCAGGTGAGCCGACTGGCTGCCGAACACTGCTGGGCGCAGATAATGGTCGATCACCGGGGTGGCAGCATTCATAATCAGCACCGCAAAGGCCACGCCCTCGGGATAGCTGCCAAAGCTGCGGATCAGCCAGATCAGCAGGCCACAACCCAAGCCAAACACCCACTGCCCCTTGTTGCTGGTGGGCGAACTGACCAAATCGGTGGCGATAAAAAAGGCCGCTAGCATGGTGCCACCACTTAGCCAGTGGTGGAGGATCGAATCAAAGCTCTCCGGGGCGATTAAGTGGGCGACTAACGCCGGCGCGCCTAGGCCAAGCAGCAAGGCCACCGGGATCACCGGGCGGATAATCTTCAGCCACACCAGTGCCAGGCCACCAAGCAAGATCAGTATCGACGAGGTTTCGCCCAAGCTACCGGGGTGGGCACCGCTTACCAGCTCAACCAGGCTCAACCCTTCGGCCATGTTATACAGCGGGGTGGCGGCACTGATGGCATCGATGCCCTGCCAGGCGGCGCTTAAGATAATCTCGCCATCCGCAAAGTCAGGGGTGGCGATGGCGCGCCAATCGGTGAGCTCCACCGGAAAGCAGATCAGCAGCATCACCCGCCCGAGCATTGCCGGGTTAAAGGGGTTGTGGCCAAGCCCGCCAAACACCTGCTTGCCGATGATAATGGCAAAGGCCGAGCCAAAGGCCGCGACCCACCATGGGGTGGAGGCGGGCAGGCTCATTGCCAGCAGCAAACCAGTTAACAAGGCCGAGCCGTCCATACAGGCCCGCCAATCGCGGCGGCGCAGCAACAGACAGAGCCACTCCGATAAACACGCGGCGGCAATACAGCTGGCCAGCACGATCAGCGCCGGCAGGCCAAAGTACAGCACGCCGGCCGCCGCGGCGGGCAGCAGACAGGCGGCCACGATATACATCAAACGGGTGGTCGACGTTCCGGCATGGGTATGCGGCGACGCCAGGGCTAACATCTTGCTCATTCTTCACCTCCTGAAGCGGCGCGGCGGCGGGCCGGGCGTTTTCGCTTACTGGCTTTGGCCGCCTTGGCGGCTTTTTTGGCTTCAGCCTCTTTGGCTAGGCGCAGCTGGCGAGCTTGAGTCAGCTCGCGGGCGTGGGCTGATTTTTGGCGCATGCTACGCTGGGCATTGAGGTTGCCTCGGGCATGCTGGAAGTACTGCACCAGTGGGATCTTAGATGGGCAGACATAGCTACAAGCACCGCACAACAGGCAGTTATCCAGCCCAAAGTGCTGGGCCTGCGGCCAATCGGAAACCCGGCTGTAGGCCGCCATCTGAAAGGGCATCAGCCCCATTGGGCAGGCTTCCACACAGCTACCGCAGCGCACACAGGCGTGGCTCTGCTCTTGGCGCAGTTCACTTTCTGTTAGCGCCAGCACCCCGCCGATGCTTTTATCGGTGGGCACAAAGGGAGAAGGTAGAGCCTGGCCCATCATCGGACCGCCTGCGACTAAGCGGGCCGCATCGACCTTTAGGCCGCCACACTGGGCGATAAGCTGGGATACCAGCGTGCCGATCGGCACCACCAGGTTGCCGGGCTCCTCCACCGCTGCGCCGGATACGGTAATCACCCGCTCAATCAGCGGACGAGAGAAGCGCACCGCATGGAATACTGCGCGGGCGGTAGCGACGTTGTTTACCAGGATGCCGAGCTTGGTACTGAGCTGCCCCGGCGGCACCATCTCCCCGGTGACCGCTTTGATCAGGTGGCGCTCCGAGCCCATCGGGTAAAGGCTAGGCACGCTTTTCAGTGAAATCTGAGGTAGCTCGGCGATGGCATCGGCCATCATCGCGATGGCTTCGCCCTTGTTATCTTCCACCGCGATGATCGCTTGCTGGGCGCCCAAGGCCTTCAGCATCATTTGTACCCCTGAGACGATCTCGGCCGCTTGTTCGCGCATCAGTCGATCGTCACAGGTCAGGTAGGGTTCGCACTCGCCGCCGTTAATCAGCAGGGTGTGGACCTTGGCCTGGCGAGCCAAGCGCAGCTTCACTCCGGTGGGGAAGGCCGCGCCACCGAGGCCGACAATCCCGGCGTTCAACACCTTTTGGATAATCTGCTCGGGGGTGAGCTGGCGATAATCACAGGGGCGATGGTCCTCGCCCCAGCGCGGGTCGCCATTGTTTGACAGCACCATGCAGCTGGTTTTAAGCCCCGCCGGGTGAGGGCTGGTCACCTCTTTAATCGCTTCTAATTTGCCATTGACCGGCGAGTGCAGTGGCACCGCCATATCGCTGCTACCTTTGGCTAGTAGCTGGCCTTTAAACACCGTTTCGCCCACCTCGACCAGCGAGACCAGCTTAGCGCCGTTGCGTTGCTGAAGATTGAGATAGAGATGATCGGGCGAGTCGAGCCGGTCGATATACTTATCTTCGGTCAGCTCTTTAAAGCCCTTGGGATGAATGCCCCCGGCGAAGGGGCGTGCGGACAAAAACATGCTCGGCTCCTTTTAATTCTGCGTGGCTAGGCCGCTCTAGTTGAGTAGCTAAGCTACTTGGGGCTTTGGCCAGTTCCAGGTATGCGGCTGGACGGCCTGTGGTTGCATGGTTAAGCAGCCCTGTGGGCAGGCCTTGGCGCACAGGTTACAGCCGGTACACACCTGAGAGATCACGGTGTGCATCTGCTTGCTGGCACCGACAATGGCATCGAAAGGGCAGGCCTTAAAGCAGCGGGTGCAGCCGCTGCAGTTGCTCTCGTCGATCACCGCAATCATGGTGACCTGCTCGCCGTCGTCGTTCAGGCTAATGCCGAGTAGCTCGGCCACGCTGGCCGCCAGACCTTTACCACCGGGCGGGCAGCAGTTGGGCGACAGGCTGCCAGAGACCATCTTCTCGGCCGCTTGGCGACAGCCGGGCTCACCACACTGGCCGCATTGGCCGCCGGGCAGCATCGCTTCAATCTCATCGACCCGCGGATCGCCCTCGACCTTGAGGGTTTTCGAGGCCCAACCCAGCGCGCCACCGAGTGAGGCACCTAATAAGGTTAGGGCTAGCAGTGAAAGGACTATCATCATCGCATCTCTCCTTATTTGACCATGCCGGCAAAGCCCATAAAGGCCATCGACAGGATGCCTGCGGTAATAAAGGCTATCGGCAGTCCGGTGAAGGCCTCGGGCACGCGCGACAGCACCAAGCGTTGGCGCAGTCCGGCGAACAACACAATCACCAAGGTAAAACCGGCCGCGCTGCCGAAGGCATAGAACAGCGTGGTAAGCAGGCTCATCTTCTCTTGAATGACCAACAGTGCGACCCCGAGGACCGCGCAGTTGGTGGTAATCAGCGGCAGGAAGATCCCCAAGGCCTGATACAGACCGGGGCTATATTTCTGAATCAGCAGTTCGGTGAGTTGCACCACGGCGGCGATCACCAGGATAAACACCAGGATGCGCATCACCCCAAGCCCTAGCGGCTCGAGCAGCAGGCTTTCCAGTAGCCAGGCGGCGATGGCGGCTAGGCAGAGCACGAAGGTGGTGGCCAGCCCCATGCCTAAGGCACTGTCGACCTTGCTGGAGACACCCATAAACGGGCACAGGCCGAGAAACTTCGCCAGTACCACGTTGTTCACCACCGCCGTGGCAACAAACACCAACAGATATTCGCTCATTGCGCTCTCTCCTTGCTTGTGTGGCTTATCTGGACGCTCGGGGAGCTGAGCGGTCCATTGCGCTGTATAAGGAGAGTGACTGCACAAGGCATACCATGGGGCAGCGGAGCACTATTTTGGGGCTTAAGCCCCGCATGGCGTGGTGTGGCGGGTGACAGCACTTACTGACATTGAGGTTTCAAAGCCGACAATCGCCACAAAAAGGACTGTGGAGTTTGTCACAAATCAAACAAGCTCGAACTAAACGCGCTTGTGGCACGGCTACTCCCCCATGCAGGAATACTGATTGCATTATCACTTTTAACTGGACCAAGGAGTGAGGATCCTATGAGTGATACGCAACACACAGAGCAAGCGTTGGACGATGGACTCGACAGCTTGTTTTCCCAGATGCCGTTGGCAGGGCAGTACCTGCAACTTTTGGCCCAGGCACCCGTGGCTATCTCGGTCACCGACCTTGATGCCAAGATCGAGTATGTGAACGCTAACTTCACCGAGGTGACCGGCTATAGCCTTGAGGAGATAAAAGGAGTCAATCACTCCTTACTTAGCTACAAGACCACACCCAAGGCGCTCTATCAATCATTGTGGGAGCAGATCCGCAAGGGCGATCGCTGGCAGGGCTGTTTGATCAACCGCCGTAAAAACGGTGAGCGCTATCTGGCGGATGTCACCATCGCGGGCCTGTTCGATGAGGGCGGCAAGCTTACCCACTATATGGGGATCCACCAGGACGTCACCGAAAGCCACGACCTGCAAACCCGCCTAAACAACCAAAAGAGCCTGCTGGAAGGGATCCTCAACGCTGCACCGGTGGCGGTGGCAATGCTCGATGAAGAAGGCCGGGTGGTGCTGGATAACCTTAGCTACAAAACCTTGGTGAGCGATTTTGAGCAAGAGCCCGCCGACCTAGTGCTGGAGCAATACAAGCAGCGGACTCAAGGCTGTTTTGCCTTGAGTAACTGCAATCAGGAAGGCTGGAGTCTG
Organism: Aliagarivorans taiwanensis DSM 22990; assembly: GCF_000429505.1. Taxonomy (GTDB): domain Bacteria; phylum Pseudomonadota; class Gammaproteobacteria; order Enterobacterales; family Celerinatantimonadaceae; genus Aliagarivorans; species Aliagarivorans taiwanensis. Next base: position 57,307 of record NZ_AUBZ01000007.1, on the reverse strand, counting down.
AGCGTTAAGACCCCAGCGATGGCGCGGGAACGCTGGTTTAGCTGCCAGGTATCGCGGCTACCGTTTCAGCGCTTCGATGTTGATAAGTTTTTCGCTAACACGCCATCGGATTACTACATCCTGACCATGACCGAAACCACCAAGGAGCAGCGGCGTCGCGAACATCAACGGATCCAAGAGTTGGCGCGAATGACTGCCGAGTCCGAGGCTCTGCACACCATGCAGGAGGCACTGCAGGCGGCGATTCATCAGATCCAAGGGCCGATCAACATGATTGATGCGGCGGTGAATTTCTTCTGTAGTAGTGGCCGCGCCTGTCCGCGGGTTGAGGCGATGAAGATCGGCGTTGAGGCGGGCAGCCAGGCCATCGAACAGTTGCAGCAGGCTCTGCCGGAGCGTCCGCAGGAAGCCCGTCAGCCGGTCAACCTCAATCAACTGGTACACGACGTCACCGCGATTAGTAATCAGCGACTGCTGCAAGGCTCGGTCAGCGTGCAGCTCAAGCTAACCGGGGTGCTACCGTCGGTGACCGGGCAGGCCAACCGCTTGCGGGTGGCACTCAAGCAACTGCTCGACAACGCCATTGAAGCGATTGAGTTCAACAAGTGCGCCCAGCGGGAGATCGTGATCAGCACCATGGAGCGCGATGGCGACCTGCAGTTTGTATTGGAAGATAGCGGGCCGGGCATCGATGAGAGCCTCAAGCTTAAGATCTTTCAGCCTTTTTATAGTACCAAGCCAATGACCAGTAGCGGCTGTCGCGGGGTGGGCCTGAGCATTGTGCAACAGGTGATCAGCGAGCATCGTGGCTTGGTGCAGTTTCATCGTTCCTCCTTGGGAGGAAGCAAGGTAGTGATCTCACTGCCATCGGATCGTCAGGGAGGTGAGTGATGGTAACCACAGCAAATGCCTGCCCCAAGTTGGCCCAGCGCCATTTGGCGGCGCTTTATGAAGTGTGTAGTGTGCTGACCAGCAGCCTGGACTACCAATTGAGTATCGCCAAGGTGTTGGAGGTGATGCACGACAAGGCGATGTTGCAGCATGCGATATTGGCGCTGGTGGACGAGCAGGGCAAGCTGCTGGAGGTGGAAAAGGTGCATGCACCGGGCCGCGAAGCGCAGTTTAAATCGACCCGCTACCGCAGCGAAGAAGGGATTATCGGTACCGTGTTCAGCCGCAAACAGCCGATCGTGTTAAGCCGAGTCGAGAATGATATGCGCTTTAGCGACAAGCTGGACCTTTACTCGCTGGACCTGCCGTTTATAGCGGTGCCGCTGAGTAAAGACCAGCAGGTGATCGGGGTACTGGCCGCCCAGCCAGAGGTGGCTGACCCAGAGCTACTGGCCAACTTCACCCAGTTTATGGATATGACCGCCAGCCTGGTAACCCGCAGCGTGCTGCTGGCCAAGGATGTGGCGGTGCAAACCGATAACCTGCAGCAGGAGCGAGACCGCCTGCGCCGTAAGGTGCGCAGCAACTATGGGCTGGACAGCATTGTTGGTCACAGCAAGGCGATGCGCCGGGTGTTTGAGCAGATCCGCTTGGTATCGAAATGGGACAGCACCGTGCTGGTACGTGGTGAGTCGGGGACCGGTAAAGAGCTGATCGCCAATGCCATCCATTACAACTCGCCGCGCGCCGCTGGGCCCTTTGTAAAGCTCAACTGTGCGGCGCTGCCAGATAACCTGCTTGAGTCGGAGCTGTTCGGCCACGAGAAGGGCGCCTTTACCGGCGCAGTGAAACAGCGCAAGGGCCGCTTTGAGCTGGCCGATGGCGGCACCCTGTTCCTCGATGAGATCGGCGAGATCTCGGCGGCCTTCCAGGCCAAGCTGTTGCGGGTGCTACAGGAAGGCGAGTTCGAACGGGTCGGCAGTGCGCAGACCCAAGTGGTGGACGTGCGCATCATCGCTGCGACCAACGTCAACCTGGAAGAGTCGGTGACCGAAGGTGATTTCCGCGAGGATCTCTACTATCGCTTAAACGTGATGCCGGTTTATCCGCCAGCATTGCGCGACCGCATCGAAGACCTACCCGAGCTGGCCCAGTTTCTGTTGGAGAAGATCGCCAAGCAGCAAAAGCGTGAGTTAACCCTAAGCGATAGCGCGCTGCGGCTGATGATGAGCTACCACTGGCCGGGCAACGTGCGCCAGCTCGAGAACCTGTTGGAGCGGGCCTCGGTGATGAGTGAAAGTGGCCGCATCGACCAAGACCTGATCATGCTCGACCATATGGAGCCGATTACCATCAGCCGGCCAAGTGCCAAAGTGGCCAAGGCTAATCTGGAGGATCCTGAGCTGGACGAACGGGAGCGGGTGATTGCCGCGCTGGAGCAAGCCGGCTGGGTGCAAGCCAAGGCGGCACGGCTGCTGAACATGACCCCGCGCCAGATTGCTTATCGCATTCAGGTGATGAACATCCAGATGCGCCAGCTGTAGCAAAGGTGACAATTGTCGATCGTGGGGTCGACAATTGTCTTTTCTAATCTGTTTAAGTTCATGAAAAATAAGGAAATAGATTGAGGGTATGTGAATTGCAACACAGCTATTAACCGTAATAGATGTTTGGAATTCGATTATGTCTCGATCCGCCTCACAATCCGCCTCACAGTCAGCTTGCTCCGCATCTTCGCCGCCACCGAACATGAGTGCCGAACAGGCCGCATTGGTAGAAAAGCATCCCTGCTTCTCCAAGGGCGCCCACCAGTTTGCGCGTATGCATTTAGCGGTCGCGCCAGCGTGTAACATTCAGTGCAATTACTGTAATCGCAAGTTTGACTGTAGCAATGAGACACGCCCGGGTGTCTCCTCCAGCCTGTTATCGCCCGCCGCAGCGGTGCAGCGCTTTGCCAAGGTCAAGCAGCGCATCCCAGAGACCCAAGTGGTGGGGATTGCCGGGCCAGGCGACCCGCTGGCCAACCCCAATGCCACGCTGGCAACTCTGAAAGCGGTCGGGCAGCACGACGATGAGGTGCACCTTTGTGTCTCCACCAACGGCTTGGAGCTGGAAGATCAGTTACCCAAGCTTCTAGAGATAGGTGTTAAGCACCTCACCATTACCATCAACTGTATCGATGCCGCCATTGGCGAGCAGATCTATGCCTGGGTCTACTTCAATGGTCGTCGTTTGCGCGGCAAGCACGCGGCGCAAACCTTGATTGATCGTCAATTGAAGGGGCTAAAACTGGCCATCGAGGCGGGCATGTTGGTCAAGGTCAATACAGTGCTGATCCCCGGAATCAACGATTGGCATATTGCAGAGCTGGCCGAGGAGTTGCAGCGCTATGGCGCCTTTGTTCATAACGTTATGCCGCTGATTTCCGACCCGGCCCACGGGACTTACTTTGGTTTGATGGGCCAACGCGGACCGACTGACGAGGAGTTGGCTCAGGCTCGCAGTGATGCCGGGGTGAGCATGGCGCAGATGACCCACTGCCAGCAGTGTCGCGCTGATGCGGTCGGCAAGTTGGGCGAGCAGGTTAATGTTGATGAGATACCAGAGGTGGTACCTGCCGAGCTGACGGTAGCTGTGGCCAGTCGCAGCGGCGAGTACATCGACCAACACTTTGGCTATGCCAAATCCTTTGACCTTTTCCGTGTCGGTAAGGCCGGCGTCGAAGCGCTGGCCGCACGGGATATCGAGGCCTATTGCCGCGGCCAAAACGAGTGTGATGAGGACGAAGCCCAGCTGCGGATGAGTCGGGCACTGCATACCCTGGAAGGGGTCGATGTGTTGCTGTGTAGCCGGATCGGTCTGCCGCCGCGCCAAGCCTTGCAAGAGGCAGGGATCTCGGTCAACACCGAGCTGGCGCTCAAGACAACACCGGAGGCCCTAGAGCAGATCCGCCAGCAATTGCTTGAGAAGAGCGCGCAAGGTTCCTGCGCTAAGGAGTGTGGCTAATGGCACTACGGATAACCCGCAGCTGTATTGGCTGTAACGCATGTAAATTGGTGTGCCCGCAAAAAGCGGTGGTGCGCGATGCCCACGGCTATGCCATCAATGCCCATCGCTGCGATGAGTGTGTCAGCCAACCCAATCCGCCCCAGTGCGGTGAGATCTGCCCCATTGAATGTGCCATCGTCGACAACGAAGGGCGTGCCCTCAACCCACTCGGTAGCCTGACTGGCATTCCTTGTGAGCAAGAACAGGTGATTCAACTAACGGAACTGGCAGGCCATGTTTAACTCACTTAACGATCAAGCGGATCCGCGCGCCAGCGGCGAGGTGATTCCGCTTCACACCGCTCAGTCTGCTAGCTCTCCGGCTAATAGTGCTCAGACTGAAAGCGCGCCAGAGCCACAGCAGTGGTTTCGCCAGATTGTAGCTGCCCAGCTACAAGGGCTGGCGGCACTGCCCTATGGTGTCGGGCTCAATGATGGCGACTATCAACAACTACTCGATTGGCTCGCCGTGCCCGAGCTCAGCGAGCTCAACCTGCAGTGGCAAGCTAGCTCACCGACCGGCCAGCGCGCCGAGCTGTATCAGCAGATGTGCCAATTAAAAGCCGACGAGCTACAGAGCTTGCGCGCCTTGCTGCTTGAGCATTGTCGCGACCATCAGGACCCGGCCAACCACTGGATGCTGGAGATCATCGTGCACGCCTGCATGGCGCCCTCGCACCTTTGGAGTAGCTTGGGCTTGAGCACGCGAGCGGAGCTAGGGGTGTTATTGCACTTTTACTTTCCGGCGCTTGCTGCGGCCAATACCCAGCGTATGCGCTGGAAGCGTTTTTTCTATCGGCAGCTTTGCCAAAACGGGGGCGATTATGTCTGCCGGGCACCAAGCTGTGGCGAATGCAGCTCTTTTAGCGAGTGTTTTGCGCCGGAAGATTGAGTAATAAATGTTGTGTAGAAGTGCTTTACCAATAAGTAAATTAATACACTAGGGCAACAAACGGCTGCGTGTGTTTATCACTAATGTAACGCTATGGGTGGTATAAATGCCGTTTAGATCAATTTATGGCGGGATAAAATGTCGCTAAATATATCTGTAGTAAATCATTAATCTAACTGTCATTTTTCGTTCCTAGATTGCACCTCGCTTAATTTTCGAGGAGTAATCATGCATTTTAAAATCAGCGCCCTTGCGCTTGCCAGCGCAGCTTTACTAAGTGGTTGTGGCAGTTCTTCTTCCAGCGATGACGGTGATCGTGGTGGACTAAAAGACCCAGTTAGCATCGCATTTATGTCGGATATTCACTTCCATGATGTGTATGCTGATTTTTCTACCGAGGGCGGAAACCAAGCCTTTGAAGGATTGGTGAGCTACGAAGGCAACCCCAATGCGACCATTCGTACCATGGGCGCTCAGCTCGGCTCAACCCGATTATTCAACGAAAACTACTTCGCCCTGCGCGCTGCGCTGGATGATCTGGCTGAACGCGGCGTGAAGCTGGTAGCGATGCCGGGGGATTTCAGTGATGACGGCCAGCCGGTGCACTTGCGCGGTATGGATAAGATGCTGCAAGAATACACCGACAAGTACGGAATGGAGTTCTTCGCCGCGCCGGGTAACCATGACCCGGTTCGTCCTTTCGATCACGAAGCCGGTAAAAGCGACTACCTTGGCGTGGACTATCAGAATCAAAATATCCGCAGTTTGGGTCACGGTGACTGCCTGAGTGGAGATGAGAACACTATCTGTACTCATGAGATTATCCACCAAGGGATGGGCAATGTGATGACTGACATGGGCGCCCATGGTTTCTTCCCGAAACAAGAGTATGCCTACTTCGAGACGCCATTTACCAGCGAGGCGCTACGCGACGACTATAGCTTTGATTTGGCGAAAGAAGAGGCTGCGCTGGCTAACCGTCAGCATGAAATCTGCGCAGACGGTACCGGTGGTGATTACAATACCGCTAACGATCGCGGCGTGTGCTCTATGCAGTTTGACGCCAGTTACTTAGTTGAGCCAATCGAAGGCCTTTGGGTGTTAAGTCTCGACTCGACCGTATTCTTACCGAACGACTCTGCGGCGATAAACCCAGAAGATTCGGGGTCTTACAGCGGTGCTCAAAACAAAGGTTGGGACCACGTATTCAGCCACAAAGAGTACCTGGTTGACTGGATGCAAGATGTGGTTACTCGCGCTGAGGAGCAAGGCAAGAAACTCGTGACCTTTAGCCACTACCCAATGGATGATTTCTACGGCGGCGCGTATGAGGTGGCAGAAGACTACTTTGAAAGCGTTGAAACCAACTTCCTGCAACATCACCGCCTACCTAGCAATAGCATCAGCGAGCAGCTTGCGGCTATGGGCATCAAGCTGCACGTGGGTGGACACATGCACTACAACACCACCTCCACGGTAAGCAGCGAAGGCAACACCTTGGTGAACATCCAGGCGCCATCGCTAGCGGCTTATGTGCCAGCTTACAAGCTGGTGACGCTGGATAACAGCGACATTATCGAGGTGGAGACCGTGGTAATGGATGATGTGCGCGACTTTGATCAACTGTTTGAGCACTACCGCTTGGAGAAGGCCGCTGGTGCGACTTGGAACGAGCGTGTACTAAGTTCTCGCTCTTACGTTGAGATGAATGATTACCACATCATGGGGCTGGCTGAGGGCTGGGCCAGTCGCTGGCCGGGTGAGACTAAGCACATGATCGAGCATATCAACGGTCGTCAGATGATGATCTTGTCGCAACTGGAGACGGATATCACCACCTGTGAGCTGGCTTCAGTTATTGATCTGCCAAACACTGACGCTTGTGCCTTTAACAGCAACATCGGTGATACCTTCCGCCAAGATTGGGCGAATGCCACCTTGAAAGCCGAAGCTCTCGCGCTTGAGAATGGCATGCACTTGCGTGACTTTGTATGGAGCGGCATGGATTTGCTGACCGACTTCTATCGCTTGCGTAACGCCGACGAGCTGGCCATCAAGGTTGGGCAGCTCACCGAAGAGAGTGTAGCGCAATACGCGCTGGTATCGGGCGCGCTGCGCGATATGGATGTCAGCGTACTGGAAGATAACCACAACCACCCAGTGGGCGAGGTGTTCAAGGAGCAGTTCGGTGTGATCTTCACCATCTTGGAAATGCTCTACAACCGTGCACCATCGGATAACTTCCTGATCGACACGCGCAGCGGCGATGTGATGGATATGAGCGGTAACGTGTATCGTTAGATAGATGCTAAACAGAGTTCTTCTTATTAGTAGAATCTAATGTTCGTGAAATCTAAGCCCTCGCGACCCTGTGAGGGCTTTTTCGTTACAGCTCTTTTAGCCTATTAATTAATAAAAAAGTAGTTATGTCAGGCTAACGAACTGATTAAAAAAGGTTCTCTTTAATGTCTTTACACTCACTAATGAGCTTGGCGAAGCATGGCTTCATTTAACTCGCTGAAAACGCAGGTTTGCAGCGCCACGACGGTTAAGACTTGAGCCGAATGGACTATATCTTTAGTAGAGTGAAATTTAGTCAAAGGCAGGTGGCATGAGTAAGCAGTATCAAGTATTGGCCGTAGTCATCAGTTTGTTTTTGTTGTTTCCCCCATCCGCGTACTCTGCCAAGTCCGATGATGCAACGCTAGTTTTGGGAGTCATTAGCACTAACCCAAAGAAAGCGGTAAAACGCACAACCCCTTTCGCAAAATATCTGGTATCGCAGCTACAAGACCATGGCGTTACTCAGTCCAAAGTGATGGTAGCGACTAACCTGGAGCAAATGGTTCGCTGGATGAAGGCGGGCAAAGTCGACATGGTGTCCGATACAGTGTTCTCTGCGGTGACTCTGGTCAACGAAGCTGGCGCTGAGCTGCTGGCGCGTCGCTGGAAAAGTGGGGTGGCGGAATACAGCAGTGTGTTCTTCTCCCGGCAAGACAGCGAGATTCAGTCGTTCGATCAACTACTTGGCAAGACGGTGGTATTTGAAGACCGTTATTCAACCAGTGCCTATTTTGTCCCCGTTATCATGTTACTAGAACAAGGCTTCACCTTGTATGAGCAAGCCTCATTGCGTGATATGCCACCTGCTGATTCGATTGGCTATGTGTTTGTTGACGAAATTTCCTCGTCCAGCGGTGAAGTGAACATGTCGGCATGGGTGTTTAATGGGCAAGCTGCTGCTGCAGCATTTAGTAACCTGGACTGGGAAAAAGAGATCCCACCGGCAATGCGCCAAGAGCTTGAAATCTTCGCTTCCTCTATAGCTATTCCCCGCGCACTGCAGGTGGCTCGCCCGGGTTTGCCGATCGAGCTTAAACAAGCATTAACCGAGGTGATGCTCTCAGCACACTTGGATGAACAAGGGCAAGATGCGTTGAGTCAATACAAGAAAACCGCCCAGTTTGATGAGCTTGACCAAGCCGTTCAAAACAGTATCGATTGGGTCGAGAAAGCGGCGCCGTTGTTAGAGCAGCTTTACTAGTCTCATGTGTAGGGCTCGGTAGAAGAGTATCAACTTATGAAGTTAAAAGGGCGGCTAACGGTATACAGCATACTTTCGTCCTTGGCTGCCTTGATTCTGTTACTGATAGTTCAGTTATATATTTTCAAACACCATGCACAGCATTTACTTAGTCACTCGAGTAAAGATGTCAGCAGTAGCCTGATATCTCAGTTGGAGCAACGGGCACATTACACCTTAGGTTACCTTTCAGAAGCTCTGATTAATCCTATTTATCTGTTTGATATGGAGGGTATCTTTGACCTTCTTGAGCCAGCGCTGAACTCTGAGGAAGTCATTGAGGTGGTTGTGTTCTCAGCTGAGGGTACCATTATTCACAATGGGCAAGAGGTCATGCAGGCCTACGGTAGTCCATTTGAGCAGCCAGAGATACTGAACACTGTATTGCAGGAACAGCAGCACTACCACCGCCTCGCTGAGAATACCCTTACGGTTGCTGAGCCGCTGTTCATTGGTGACGAGTTGTTGGGTGGCCTGAGCCTAAGCTATTCGCTAAAAACCATTAATCAAGATATCGCCGACACCGCCAATATTATCGCCCGGATTAACGAAGGCAGTATTCGCGATGCTCTGTTAGGGTCTTTGCTGGCGGTAGTGGTGGTAATGGCGGTCACTGTTGTATTGTCGGCGTGGCTAGCGAGTGCCTGGAGCCGCCCGATCCTCGCCTTGGTCAAACAAGCCAAATACATAGGGCGAGGTGATTACTCAAGACCCAACTGCGTTAAGCGCAGTGATGAAGTGGGAGAACTGGCGGCTGAGATTAATGCAATGAGCACGAACCTGAAGGAGCGCACCGAGCAAGTCGAGTTCTTGGCCTATCACGATGCGCTCACCGAGCTACCCAACCGTTTGCGTTTTATTGAGTTTGTTTCTGGGGTGATTGAGCAAACACAGCACAATATTGCGGTCATCTTCGTCGATCTTGACGAGTTTAAAGCGGTCAATGATAACTATGGCCACCGAGCGGGGGACCATTTGCTTTGTGAAGTGGCTAAGCGGATTGAACACAACTTACGGGCCAGCGATATGGTCGCATCGGCGCTCGATATGCGGGATGAAAGCTGCGTGTTGGCGCGAGTGGGAGGCGACGAGTTTCTCTTGTGCATTCCCGACGTGGAAGATGTGCTGCAACTCGATGTTATCGCTGGACGCATTGTGGATGTACTCACCAAAGGCTTCATCTTGGAAGATAGCAGCGATGAGGTGTTCATCGGCTGTAGTATTGGTATCGCGTTATCGCCAAATGCTGGCACAAGCGCCGTTGAGCTGATAAAGAATGCCGACATTGCCATGTATGCAGCCAAGAGCGCGGGTAAAGGCACCTATCGCCACTTCAATCAGCAAATGGGCGATGCGGTTGCCCGCAAAGGGCTGTTGGAGCGAGAGCTTCACAAAGCGCTATGTGATTGCCAGCAGTTTTCCCTGTTCTATCAGCCCTTGCTCAGTTTTGAGAGCCAGCAAGTGATTGGCGCTGAAGCCTTACTGCGTTGGCGGCACCCGAGTTTAGGCATGGTGCCGACTGATGAGCTAATAGGGATTGCCGAGGCCACAGGTTTGATCATCCCACTGGGTGAGTGGGTGATTGAGCAGGCGTGCCAGCAGCGGCAGCACTGGGCTAGTCAGGTTGATGATGATTTTTATATTGCAATCAACCTATCGGCTAAGCAGCTGAGTCGCGAGCATGCTGCGACAAGCTTTGCTGAAAACTTGGAGCGCTTCGGCCTACAACGTCATTGGTTGCATGTTGAAGTTACCGAAAACTCCCTGCTAACCGACGAGCAGCGGGTAATGGACAACTTGGTGGAGCTTCGCCATCTGGGGATACCGGTTTGGTTGGATGACTTTGGTACCGGATACTCTTCGCTGAGCTATTTGCGCAAGTTTAAGGTCGATGGCTTGAAGATCGATCGTAGCTTTGTCGCCGACCTATGTGAGGACGAGGTTGATCGCGCCCTGTGTATTGCCTTGATCCGCTTGGCTGAAAGCCTACAAATAAGCGTGGTGGCAGAGGGGGTTGAGAATATTCAGCAGAGCAACATTATGTCTCAAGCGGGCTGTGATATTGCACAAGGCTACTTCTTTTCTCGACCCATTCCGGCTGAACAGTTTTTGGCGTACTACCGTCAGCCGGGGGTGGAGAACGTGCGAGGCTAGCGATTAATGCCCCATGGCATTTAGCAGCTGCATGGTCATCTTCTCGGTGGTGATAAAGCCCCAGCTCCAGTCGCCTTCGTAGCCCTCAAGTGGATTGAGTTCCAAGATCTGCTGTGGTTTTTTTCCTTCGTCCAGATGCTTTTGCACGATCTCGCTAGTCTCAACCAACATAGTGTTGGCGCGCTGCAGGTCGTCACGTTTGGCCACCGGGCCGTGGCCGGGAACTAAGATGGTGTTGTCATCAGACAGGGCAATAATGGTCTGCTGGGCGGCGATATAGCCTTGCAGGGTGCCACCGCCATCTAAGTCGATAAACGGAAACAACCCGTTAAAGAACACGTCGCCGAGGTGGATGATATTGGCGTCTTTAAACACTACTGCGGAGTCGCCACTGGTGTGGGCGGCGGGCAGGTGGATCATCTCGATATTGTGGCCATTAAGGTGCAGGCCCAAGGACTCTGAGTAGGTGATCATCGGCTGACCGGCTTGCTCAACCGGGATATTGCCACTGAGCGAGCGGATGCCGTGCTCGGCCAGATAGGCGCCCAGGTTTTCGTGGGAGACGATCTGTGCCCCTGCCTTGCCGAAGGCTTCGTTGTTACCAATATGGTCGGCGTGGAAGTGGGTGTTAAGCAAAAAGCGCATTGGCGCGATCTTCATCGATTCCAGGGTTGAGACCAACAGGGCGAGGTGATCGGGCAGGGCATCGTCGATCATCACGCTGCCTTGCTGGCCGTCTAGCACCACGATATTACCGCCGGTGAAGCCGCCCTTACCGGAGAGCATGTACAGCTCAGGGGCGAGCTCTTGAACCTCGAAGCTGACCTCGTTGGCTTTCAAAGGTTGGCTTAGCACTAGCCACAGGCAGCTAATCAATAGGGCAGCGATCGGTAGTCGTCTGATTCCTTCCATGTGTTATTCCTTTTTTGTCGGTGGATGGCTGAGACTGCGCCATGGGTGTTTAGCAAGACTACAGTTAACGCGGCTATGGCGATCACTCGCTTAGAACCGAACAAGTATCTTGAGGTTGCTCGGGTATAACCATCAAGTGTAGGCGATGTGGCTGCGCTTATATCAGAGCGAGCCGAGGCAGCGGTATCGTGGCTGTGACGTTAGGAGGAGTCGCTATGGGGGAGCTGCGTTTGCTGGAACGGGAAGACGTTGCGCCCGGGCTTGCTGCCACAGGCGCAACGGAGTGCAAGAGGGCTTAAGCGCTACGCAAGCTTATGCTGCTTAGGGTTACGCTTAGCTTGGCTATCTCGCCGCTGCGTTGGAACAGTTGCGCGGTGAACGATGCGGGAAGCGTCAGGCCGCTGATCTGCTCTGTTTGACCGTTGCTTAACTCACAGCGGATCCCCGGTGCTTGGCTGTCATCAAGCTGATAGATGAACGGCACTTGGCAGTAGGTAAAGGCGAGTTGGGCTTGGTCGAGCCCTACGCTATGGCTTTCGCCTTGCAGGTCTTGGTAGCGGAACGGAGCCGGCGCTTGTAAGAACTCATCACGCTTGAGCAGGCTTGGCTTGATGCTTAGGCAGCCATCGATAATCTCCAGGCCTAGCTCACCGAAACGGGTTAGCACTTCTTCTTTCACCTGCCCGGTCATCCCCGGCTGCTGAGCGCCGGCTTGCTTGGGCGTGTGCGAGTAGGGATCGGTGGGGAAGGCGCCGTAGTTATCCGGCGTCTTGTTAAAGCCGATGCCTTGGCGCACCCGATAGTAGTAGTCCGCTAATTGCTGGGTGGCGGCGCCTTGAGGGTCGGCCTCGCGGGCTGCCAGGTAGTTCTCCTGCACTGCAAGTAACAGCTTGGAGACCATATGCCAGTAGATACAGCCCAAGCCTTCGTAGCCGAACATGGTGCCGGAGCGACCGGTGAAGGCCTTGTGATTAAAGGTTTCTTCATAGGCGGCTTCCAGATTCTGCCAATGCTCGTCGTTAAAGCTGGCATAGTCCGGTTTGACCTGAGCAATCGTCGCGCGCAACTGGCCGATGTTCTCGCAGCTGGCATGGAAGCGATAGTTGCCTTGCTCATCACGCTGGATAATCCGCGTATCATTGGCCTCCAGCATGCTGCTTAGTAAGGTGCTGCAGCCAACGCTGGCGGCGCTGAGGCAGTTCTTATCCATAAAGCCGTTTAGCGCGCGGTCGGGGTACAACATAAAGCTCTGCTGGTCGGGTCGATACATCTCGCTGGCAAACAGCTTATCGAGCAGTGCCACCGCTTGCTCTGGCGAGAGTACGCCGGCGCTGAGGATCGCTACTTGGCCTTCAAGCATCGGGTAGAGCTGCTCAATGCTTAGCTGCTCGGCGCTGTAGGTCATGATGTTGTAGGCGTTATACAGGCCATCGCTGCGCAGGTTACTGCGAATGCTGGCATCGAGAACCGCGAGGGCCACGTCGGCAAACTGCTTGAGGGTGGCGATTTCCACCGCTTGCTTACCGGAGAAGCCGTTTTGCTGATACACCTTGTTGCGATAGCGCTCGGCGGCCAGCTCAAGTTCAGTGAGCAGCGACTTGCGCAGTTGTGGGGTGACATGGGCTTGGCTAATTGCCTGTTGGGCCTGCTCAAGGGTGTGGCTAATCGAGAGCATCCACTCCACCACCTCGCTCGATAAGCGGGTGCTTTCAGGCAAGCGCTGCAATAAGGTTTGCATAAAGGCCACATAGCGACGCATATAGTACAGCGTGACCATCGACAGACCGTTGCCGACAATGGCGTTGTTGGCATCGTTCCATTCCGGGCGTTGGGTGTTGAGCCAGATCCCGCCATCGAGCACCAGGTTGCTGAGCTTGGCCAACAGCGGCACCAGCACCTTCTCCATCAGGTTGACCATGTACACTTGCTGCTCGCCATCGAGCACCATGCGCCCGTCAAAGCCCAACGCGTCGACGCGCTGTTCGATGCTTTGCTGTAACGCATCATCAAACTCCACGGTGTCTTTAGGATTGGCAAACAGCTTGTCCACATCGCCCAAGCGGTAGGGTACGTTGGCGTAGCTAAAGATATCGCTGCTCAGCATCTCGCTGAGCTCGCCGCTGTTGTAGTTACTCAGCTGCTCCAGGAACTTAAGCAGATAGATAATCTGGTGATCGCCCCAGTAGCCGATGTTGCTCCACGGGTCGTTCTCGTCCAGTAGCTCCCAGTCGATGCCCTGTTTGGTGATGCGATAGGGGTTGTAGCCATCCATGGTGGAGGCATTAACAAACTTGGCCAGGAACGAGCCAACAAAGCCCGGATAGCTGGCCGCCATGGCTTCCCAGTTCTGGAAGATATCTCGCCAGTTGCCTTGGTAGGAGAGTAAGCGCTCACCTTGCTCGTCTTTGAGTTTGATCTCGAAGTGGTTCCAGGGGCGGCTCGGGTCGCCGTGGCGGCGGCCGAAGGTGAGCGGCAGGTACTCGTAGCAGATCCGGATTAGCTGGGCGTCGCCGCTTTGCTTGGCCGCAGTCAGCAGTTCGCTATGCAGTAGCTTCTCAGGCAGCTTCGCTAACAGGTGCTGCTGGCGTGTTGCCACCTCGGCGTTGGTGTTAGTGATGGCGCTCAGTACGTCTTGCTTGTCGAGCAGGTAGCCGTTGTCGAACACCCCGCCGCGCATGCTGTTAAACAACACGTTGGCATAGTGGTGAACGCTGGTGGCCTCGTCGTTGGTCAGCTGCCAGGCATCGCCGCCCGACATCAAGTTAATCAGCTCCTGCTGGTTAGCCGCGATACTGGCACTAACCTGCGCTTGCAGTGCGGCGGGATCGCTCAGTAGCTGCTGCAGCTGGGTAATCGCCTGATGATTGTGGTCGATATCCGCCACGATGCGCCAGTCGGCGCTTTGTTGGGCCGCCAGGTTCAGGGTCTTGGCTAGCAGGTAGGCGCCGCGCTCGCCTCGCACCAAGGTGTCTTGTTCAAGCGCCAGGCCGCGACGGAAGGCTTGCAGCTGCTTGCTGCTGAGCAGCAGCTGGTTGTCGCCGCTATCGAGGCTGAACACGCTGGTGGCCAACAGCGACTCGGCGGGCTCTGCGCGGTCGGTCAGTTTGGCGTACATGGTGTAGAGCACCAGCGGGCTGTCGGCGAGTCGCTCGTTCCACTTATAGGCATCGACCAACGCGCTGGCCTTTTGCATTGAGCCCAGCGGCGCGCCGGAGGGTTGCAGGTTCTGCAGACCATCGATGAGCTCGATGCTTTGGCTATTCTCGCTGAGGTTGCGGATCTCGGCATGGCGGACAAAGCCGAAGCGCTCGCTGGTGTTCCAGCTGTATTGGAAGCTCAGCTGCAGGCTATGGTTGATCTCTTCGAACACCAGCTTGTCGCCAATGGTGTTCTTATAAATGTTGCGCTCCACCTGATAGAGCCCATCGTGGTGGCGGTTAAACGGTTCCCATAACGCGCTGCCAGTGGCGGTTGTCACTCTGACTAAGGTCTTGGAACCGGTGTTCTCGGCGCTCTCATGGATATAGTCCACCGACTTATAGGGAAACAGCGCATTCTCGGGGCGGATCCGTCCGGCGGTAAGGCTGCCTGTGGAAGAGATAAACAGCCAATGGTCACTGGCCGAGACCACGCTGATAAAGAAGGGGGCCATATGATCGACATTGGCAATCTTGTAGTAACGCTCGCCATCTAGGTCGACAAACTGACCGCTGACGGGTGGTTGGCTCGAAGGGTGTGCAAGACTCATACGCAATTTACTCCATAAAGAAAGCGCTTTCTTTTGGGTTAATGTACGGCGGTCCATCGCTGGTGTTCAATAAGTGATCGTTAAAAGCATTTTAAGGATCACAGATTTTTCCTTGCTGGATTCATGGTAATTTCACAAATGAGTAGCCGCATCAATATTAAATACATATAAAACATAAGGATAGGGATTAATGTTTGTGTTTATTGCGTTTTTCTTTGGTTGCCTGATAAAAGTGAAGTTGGTCGTTTTTGCGATTGCTTGTGTTACTTACAGCTGCAGCCATCATGAGGATTTTTAGCCAGCAAAAAAAGCAAGCGCTTTCTTTTGTTGTTTAATTGACCAAGAACAGCCAGTACTGGCTCTGTATCTAGCGAACTATCCTAGGATGTGCTGGATGCTCGCACGATCAATTCGGGGGTGAGTTGCAGTGCGGGTAGCTGGTCCACCTTTTGCCCATCGATCAGCGCCATCACGCGCTCGGCAGCGATGCGGCCCATCTCGCTAATGGGAAAGTTGACCGAGCTAAGCTGGGGGCGCAGGTGCTCGCTCAGGCTGTCGTTGTCGAAGCCGACCACCGCAATATCGTGGCCGATGCGCAGGCTGCGCTCCATTGCCACATCGTATAGCGCGAGGGCGATAGCATCGTTTTGGCAGAACACGGCTTTGATCTTAGGATCGCGGTCGAGCAGCCGCCGGGCGGCTTGATGGTTGCCCTGATCGTCGAAGCGGCCTTCCACCACCAGGTTGGCGTCGTAGTCGATGGCGGCGTCGCTCAGGGCATTGCGATAACCCTGCAGGCGCTCGCGGCTGTCGCACTTACTTAGCTGCCCGGTAATGCAGGCAATATGGCGATGGCCGCTTTCAATCAGGTGTTGGGTGGCCAGGTAGCCGCCGAGTTCATTGTCGAGGTAGGCGCAGTGCTCGGCGATCTCAGGGATATAGCGATTTAGGATGACGGTAGCAGGCTGCTGCTGTACCAAGCTGATCAGCTCGCTGTCGCTCAGGGTATCGGCATGGATGATTAAGCCATCGACCTTTTTGGCGCGCAGAAAACGGATCGACTCCAGCTCTTCGCTATGCTGCTCTTGCCCGCTGGTGATGATCAGGTGATTGTTGCGCGCCCGTACCACCTTTTCCGCATGGTGCATCAAGGGACCATAAAACGGCCCTGACAGGGTACCAACCAACATGCCGATACTGTTGGAGCGGTTAGAGGCCAGCGCCTGAGCGAAGGCATTAGGCTGATAGCCCAGCTGCTCAATCGCATCGAACACCTTCTTACGATTCTTCTCTTTTACTGTAGGGTGGCCGTTTAGCGCACGGGACACCGTGGACTGCGACACCTTCGCCAGCTCAGACACTTCCTTAATCGTAATCAAGCCCTAACCACCTCTTGTTATGGGAAAACCCGCCTATGGTAGTTGCGCTTGTGCGTTCAGCCAATAGCTGTGCTTGCAAATCGTTCTCAGAGATAGGGGTTTTGTGAAGCTATCAAGGCTAATTCAGCGTCACTCGCTTGCTGGCCTTTTGATAGATGATCTTCCAGCCGTTCCAGCGCGGCAACTCCCAACGCTTGGGGCCGTCTTTGCGTAAACCGCTGCGATAATGCACCACCACCTGACGGCGTAGCGGCAAATACTCCACATCCAGTTTTAGCTCCGCCAACACTAAACTGCGCGGGTAGGCCTCATCGAAGCCCTCGCGCTGCCAGTCGGGAATGCCGGCAAAGGCAAAGTCATCGGCATCCAGCAGCTCTACATCCGCATGGCTTTCACAGCCCAAGGCGCTTAGCTGCTGATAAAGCCACTGCTCGGCATCGACCGGCTCACCCTCACCGCCACCATGCTTCTCGCCTAGCTGCACCCAGAGGTTCCAGGCGCCGATATCGTCGCGCAGACTTGCACCGAGGCCTTTGAACAGTCGGTTGGCCAAGATCTCGCGGCTTAGCTGTTGGCATAGTGCGTCGGGGCTGAGGGCTTGCTGCTCGTGACCGATTTCTCGACCGGCATAGCGGCGGATCACTTGTGCGCCACCCTCGCTTAGGCTGCCATCGATGGCCTCGGTTTCTCCGAGCTGATGGCGCATCAGATCGTCCAAACGTAGCGGCATCATACACAGGCCAAGAGTATTGAGTTGCTTGCTGCCTTTGCCGGGTAGCGAGAAGTAATCGAGCACGATGGCCGCCTCGCAGAGCTCAGGAATAATGCTGTCACGGGCGATCTGGATCTCCAGTTGGCCGTTGCCCATGGCATTGCGGCGACGTTCACGCCGGACAAAGGCCAGCTCGGGGGCATGAGTCAAAAGGGCGCTGATCAACGCATTTCTTTGGTAAGTACTGGCCTTGTTAAGCTTGGCAAGCCCAAGGCTTTGCCGTAGCTGCGCGGCCAACTCACGCGCTTGGCGCAAGGCATCACGGTTGACCTCAAGTTCTTGCGGCCAATGCTCTTCAGCGGTGCGCATCAGCTGGATAATCGCGGTAGCCTCGCAATAGCTGGGTAACCATTGATTAAACACCTTCTCCCAATCGAGCTCCGACGGCGGGCTATAGAGCCGCTGCGGCGTGCTCAGGGCAGCGCCAATATCCACCATCGCCTCGCGGGTATGCGTGTCGGGCATCAGGCTGATAAGGTGGGAGAAGAAGCTATCTATACCCACTTTGAGTAAGCGGCTGCCATGGGCGCTGAGTTTACCATTTTCGTCGGTCGCGCCCATTTGTAGCGCTCGCTCACCGGCGATGCCGAGGGCTTTACTCGGTAGCGCTTCGATAAAGTCTAACTCGGATAGCTGCTTGCCTACGGCAGCGGCGTGTAGCAGCGGCTCTAACAGTTCTTCGCGCTGTAGCTGCGGCGGTGTTTGCGCCTCTAACGGTGCGAACTCGCCCCACAAACGGATGCAATGCCCGGGCGCGGTTCGACCGGCACGGCCCCGCCGTTGTTGGGCACTGGCCTGAGAGATACGCTTCAAGCTGAGCACGGTGCGGCCATTGCGCTGTTCGGTGCGCCGCTCTAATCCGGAGTCGATCACCAGCGTAACCCCGGGAATGGTCAAGCTGGTTTCGGCTACGTTGGTCGCCAGAATCACTCGCTGCTGCGGGCTGGGCTTGAGAATACGCTGCCGCTCGCTGTCACTAATGGTTGAGTGCAGCGGCAGCACCGGGCAATCAAGTTGGCTAAGCTGCTGGGCACAGCTGTTGATCTCGCCGCGCCCGGGCAAGAACACCAGCACATCGCCGGCGGTAGCTTCAAGGTTGGCGCGTACTTGCTCCGCACAGCGCTCGGCGAGGTTCCGCCCATCCGGTAAGTGATGAGATTCTCTTGCCGCGTAGTGCAGGCTAACCTCAAACTGCCGCCCTTCGGCGCATAGCTGCTCGGCGCTTAGGTAGTGCTGCAAAGCCTGTGCATTCAAGGTTGCCGAGGTTACCAGTAAACGCAGATGGCTATCGCGGCACAGCGCCAGCAGCAAGTCAGTATCCCAGCGCCGCTCGTGGAACTCATCGAGGATCAGCGTATCGAAATCGCGTAGCTGGTTTTCACTTAGCCAACGCAGCGCAATCCCCGGTGTGACAAAGGCGATATCGGTGCGCTCATCCACATCCGAGAAAAAGCGGATTGCGTGGCCCACCTTTTTGTCGGTCAGTGTCGCCACATATCCCGCCAAAGCCTCACAAGCAATCCGCCGCGGCTGTACTACCAACACTCGCCCAGTTTCCGCTGCCCAAAGTGGCAAGGTGGTCGACTTACCCGAGCCGGTTGCCGCCTCAACCACTAAGTGTTGCTTGGGGAGGCGGGCTTTGATTTGCTGTTCTAGGGCGAAGATGGGGAGGTTGGGTTGTTGGCGCATGTTGTTGTTATAGGTCCTTCACAGAGGGGAGCGGATAACTATTTTGGGGGCCCAGTATAGCGTTGCTGGGCGAGGGATTGAATGCGGCAGCGCTTATCAGCCTGAGCTGATACCAATGGGGCTGCCGTGTTTGGTACACCCTCAAAAGGCCGAGCGCTAGACAGCGCTCGTTGCCGACAGATACCCAAAACCTAGTACAGCGATGATCGCCAGCTCCAATATCAGTGGTGGAAGCACCGCTTTTTCAAAGCCGTCGATGGCCAATCCTAGGACCCGGCCAAAGGCGACAGCCGCCATCACTAGGGCAACCAACAAGTAGCCCGCAACTAGTCCTTGGGTGAGACCTAAGATCAGCGCGCTGGCGCAGGCGATGAACAGCCCGCCAATCACCGAACGAATGGTGTTTAAACCGGCGTTACCTGACGGTTGCAGGGCAAAGTTGCTGAGCATCTTGTGTGGGGCAAGCATCGACATTACACCCAGGCCACTTAGCATTATGGTTGCCAGAATGACCAGTATTTGCAGCATTGTATCCATGGGTTTCTCCTTGTATTAAAGACGGTCGTGCGAGAACTGCTCAATGGCGTAGCGGGCGTTGTCTTGAGCGCTAACATCACCAAGCGATGACTCTAAGCTGAGTTGATTTACCACTGGTCCGGTTGGGGAACCCGCTTGACTGGCATAGAACTGGCCGGTTTCAAAGCGAGGGTCGAACAGCCCATCTAAATAGCGCTTGGCGGCTTTATCGACACTGTGCATCATGCCGAGCATTGGCATTATCAGCTCGCCGATGTATTTGAAAAACAGCTTCTTCATAAATGGCAGGTCGTCCATGCCATTAGTGCCAGTGGTACCGCCGGGGCTCATGGTGATAAAACGCAGGTGTGGGTGTTGCCGGGCCATCGAGCTCATCCAAAGGGTGCCTGTGAGCTTAATGGTGCCGTAGATATCTAGTGGATCAGCCTTTGCGCCAAACTTGCGGCCATTGGCAATGGCAGTAAACTCTTCTACCGAGGCATCTTTCAACTGGGCCTTGGCCACGCCCATCTTAGGAACGCCGCGGGCAGTTTCTGAGCCGGCATACAGAATGGTGGAGGTGACCAATTGGCGTTTGATTAGCTCATCCACTAACACTGAGTGGCCCAGCACATTGGCTGCAAATATGGTGGTAACGCCGTCGGCGGTCAGTTGGTTAGGGGTTTGTCCACCGGTTCCGCCTGCATTTAGCACCACCGCGTCGATGGGGGTGCTGAGCCGCTGGACTGCTTCGCGCACCGATTGGGCATCGGCCACATCGATGATCAGTACCTCGAAGATGTCTTTGCCAGTGGCCTCGACTAACTGTTGCTTGGCGAGCTGGGCTTTATGCTGGCTGCGGCAACCTAGATAGATTTTGCTGATGCCTTCTTCGAACGCGAGTTGCCGCGCTGATTCAAAGCCAATCCCTGCATTTGCGCCAGTGATTAGCACGGTCTTGATGGTTTTCATGCTGTCTCCTTTAGCTGTTTCTGTAGCGACGTGGTTAACGTTATCACCGTTGAAAAATGCGCTGTAGATAGGTAAAAGTGGACATGGTGTTTCAAAAATGAACCAAGGATTGGCATGCTCAACAAGGACAGCTACGCGTTTAACTGGGACGATCTCAAGTTCTTTCTGGCAGTGGCTCGGGCCGGCACCCTACGCGGTGGGGCACAAGCCATTGCGGTAAATCACACCACGATGACGCGGCGCCTCTCGGTGATGGAGCAGCGCATTGGCAGCCGCTTGTTCGACCGCTCCAAGCAAGGCCTGGTATTGACCCAGATTGGCGAGGAGTTATTGCCCTATGCCCAGCGGATGGAGGAGGAGATGACCGCCGCATCGCGCTTTATCGTGGGCAAAGATGCCGACCCCGTTGGTACAGTATGTGTGTCGCTGCCCCATGGGATGGCCCTGACCTCACTGATGGATGACTTCGCGCTATTCTCAACACGTTATCCCGATATCACTCTCAACCTGCAGTTTGGCAATGACATTGCCAACTTGAGCCGGCGTGAGGCCGATGTGTCGGTGCGAGTCGCCAATGAGGTGTTCGACGATGCGGTGGGTCGCCGCCTGGTGCAGATGTCTCAGGCGGCCTACTGCTCCAGAGAGTATGCTGAGCGGGTTAAGGATAATCAGGGAGAAGGGCTGCACTTTATCGGCTGGCACGAACCGGAAGGAGATGTCACCGCCCAATGGCTCAAGGAGAGCTTCTACCCCAAGGCCACCTTAAAGCACCGGGTATCCGAGCTGGTGCCGTTGGTGTCTCTGGCTGCCGCTGGGCTGGGGATGGCGTATCTGTCTTGCAACTTGGGCGATCGTCATCCCGGGCTGGTGCGCGCACCATTTCAAAAGCCTTTACCCTATCGCAGTATCTGGCTACTACTGCACCGTGACTTACGTCGTACAGCCCGCATTCGCTGCTTTGTCGACTTTCTGGCTGAGCAAGTGCAGGCGCGGGAAAATGAGTTTTGGGTAGCAGGGACAGTGACTAGTCCTGTGGCTAAATAGGGACTGAAAAGCGGGCTTGGTTTGTTGGAGCGAATCATCGAAAATGTGACCTACAGTTTTATCGTTCCCCTCGTACTATGGGAGTACCCAATGATCCTCCATTCTTCCACTGTCACCGTCCGAACTGGAACCATTGAAGAGATTATTGAGCTCGACCAAGCGATACCAGAGTTTGAACGGAAAACCTCCAAAGAAAAGCTCCTATCACGATTGCAAGGCGTTACAAGCCTTATCTTAGTTTCCTGCTGTGACGGCAAGCCGGTGGCCTACAAAGCGGGCTATCACATCGATGACCGTGAGTTCTACAGTTGGCTAGGCGGTGTTGTACCGGCTTTTCGTAAACGCGGTATCGCAACCATACTGCGAGAGCGGCAAGAGGCGTGGGCGCTGGAGCAGGGCTATCAGTGGGTCAGCGTGAAATCGATGAACAAGTATCCGCCGATGCTGCAGCTGTTACTTGCCAGTGGCTATCAGATCTGTGGCTACGAGGATAACGGCAGCACTGATAACAGTAAGATCCGATTTATCAAACAGCTACGCCGCTAGTCCCTGCGAGTTGTTCATTTTTGATACATCGCATAATCGGCCCTCTATGGTGATGATAATCTGACCTGATAAAACGATAAACAGCGTTGTAAAGGGAAATGATGATGCGAAAACTAGCCTCGATACTCGCGGGCCTGTGGCTGTGCTGCTCCAGCAGTATGGCTGCGCCAGTAACCCCTCTTGTTGACCCCGTCCTTCCAAGTGCGCAGCAGTGGCTGCAGCATATCGAACAGGACATTGCGCGCTTTTATCTGCAGCCCGGTCCTTTGGGCGATCCTGTAGGTAGCTTTCCCACCTACCTGTGTAACGATAGTCAAACGGCCGACCTCTCCGACCTTTGTCCGGAGCTGCAAGCGAGCTGGTTGCAGGACAGTTTGGGGCGTCAGTACACCAGAATGTTGTCGCGGCAGATCTATACCTATGGCGTAATCTTTCATATGACTGGTAACCCAAAGGCCTTGGCTGCCGCCAAAGCAGGCGTCGATTACCTGCGGGACAATATGTTGAGCGAAGAGGGCGGAGCCTACAGCTATTTAGATAGCGATGGTCAGCCGGGTTTGAGTCTGGCACAAGGCACTACCCAAGACTTGTCCTATGCCCAACTCGGGTTGGCCTTTTACTACTACCTGACGCGTGATGACGCGGTGTTGGCCGATATCCTTAAGCTTAAGGACTATATCTTTAGCCACTATCGCAGTGAGCAACATAATCAGTTGCTATGGGTGTTGGAGGATAGCGCCGATAACACTACCGGTCAGCTAGAGCTGGTGGCGCAACTCGATCAAATCAACGCCTACATGCTGCTGATGTTGCCGCTGCTGCCTGAGCCTTATGCGGCGCAGTGGCGCGAGGATTTAGCCTGGCTCAGCGAGGTGTTACTTAGCCAGTATCACAACGAGCAAGAGCTGCGTTTCTATGGTTATCTGCATCACCCCAGCGGCAAAACGACCACCGGGCGCCATGGCGATTGGGGGCACACCATCAAGGCGTATTGGATGCTGTATCTGGCGGCGGCAGAGCTGGGGCTTGACGACCAGCGCGATATCGCCGAGCAGGGTATGTATGCGGTGTTAGAGCGCGCCTACGCGCAGTTTAAGTTGATGGATATCTTGCCGGACGACCATGGTATGGACCCCAACACCGAGGTGGGTTTTTGGAACGCCACCGAGCACAGCGAGGGCGCATCGTGGTGGCAGTATGCCGAGCTCGACCAAGCCGCGCAAACTCTGGCGTTTAGCGACCCCAGCATGAATGATTACCTGCGCTACACCTATGGCACCTGGCTAAGCGCGATGGTCGACCACGAACATGGCGGCATCCTGCCCTATCCCTACGGGACACAGGCAGCCAAGTTGCACCACTGGAAGAACGGCTATCACGGGGCCGAGCATGCCTTGATCGCCTACCTTGGTGCGAGCCAGCACCAGCAACAGCCAGCAACCCTCTACTTTGCGATTCAGCCGCAAGCGTTAAGCGATGAACTTACCAAGCTGCTGCGACCTTATTACTTTAAGGCTGAGCGTGTCGAACTCGACAAACAGCAAGGTAGGCAGCGGGTCCGCTTTAGCGGTATATCTGGCTAGAGCGCTCGGCTCAACGCAAGCTTTTATTGCGTTTTATCAATGGCTTGAAGTGAGCAGCCGATAGTATTGGGGTAACTGGAGTTTGCTTGGTGGCAGCGCTGCCAAGCATGGTTACTGGATGACCCTATGCTGATTGTTTTTGCTCTGTGTTCTATCGCGCTTTATCTATGGCTGCTCGATGCCAGCATGCAGCTGTTTTTTGGCCTCGATACCTGGCCGACGCTGCTGCAGTGGTTTGGCGCATTTGGTCAGGTAGAAACGCCCATGTACATCATCATCAACCTGCTATTTGTACTATCCAGCCTGTTTTTTTGCAGCGGTGTGCTTAACCTCCTTGAGCGGATCTATTTAAGCCTATTTGGCCGGGCGGTGTGCGTGATGTACCTCGGTAATCGCTATACGCGAGAAGGCACCTATGTCGACTATAAAACGCCCAGGGCACTGTTTACTGGCCGCTCCGATGCCTACTTGAATTACTCGTTTGAGGCACTTGGCGTTACCAGCGATCGAATCAAAGGCTTATGGAAGGGGCGGGTAGTCAATCGCAGAGCGCTATCGCTGCCAGGCATACTGCTCTATGCGCTGCTGTGTTGCTACATGGCGGCGCTAGTGGTGACCGGGCTGATTTGCGCGGTGAGCTGTGTCATCAGTGTCTACCTGCCGGAGCTCCCGGTTGCCGGAATGAACCCAGAAGAGATATTGAACTATTTACTGCGGCCCCTTGGCATTCATCCGGTTGTGGCAGTGATGGGCTTGATGGTTTATCTGATTGTTCACCTGCTGATTGAAGTGGGATTTCACGCGCTGTGGGCGAAGTTTCATGGCGCTCCTCGCACACTAATGAAGATAGCGCCTCGTAGCGAGCGGGTGACCGGGCAAGTGGTGAGTTTCGATAAGATCTATCGCAAAAAAGACTCCTCCTCGAAGAACCAAACCGACACCGGCTACCGCGACATTACCTTCCAGTTCGAACAGCTCTACACCCATCCGGTATACGTGTCATTGCGCTACCATATTGATGAGCTATCAGCGGCATACAACGCGCAGGTAGAGCAGCAAGCTCGCGAGAAAAGCCCGATGGAGCTGGTGGTGAAGGATGATGGCTCGCTGCAGTTACCCCAAGGATATAGTCAGTCGTTTTAGCTATCCGTCACTCTTCTGGCTTCTGGCGATTGAAGCAATAGCTTACTGGTATTAACTAGATATTGATGAGCCAATGATAGATAAGCTTTCGCAAGACCTTAAATATGTTATTGAGCAACCCAAGATAGGGGTGTTCAGTGATCTTTGGGCGCATACCATATACCTGTTGTGGGATGAAGCAGCCCCCCCGACTTGGCTAACAGAGCTGGATGAAGAGGAGATTCCCGGGGAAGTGTTTGATTGCTGGGATGAGCCAGATTCAGCGGTGCGCCAAGGTAATTGGTTGCTGCTGCATTGGGTTGATATAAACGACTACCCCTTAGCAACGGTCGCCCCGCTGCGCCTTGATGAGCTCACTAAGCGTGGCTTTGCCAGCAGTGTGAATCAGGGGGAGTGGGATGATCCAACGTGTATATACCACTACTTGTTTGCTGAGAAACACAGCCAAGAGTTACTGCTAAGCAGTGCACTCTATTTGGTGACCCTTAAGGGTGAAAGGCCAAGCTGTAGTCAGGATATTGCTGATAGCGATAGCTTTCGAACGGTATCGGTTCCGCGGTATGCGTTTACCAAAGAGTATCAGCGAGTGGTGATATCAGGCGGAAGATAGCAGCTGTTAGCTATTCATCATGCTTCGCTAGACTGAATAAAACGCACAGTGTAAACCTGACTGCGCGTGCTGATAGTCAGCCTAAGGAGAGTGTATGAACAAGGTCGTTATCATTACCGGCGCTAGCCGAGGCATAGGCGCTGCGACTGCGTTGCTGTTGGCTCAGCAAGGGTATCGCGTGTGCGTTAACTACCTTAGCCACTGCGAGCGGGCCGAGGCAGTGGTGCAGCAGATCTTGGCGGCAGGTGGCGAAGGCTTTTGCGTGCAAGCGGATGTGTCACAAGAGGCCGAGGTAGAGCGCTTGTTCGAGACGGTGACTCAGCGCTACGGCCAAGTGACTCACCTGGTAAATAATGTCGGTGTGCTGTTTACTCAGGCGGCTACCTCTGAGATTGACTATCAGCGCTTTGAGCGAGTGATGGCGGTGAATGTGGGCAGCTATTTTCTGTGCGCCAAGGCCTTCGTTCAGAGAGCTAGTGACTATGGGGCAATCGTCAATGTATCTTCAACCGCCGCGAAAACTGGTTCTCCCTTTGAATACATCGACTACGCCGCATCTAAAGGCGCGGTGGACAGCTTAACCAAAGGGCTGGCCATGGAACTGGCGGCGCGAGGGATACGGGTGAACGGCGTCAGACCAGGTTTTATCTATACCGAGATGCATGCCGACGGCGGTGAGCCAGACAGGGTCAAGCGCTTGGCCCCGCAGATCCCCATGCAGCGCGGCGGCGCACCAGAGGAGGTCGCTCAATCTATCGCATGGTTGCTCTCTGATGAGGCCTCCTATGTGACGGGCTCGGTGATTGATGTGGCCGGTGGCCGATAATTGGGAGTTGCCAGGCGCTTGGTCTCTCCAGTTTCTGGTTGTATAATCGCTGCCCTTTTAGCCAGTTTGAGTGATCCGCAGTGCTCGAACTGGCCTGTTTGTACCCAGATGAGAAAGCCATGAATTACCCCGCGTCCCGTTTTTCTGTTGCCCCAATGCTTGATTGGACTGATCGCCATTGTCGCTACTTTCATCGCTTGATGAGCCGCAACACTTTGCTGTACACCGAGATGGTGACCACTGGCGCGATTATCCATGGCAAGGGCGATTATCTGGGCTATAACGATGCGGAGCATCCGGTTGCGCTGCAGCTGGGGGGCTCGAATCCCGCTGAGCTGGTGGAATGTGCCAAGCGCGCCGAAGCGCTGGGGTATGACGAGGTGAACCTGAATGTAGGCTGCCCTTCTGATCGGGTACAGAACGGCCGTTTTGGTGCTTGCCTGATGGGCGAGCCGGACTTGGTGGCTGAATGTATGGCGGCGATGGGCGATGCGGTTAGCATTCCGGTTACCGTGAAAACCCGTATTGGCATCGACGAGCAAGACTCTTACGAGTTTTTGACCACCTTCATCGATAAAGTGGCTGCTGCAGGCGTGAAAGACTTTACCATTCATGCTCGCAAGGCGTGGCTTTCTGGTTTGAGCCCGAAAGAGAACCGCGATATTCCGCCGCTGGATTATCCGCGCGCTTACCAGATCAAACGTGACTACCCACAGCTGAATATCTCGGTCAACGGCGGAATTACCAGCCTGGAGCGGGCGGAAGCGCACCTACAACATCTTGACGGTGCGATGCTTGGCCGCGAGGTGTATCAGAATCCCTACCTGCTGGCCGAGGTCGACAGTCGGATTTTTGGCGAGCAGGACCCAGGACTCTCCCGCCATCAGGTGGTTGACGCCATGATCCCCTATATCGAAAAGCACTTAGTCAGTGGCGGCCGCCTGCAGCATGTGACTCGCCATATGCTGGGGTTGTTTCAGGGCTGCCCAGGCGCCCGCGCGTGGCGTCGTCACTTAAGTGAGAATGCCCATAAAGCGGGGGCCGATATCGACGTGCTAAAGACCGCTGCCAGCCTGGTTCGTGCGCCTGAACAAGAGTGACCGCTGTCACAAAAAGCTTACACGCAGATTTTGCCAATGAGCTGAGTCTTAGACTTTAGTTGTATATACTTTAGTCTGATATTGATGCTTTTTTGTTTGGTGAGTTATGCGTGCGTTATCTTTGCTTCGCCGACTGAATGGCTGTTGGACTCAGCGTTTTCTGGTTCGATTTGCTGTTGGCAGTTTGGCAATTTTGGGCTTTAAAATCAGTGCTTTGTACTTCTTTCCTGCGGTACTACTGATTGGAACCCATAATCAGGAATTCTTCGGTTGGTAGTCACCAATTGAGCCATTTCGGCTGGTAATCTGCCTCCTTTACCAGCCGGGCAGGGACGCTGCCCACCCCTCTTTATTGCCTTTGGCACACCCTTTGCTAACTCTGTACAAGAATTGTCACCGTTTTGACGGAGTTTGCCTATGGAAACGATCAATCGTTTTGTCCTACGCTGGGGAGCGTTAGATGTAGTCGTGGCGTGGCTGAGTATCGCCAGTGCCATGCTGCTGTTTATCCCCCAAAATGTGCTGCATATCCAAAAGCTTGAAGGGCAGGGTTACACCTTGGCTGTGATTGGGCTAATCGTGGGTATCGCGTTCTTTGTGAGTCGTGGCTTGATGCTGGCGGCCTCGTTTGCCAAGCGCAGCTGGTTTAGCCGCAAGCAGATGCAACAGCTTAGCTCGATGATTGCCTGTCTCGATCATACTGAGCGAGCGGTACTGCGTGAGTTTGTGATTGCCCGCAAGAGCGTACTTAACCTACCGGTGCTTGAGCCATCGGTGGTAAACCTGATTGATAACGGGGTGCTAACGCCAGTTAAGCCTCGGCAGATGATTGAAGGTCGCACGCGGGTTGATTTGATGATCAGTTTGGAAGCGCGCCCGCTTCTGAGCTATCGCGCACTGGGACTCCCAGTGGGTAAGCTGAGTGAGGAGCACGTGGAGCAGCTAAAAGCTAAACGTCCACCGTTTCTGCGAGCTGACTACCAAGCCAGTCGCACCCATAATGGCCGTTTGTTTAGGATCCGTGCCGAGCAAACGTCGGCGAATGGGGAAGAACAGGCCGATGGTGAACATGCGGCTTAGCCGCATGCTCCAAGCAAACTACTGGGTGCGCTTTTTCAGGTAGCCTGCGTAGTCGGGTACTTCCACTTCAAACTCTTGGTCAAAATAACGGCTGGCAAGCAGAATGTCGGCCGTTGCTTTGTTGGTTGCCACGGGAATGTTCCATACTGCAGCCAAACGCAATAAGGCCTTCACATCGGGGTCGTGCGGCACCGCATCGAGTGGGTCCCAGAAGAAGATCATCACATCGATCTTGCCTTCGGCAATCATGGCGCCAAGCTGCTGGTCGCCACCCATTGGGCCGCTAAGCAGGGGCTCAACCGCAAAGCCATGTTGGCTCAGTAGGGTGCCGGTGGTGCCGGTGCCAAAAAGTTGGTGCTTGTCGAGCTCTGCCTTGTGCAGTTTAGACCATTCAATTAGCGCGGATTTCTTATGATCATGCGCGACCAACGCAATGCGTTTGGACGCAGCCATTTTGCGGGTTGTCGTTTCCATGTCTTTACTTATTTTATTGAGATGCCTCATGTTACTGAGTTGGGTGAACAGTGGCTAGTTGTCTGGCGGGATTTTCGTTAGATTGTATGAAAACGTATTCCTGTTTTGATTGAGAGGGGGTTTTTAAGGGCGGTTATACGCTGTTTTACCTCATAATGAAGCAGGATAATGAAGTAGATAAAAACATCACCAAGGAAATAGGATGGTTTATATTTTTGGCTACGGCAGCTTAATCGATGCCGATTGTCGCCAGCGTACCTTTCCCGGAGAGCATGCGTATCCGGCGCGATTAAAAGGATTTCAGCGTTACTGGTCAGGGCTGAAGAGTGTCGGGGACCGCTCTGCGGTGGTGATCTGCCCGAGTGAAGATAGCAGTGTGAACGGGGTGCTGATCCCCTTTGATGAACGCTTTATTGACGATTTGGACCAACGCGAGTGCGACTATAACCGTGTGCTGTTATCGCAAGACCAGCTGGAGCTGTTAGACCCGCTGCCGCACTCTGCAACCAAGATCTACACCTATGTTGCTAAAGAGCTGTGGCGACCAGCCGATGAGACGCCGATCCTGCAAAGCTATCTGGATGTGTGTCTGCGCGGCTGCCTGGAGGTGAGTGAGCACTATGCCCGAGAGTTTTTGCATTCGACCGAGTTCTGGGTAAGCCATTGGGAGGATGATCGCAATGCGCCGCGTTATCCGCGTGCTGAGAATCTTGATGCCCTATGTCTGGAGAAGATCGACTCGATCCTCAACGACATGGCGCACCTGCAAGCCCACTCACCATTGCCTCAAAGGTAATTGTCTCAAAGGTAATTGGGGCTAGGTTGAAGGCAATAAAAAAGGCCGCTGATGCGGCCTTTTTGCTGTTCGGTAACTGAGATTACAGTACGTGAACAGAAGAGGTGTTGGTGGTACCTGAAGGAACCAGGGCACCAGAAACCATCACTACGATGTCACCTTTGTTAGCCAGACCAGACTCTAGAGCCAGCTCTTTACCCAGTGCGTAGAACGCATCGGTGCTTTCGATATCGGTAACTACGTGAGGTACTACACCTTTAGTTAGGCACAGTTGACGAGCAGTCTTGTCGTTGGTGGTGATAGCCAGGATGTTCGCCTGTGGGAAGTACTTACGTACAGACTTAGCAGACTTACCACCTTGGGTAGCAACAACAATCAGAGGTGCGCTCAGCTTCTCTGAAGTTTCTACAGCACCTTTACATACCGCTTCGGTGATGCGCAGCTTGCCGCTGTCGCGTGCTGGATCCAGGTTAGAAGGCATTACAGCGTCGGTACGGTCACAGATGGTGGCCATGATGCTTACTGCTTCTACTGGGTATTTACCCTTCGCAGACTCACCAGATAGCATTACTGCATCGGTGCCGTCCAGGATTGCGTTGGCAACGTCACCAGCTTCTGCGCGGGTAGGACGTGGGTTCTTGATCATTGAGTCCAGCATCTGGGTTGCGGTGATAACCAGCTTGCGAGCACGGTTACATTTCTCAATCATCATTTTCTGCGCGAAGATTACTTCTTCAACTGGGATTTCTACACCCAGGTCACCACGAGCTACCATGATGCCGTCAGAGGCTTCTAGGATCTCGTCGAAGTTATCAACACCTTCTTGGTTCTCAATCTTAGAGATGATTTGGATGTTCTCACCGCCGTTCGCTTTTAGCAGCTCGCGGATTTCCAGAACGTCTTCTTTCTTACGGATGAAAGAAGCAGCGATGAAGTCAACGCCTTGCTCACAACCGAATACAAGGTCGCCCTTATCTTTTTCTGACAATGCTGGCAGTTGAACTTTAACGCCTGGCAGGTTAACACCTTTGTTTTCACCTAGGTCGCCGTTGTTCAGTACTTTACACTTCACTTCGCTATCAGAAATGGCGATAACTTCCATTTCGATCAGGCCGTCGTCAACCAAGATCATGTTACCAACGCTCAGGTCGGTAGCAAAACCAGGGTAGGTTACAGCAACACGGTCTTTGTCGCCGATAACGGTTTGGTCAGTAGTGAAAGTGAACTCTTGACCAGCAACCAGAGCAACGTCTTCCCCACCTTCCAACTTGATGGTACGGATTGCTGGACCTTTGGTGTCTAGTAGAACAGCAGCGCTCTTACCAGTGTTCTTAACCACTTCACGCAGGTTGTTAATGCGCTGACCATGCTCATCGTAGTCGCCGTGTGAGAAGTTAAGGCGCATTACGTTCATGCCAGACTCAACCAGCTTAGTCAGCATCTCTACTGACTCGGTTTTTGGACCAATGGTACAAACAATCTTAGTTTTCTTCATTGAAGTAAATCTCCGCTCAGGATGCGTTTCAAAAACCCGCGCATTATACAGGAATGAAACTTTAGATTTGTAAAAAATTAACGACATTAGACGTCGCGAAATCAAGTTTTCTGCGATTAGTTACACATCGTTACATTGAAAAGCTTGCCAAATTACATTTTCGCGTTGTCTTAACACATATACCGAAGTTACCTCGCGTATTGATTTCGCTAGGTTTTTGCAAGGTAGC
Source organism: Aliagarivorans taiwanensis DSM 22990 (assembly GCF_000429505.1). Taxonomy (GTDB): domain Bacteria; phylum Pseudomonadota; class Gammaproteobacteria; order Enterobacterales; family Celerinatantimonadaceae; genus Aliagarivorans; species Aliagarivorans taiwanensis. The sequence goes on along the minus strand of NZ_AUBZ01000007.1, from coordinate 25,826 downwards.
TTGGGTATACAACCAAGGAGCATAGCGTGTTGTGGTGTCATTTGCGTGTCACAGGACAAAAAAAACCTCGCTAGCTAGCGAGGTTTTTTTGACAGCCTGAATTACTCTAGTTCACCACAAAAACGGTAACCTTCACCGTGAATGGTGGCGATGATTTCCGGGGTTTCCGGTAGCGACTCGAAGTGCTTACGGATGCGACGAATGGTCACATCAACGGTGCGGTCGTGTGGCTTAAGCTCGCGGCCAGTCATCTTCTTCAGAAGCTCGGCACGGCTTTGGATTTGGCCTGGGTTCTCCACAAAGTGCAGCATCGCGCGGAATTCGCTGCGAGGCAGTTTGTACACTTCTTTATTTGGGCTAATCAGCGAGCGGCTGTTGATATCCAGCACCCAACCGTTGAAGCGGTATTGCTCAACCACAACCTTATCTTCAGCAGCGCCTTGGCTGTTGATGGTACGGTTTAGCAGGTTACGCGCACGGATGGTCAGCTCACGTGGGTTGAATGGCTTGGTGATGTAGTCATCGGCACCGATTTCCAGGCCAAGGATCTTATCGACTTCGTTGTCTCGTCCGGTCAGGAACATTAATGCAATCTGCTCGCGGTCACGAAGCTCGCGGGCTAGCAACAGTCCGTTTTTGCCCGGAAGGTTGATGTCCATAATGATCAAGTGAATGGTGTTCCCTTCCAGAGCCGCATTCATTTCGTTACCGTCTGAGGCCTCGAATACGTTGTAACCTTCGGCTTCAAAGGTACTCTTCAGGGTATTTCGAGTGACCAGTTCGTCCTCGACGATAAGAATATTAGGTGTCATGGCCTTCCCCAATGCTATTTCTAAAATCTGCGATAGTTAATATATTACGGATGGATGGGCAGGTGGTGGCGTTTGTTACAGAAATGTAAAGTCCATCAAGGCCGCATCAAAAACATCCTCTCGCCGTATCTTGGTTATCCCCACTTACTCAAGGGATTGTCGATATGCACGGCTTCCAACAATGGCATCCATTCTATGAACTTAACAGTGACATAACAACTTTCTGCGACAACATATTCGTCGCTATTTGAGTTGCTTTTGATGTAAATCAATCGGAAAAACTGGCTTATTGCGAAATTTATTTGTTTCTGATGAATAAAAACAACAAATGGCCAAATCATCAAATATTCCGAAGTGAAACGCGCTCGCCAAGTCTTGAAGGCTGTCACATAAGCATATGATATCTATTGAATAGTTTCTTGAGATAGGTTTTCGCCCTCCATTTCTTCACAACACTTTCTTATTGAGCATCGATACTCGATTAGTGCAGAAAATGCCCTAGAACTAGAGTGTGAAGCGCCGCAAGGCAAGGATAGGTCGGTTTATATTGGCTAAACTAGAAATGCCTTATTAACCTTCCATTTGTACTAAATAGGATTGAGCTCATGGACGATATTCTTCCCGATTTGTTTGATGAATACCCTGACACGCTGCAATTGATTGCTGGTGCTTTTGCTGTGTTCGGCGGACTCGATAACTTTCAGGGCCAAGTGGTAACAGTGCGTTGCTATGAAGATAACAGCCGGGTTAAGGAACTGTTAGCCCAAGAAGGCGCGGGCAAGGTGCTGGTGGTTGATGGTGGCGCAAGCCTTCGCCGCGCGCTGATGGGCGATCTGATTGCCGCCAGTGCTGTGGAGAATAACTGGGCGGGGGTGGTGATTAACGGCGCGATCCGTGATGTTGCAGCTATCTCGACGATGCCATTGGGGGTGCGAGCTCTCGGTGCTTGTCCGATCAAGACTGAGCGCAAAGGGCTTGGCGAGGTCAATGTAACGTTGGCGATAAATGGCGTAATAATTGAGCCTGGAACGTACTTATATGCCGACCTAAATGGCATAGCAATAAGTGAGGAAAAGCTGATTTAAGAGGGGCTTAGAAGCGGTAGCCTAGTCCGACTCGAAGTTGCTGCTGGAGCTGATGCTCGTCGGTATCTCTGATAGTCTCAATCTGATAGCTGGCTTCTAAATTGAAGCGGTTGCGCAGTTGGTAAGAGCCGCTTAGTTCAAGGCTGTGCTCGAGGCCTGCCTGATTATCTTTGTGTACTGAGGTCAGCTTAGAGGCGACGCTTAGATTATCACTGGCTTGAAACTTGACTCCGGTAGCAACGTTAAACCCTCGCTGAGTGGCTAGGTCTTGGTATTCAGAGTTAACGCCAGCCTCTACGAATAGGTCCAGTTCTTGGTAGATGGGGCGTTGATAACCACCGTTAAAGTACCAAGTCTGGTCGCTGCCTTCTAACTGATGAAGAGAAGCGCTAGGCTCGTTGCTTAGTCGGTTGTAGCCAGACACGTACCAATTGTCGATTTGGGTGCGGCTGTGAAGCTGCAACTGATCGGTCATGGTAACTTCAAACTGATTTACCACTTCTGCTTGTGCAGATAATGCCATGCACGCTAACAAGGCAGTCGGACATAACTGGGCAAAACGGCGCTTGTTCATCCTTCCTCCTTAGTTGGTAGCTTTTGTTGATAGATTAAACAGAGCGGTACCAATCATTATGGGCGATCCATGACAAAAGATCATAGGGGAAGTTCAAATTATTTGTACGTTAGCGCTCGCTATATTGTGTTGGTAAGTGTTTGCTATCTCGCTTGGAAGCGCTGCGTCCTGCGATAAGGGAACACATCTTCAAACTTACCCTTCTCAATATTTTTTTGCCGGTCGCGCCAGTAACCCGCCTTGAACAGATCGCTATGAACCTCGCTAAACACTTTTCTTACCAGCGGCCGCCCCATTAAGAAGGTGGCGAACTCTTCGGGGAACACATCGTTTGGGCCCACTGAATACCAAGGCTCTGCGGCCCACTCGTCCTCTGGGTAACGCGGAGGTGGGATATCGCGGAAATTGCATTCGGTCATATAGCAGATTTCGTCATAGTCATAAAAGATGACCCGGCCGTGGCGGGTGACACCGAAGTTCTTAAACAGCATATCGCCGGGAAAGATGTTGGCAGCAGCGAGCTGCTTGATGGCATTGCCGTACTCTTCAATGGCGGCTTTTGCTTGCGGTTCGTCGGCATCATCAAGGTACATGTTGAGCGGTATCATCTTGCGCTCAGTATAAAGGTGCTTAATGGTGATGGTGTCGCCGTCGATTTGCAGGGCAGAAGGTGCCACTTTTTGTAGCTCTTCTATTAGTTCGGTGCTGAAGCGCTCCAGTGGAAAGTCAAAGTTGGAGAACTCTTGGGTATCGGCCATCCGTCCAACCCGGTCATGTTGCTTGACTATGCGGTACTTCTCTTTGACCACGGCGTGGCTGACTTCCTTGGGCGGGGTGAATTTATCCTTGATGATTTTAAATACCACATCGTAGGAGGGCAGGGTGAACACGCTCATCACCATACCTTTAATCCCCGGCGCTAACTCGAATTGGTCAGTGGAGTTATTCAGATGAGAAAGATAGTGGCGATAGAATTCCGTTTTTCCGTGCTTTTGGCAGCCGATGGCGGTAAACAGCTCGTAGTCGGTTTTGTTGGGCATTAATAGTTTTAGGAAGTTCACGATCCGCCGCGGGGCTGGTGCATCCACCATAAAATAGGAGCGGGCAAAGCCAAACAAGATACTGACATCGTCACTGGAAGAGAGCACGGTGTCGATATATAAGCTATTTCCGCCGTGCAGGATCGGCAGTGCAATTGGCACCGATTCTCCGCCACAGTCGATCCGGCCAATCAGGTAGGCACCTTTATTACGAAAGAATACCGCCTTGACGAAATCCAGCTTCAGCCATTTAGCCTGTTCAATGCTGGGGTGCTTCTCCAGCTTGGCGACCACCCAAGCAATATCACGCTGTAGGTCTTCAAAGAGAAGCTCAAACTGATAGCTGGTGATGAGTGCATGTAGTAGCTCCTGCAGCTGGCTACCTTCAAAGTGGTGCAGGATAACCTGATAGTCCACCAAGTGACTGGTGCGGTGGGCGCGGATAAACAGTTGATCCTCACGAATATAGCGATGATGGAACAAGCGCTGATAAACCGAGTTAAAAAACGACTCCGCTACTTCAAAGTTATCGTGCTGCTTGAGCAGCTCTGAGTAGGCAGTTTTCACTTGGGCAGAGAAGGCGTCGCTACGCTGTAGGTGGCCGGTTAGAGCCTTTATCTCGGCACGTGCTTCAGTGGCGTGGTGATCGTACAAGCGGATCCGTTCGCGCGATGCCAGTTGTACCCCAAGCCAGTTAGCCTCTTCGAAGCGCTCTTGGGCGCCGCGGGTAACATCGAGAAAGCACTGATAAAAGCGATTGAAGCGCTGCAGCATAACGTGGGCTGCTTGATCGGCCATTGAGTCTGTCATTGGTTATCCCTTTCCAAGTCGGCAAATTGACTATGGCAGATTTTAAACAAGCGTTCCAATTCGCATCTGCAGCATAGCCTGCGTTATTGAAATATTCGTTTAGCAGCAAAGGTGCAAAAGCAGTGGATGCAGGATAACCCGCTATAAGGTGTGGTAAAAGTGAACACGAAAGGCCAGTGCTAGCTAGGAAAAAGCTTGACAGAATCGCCCGTCTGTTTAAAGGTAGTGCTCAGAATATAGGATGTTTTCAATTATGTTTATGCTTTCTTCCATGCACACCACCATGATGACCATTACCACAACAGTGGCAGTGGCGGGCTGGTTGTAAACGAGAAAAAGCATCAACCAAAAAGGCCCGTATCAATCGATACGGGTTTTTTTTTGCAGGAGGATCAATGCGAGTACTCAAATTTGGCGGTTCCTCGTTAGCCAACGCTGAACGTTTCAAGCGGGCTGCCGAGATCATTGTGGGGAATCGACAACAAGGACAATTGGCGGTGGTGCTGTCGGCGCCGGCAGGGATTACCAATGAGTTGGAAGCGGTCATTGCTGCAACCAGTCAAGGCGAAGATGGACAGCAGCAGCTCACTCGTATCACCCAGATCTTCCAGAGCCTGTTGGACGAACTAAGCGCTGAGTTCAGCGACTTTGATGCTGCGCCGCTGCAAGCCATGCTCAAGCAAGAGCTAGATGGTCTTGGCGATGTGCTGCAAGGTGTGCGTTTATTGCGCCAGTGCCCAGACAATATCGCCGCGAGCGTATTGGCCACCGGAGAGCGCTTAAGCGTCAATTGGATGAAGGTCTTGCTGCAAGTTAAACAGCAGCAGGTGGATATCCTGGTGCCTCAGCAACTCCTGCTTAGCAACAACGATAGCTATATAGAAGCGCAAGTGGATATCGAAGCCAGCAAGGCGCGCTTTGCTGCCGCTGACTACCAAGGGCTGGACGTACTGCTAATGCCCGGTTTTACCGCTGCCAATGAGCAGGGTGAAACCGTAGTGTTAGGGCGTAACGGTAGCGACTACAGCGCAGCGGTATTGGCCGCATGCCTAGATGCTGATTGCTGCGAGATCTGGACCGATGTAGACGGTGTGTACAACTGCGATCCTCGTGTTGTAGATGATGCCCGCTTGCTGCGCAGCCTGTCTTACGCCGAAGCCATGGAGCTCAGCTACTTTGGTGCCAAGGTGCTACATCCGAAGACCATTGCGCCGATTGCTCAATACCATATCCCTTGCCTGATTAAGAGCACCTTTAACCCGCAGGGTGAAGGAACCTTAATCGGCGCTAAAGACCTGCAAGAAAACAACCTGCCGGTTAAGGCGATCTCTAGCCTTGAAAACCTGACCATGCTGACTGTATCCGGTCCGGGCATGAAGGGCATGGTAGGTATGGCTAGCCGCATCTTCGGCGCGATGGCCCAAGCCAAGGTGTCGATTGCACTGATTACCCAATCATCCAGCGAGTACAGCATCAGTTTTTGCATCCACAGCGCCGATGCTGAAACCGCCAAACGAGCCCTGCAAAGCGAATTTGAACTGGAGCTGGCGAACCAACTGCTGGAGTCCATTGAGTCCATCGACCAGCTGGCGATTATCTCCTTGGTGGGTGATAGCATGCGCAAGAGTAAAGGCGTGGCTGCACGCTTCTTTACCTCGCTGGCGGAAGTCTCGATTAACATCGTGGCAATCGCCCAAGGCTCCTCTGAGCGCTCTATTTCTGCTGTGGTTACCCAAGATAAAGTGGAAGAAGCAGTGGGCGCGTGTCATCAAAACTTCTTCGATAGCATGCACTACATCGATCTATTCCTGATTGGCTGTGGCGGTGTGGGCGGCGCGTTGATTGATCAAATCAACGAGCAGCAGAGTCACCTGAAAGAGCAGCATATCGCCATCCGCGTATGTGGTATCGCCAATAGCCGTCAGCTACTGACTAACCCGAAAGGCTTGGAGCTCAGCGATTGGCGTGCCCAGCTAGAAGCCACAGAGCAAAATGGCGGCTTTGATCTGCCAACCGTACAAGGCCTGCTCGATAGCCACCACTTTATTAACCCGGTGATTGTTGACTGTACCAGCAACGACCAGGTTGCCGCCGATTACGTGAACTACCTGGCCGCGGGCTTCCATGTGGTAACCGCCAATAAGAAGGCCAATACCGCCAGCATCGAATACTACAACCAGCTGCGCCTAACCGCCCTCAAGACCCGCCGCAAGTTTATGTACGACACCAACGTGGGCGCAGGCCTACCGGTGATTGAGAACCTGCAAAACCTGCTGCGTGCCGGTGACCAACTGGTACGCTTCAACGGTATCTTGTCTGGCTCGCTGTCATTTATCTTCGGTAAGTTGGACGAAGGTATGAGCTTCTCTGAAGCAACCGGTATTGCCCGGGATAACGGCTTTACCGAGCCCGATCCGCGTGAAGATCTCAATGGTATGGATGTTGCGCGTAAACTGCTGATTCTGGCCCGGGAAGCGGGTTTAGAGCTGAGCCTCGATGATATTGAGGTGGAAATGGCGCTACCGCCGGGCTTTGATTGCGAAGGAAGCAACGAAGAGTTTATGCAGCGCCTACCAGAGGCCGATGCCTATTTTGCCAAACTGCAAAGCGATGCCGACGAGCAAGGCCAAGTGCTGCGCTATATTGGAAGCATCGAAGATGGCAAATGCAAGGTTTCTATCCAAGCTGTGGCTGCCGCCGACCCACTACATCGCGTCAAGGACGGTGAAAACGCGCTGGCCTTCTACAGCCGCTACTATCAGCCAATTCCGTTGGTGTTGCGTGGCTACGGCGCCGGTACTGCGGTAACCGCTGCCGGTGTGTTTGCCGATGTGTTGCGTACCTTGAACTGGAACCAGGAGGTATAAATGGGCTTGGTGGTATATGCCCCGGCTTCAACGGCAAATGTTAGCGTTGGCTTTGACTCGCTCGGTGCTGCATTAGCGCCGATTGACGGCTCGCTACTGGGCGACAGGATCTTTGTGGAAGTGATGAGCAGCGGCGACGTGCTTATTGAAAATACAGGCCCGTTCGCCGATAAATTGCCTGCTGACCCGAAGAAGAACATTCTTTACGATTGCTACTTTGCGTTTCGCGATTTGCTGGACAAGGTTCACCAACGAGAGTTATCGCCATGTCGCATGGTGCTGGAGAAGAACCTACCCGTGGGCACAGGCCTAGGCTCCAGTGCCTGCTCAGTGGTTGCCGCACTAGAAGCGCTCAATGCACTGTGTGACTACCCCTTCGATAAAGATCAAATGCTGACCCTGATGGGCGAGCTGGAAGGGCAGATCAGCGGCAGCGTGCACTACGATAACGTCGCGCCCTGCTACCTCGGCGGTATGCAGCTGATGGTGCAAGATGGCGGCGTGATCAGCCAGGCCATTCCGCACTTTGAAGATTGGTACTGGGTACTGGCTTACCCGGGAACCGCTATCTCTACCTCTGCTGCCCGCTCGATATTGCCCGCGCAGTATCGTCGCCAAGACACCTTAGCCTTTGGCCGTAATTTGGCCAGCTTTGTTCATGCCAGTTACAGTAAGCAGCCCGAGTTGGCAGCTGCGGTGCTCAAAGATGTGATTGCCGAGCCTTATCGCTCCCAGCTGATCCCACGCTTTGATGAGGTGAAAGACTACGTATCACGTTCCGGCGCATTAGGCTGTGGCATCTCGGGCTCTGGCCCGACCGTGTTTATCGTGACCCCGGTGCTGGAGCAGGCGCAGCGGATCAGCCGCTGGATGGAAGAGAACTTCCTGCAAAATGACCAAGGCTTTTGCCATATTTGTAAGATTGACCCAGAAGGAACCCGGGTGACCGGAAACAGTTTATGAAGCTATACAACATCAAACACAACCAAGAGCAGGTAGATTTCGCCCAAGCCGTTAAGCAGGGCCTCGGGCAACAGCAAGGCCTGTTTTTTCCGGCCGAACTTCCTACGCTTGAAAACATCGATGAGCTGCTGGAATTGGATCTGGTTAGCCGCAGCGCGAAGCTACTTAGCGCATTGCTCGATAACGAGCTAAGCGAGCAGCAGCTACAGGAGATGCTGGGCAAGGCCTTTAACTTCCCGGCTCCTGTTGAAAAGGTGGCGGATAACATCAGTGCGCTGGAGCTGTTCCACGGCCCAACCCTGGCATTTAAAGACTTTGGCGGCCGCTTTATGGCCCAGTGCCTCGGCGTATTCTCCGATGGCGAGCAGGTGACTATCCTTACCGCGACCTCGGGTGATACCGGCGCCGCGGTGGCTCATGCCTTCTACGGCATGGAGAACATCCGTGTGGTGGTGCTCTATCCGAAGGGCAAGATCAGCCCGCTGCAAGAAAAGCTGTTCTGTACTTTGGGCGGTAACATCACCACCATCGCTATTGAGAGCGACTTCGATGCCTGTCAGGCGCTGGTGAAGCAAGCGTTTGATGATGAAGAGCTAAAGCAAGCGATCGGCCTCAACTCCGCCAACTCAATCAATATCAGCCGTTTGTTGGCACAAGTGTGTTACTACTTTGAAGCGGCCGCTCAGCTAAGTGCCGAGCAGCGCAAAGAGCTGGTTGTGGCGGTGCCATCGGGTAACTTCGGTAACCTGACTGCTGGCCTGATCGCTAAAGCGCTGGGGCTGCCAATCAAACGCTTCATTGCTGCTACCAATGTTAACGACACGGTGCCGCGTTATCTGCAAAGCGGCGAGTGGGCACCAAAGCCGACCCAAGCGACCTTGTCCAATGCGATGGATGTGAGCCAGCCAAACAACTGGCCGCGTGTTGAAGAACTGTTCAAGGTGAAGGGCTGGCCGCTTAGCGACCTGGGCAAGGGCGCGATGGACGATCAGCAAACTGCGGCTTCAGTGAAAGCGCTGGACGAAGCGGGCTACCTGTGTGAGCCTCACGGTGCGATTGCCTATCAGCAACTCTCACAGCAGCTTAGCGCTGGTGAGCATGGCTTGTTCCTGTGTACCGCACATCCGGCCAAGTTCAAAGAGAGTGTAGAAGAGATCTTATCGCGTGAGATTGACCTGCCGAAAGCCTTGGCCGATCGCGCGGATTTGCCGCTGCTGTCGCATGAGATGGGCGCCGATTTCGCCAAGCTAAGAGAATTTTTGCTGGCCCTGTAGTGGCTATATAGCAGGAACAATGCTCGTATCTAAACAGCGCCGCCAGGCGCTGTTTTGCTATCTGTATAAGCTTGAAATACCAAGTTGTTGTCAGTGGGCAATCACTTAGCCACTTGAAATTTCGCCGATGCTGGCGCATATTTCGGCCTTATCGTTTAAGAACTAGTAATAACTATGAGTAAAGTACTTACTGATTTGCTTGAGCTTTTAAGCTTGGAGCAGATAGAACAAGGACTGTATCGCGGTCAAACTCAAGACTTAGGCTTTGGTGCGGTGTTTGGTGGTCAGGTGATGGGGCAGGCGCTATCTGCGGCTAAGCAAACCGTCGATGAAGGCCGCCAAGTGCATTCGTTGCACTCTTACTTTCTGCGTCCCGGGGATGTTGCTCACCCCATCGTTTACGACGTTGAGAAGATCCGTGATGGCCAGAGCGTGTCAACGCGTCGTATCAAGGCGATTCAGCATGGCAAGCCCATCTTCTATATGACCGCCTCGTTCCAGGAAGTTCATCAAGGTCTGGAACATCAGATGGAGATGCCTGAGGTTGCCGGCCCCGATGAGCTACAGTCTGAGCAAGAGTACGCCTTCCAATTGCGCGAGTTTATTCCCGAATCAGTGCGCGATAAGTTCATCTGCGATAAGCCGCTGGAGATGCGTCCGGTGGAGTTTATCAACCCGATTAAACCGGAAGTGACCGAAGCTAAGCGCTGCGTGTGGTTTAAAGCCAATGGCCAGATGCCGGACGATCCGCGGATCCACCGCTACCTGCTGGCCTATGCGTCTGACTTTAACTTCCTGCCAACTGCACTGCAGCCCCATGGTCGCTCGTTTATCGAGCCGAATATGCAGGTGGCGACCATCGACCACAGCATGTGGTTCCACCATCCCTTCCGCCTCGATGAGTGGCTGCTATACGTGGTAGATAGCCCGGTGGCCTCGCAAGGGCGTGGCTTGGTGCGCGGTCAGTTCTTCACCCAAGACGGGAAGCTGGTGGCATCTACTGCTCAAGAGGGTTTGGTGCGAGAGCGTCAGCCTAAAAAAGCGGATAAGTGATAAAAGGACTTGGGGCTGCGCAACGCGCCCCAAACTAAAAAAGGCAAGCCATCGGCTTGCCTTTTTGACTTCTAGCGCCAGCTAAAAGTAGATATTACAGAGACTCGGTAAAGGTACGAGCGATAACGTCGCGTTGCTGCTCTGGAGTCAGAGAGTTAAAGCGCACTGCGTAGCCAGATACACGAATGGTCAGCTGTGGGTACATTTCTGGGTGCTTAACTGCATCTTCCAGAGTCTCACGCTGTAGCACGTTTACGTTCAGGTGTTGACCACCTTCTTGCAGTGGTTGAGCTGAAACTGGCACTTCACGGTACTCGATAGCACCCAGTTCGTTCAGGGCTACAACCTGATCTTCAGCGTAAGCTTCATCCTTCACACACAGGCAGCGAGCCTGTTCGTTTTGTTCGTCCAGCAGCCAGAATGAACCCAGCAGCGCATTGTTGTCAGCTTTAGTGATTTGAATACCAGTAGTCATAACGCACCTCTATGTGTGTAATTAAATTACAGAACGACCGTAACAAGTCAGTAATATTTCCGTAGGCTTCGCCTTTAGTGAAACTATACTACAATTGACCTTAATCAAAAAAGGGTTTTCTTTAAGTTTTTTTCGAAAGCTAAATTGATATGCGTCAACCCCGCTATAGCAACCGATACTTCTTTTGTTGCTGTCTGTTACGGGATCGGGGAAGATAAGTGATTGTGATGTTAATTTATGGTTGCCGGTGGCCAAGTGGGTGTTCTCATTAGGAAAACCGAGTTTTGCAAGGTGCATCATAGACCGATGCCAGCCGTGGCGCGTAGACTAAGTGGCCAAGTATCTTGAGAGCGCTTGGGCAAAGTCGTCTCGGGTTACATATAGGGAGAGCCAATGATTAAGAGTCTTCAACAGGATCACCAGAATATCGCGAAGCTGCTTAAGGTACTCGAGCATAAGCTAGAGCTGATCCGCTCAGAGAAAGCCGTTAAGTACAAGCTGCTGGATGATATCGTGACCTACCTGCACGATTACGCCGACAAATTCCACCACCCCAAAGAGGATATGATCTACGACTACTACGTGAAGTATCGTGTGGTCGAGGATGACCTGTCAGGCAAGCTAAAGGTTCAACATGAGGAGCTCAAAGAGTTAACCGAAGAGCTGCAAGGTGCACTTGAGCTTATTTTACTCGATGCGGTGGTGCCACTGGATCAGTTCAGCGACCGTCTGGAAGCCTATATTCAGGCGCAGTGGGAACACCTTAACTACGAAGAGGAAGTGGTCTTTCCTGCGTTACTACGTCATCTGACAGCCGATGACTGGCGGGCGATTGAACAAGGCTGGGAGCATGGCCGTGGCGGCGATGAGGATCCGCTGTTCGGGCATCAGGTTAAGGAGCAGTACCACGCACTGGCCGAGCGTATTCGTTTATCGGAAAGTGCCAGCTAAGCGATTGAAGAATAATAAAAAAGCCGGCTTGCGCCGGCTTTTTTATTTAGTATTCGTACTCGTCACTGAGGACAAAGCTACTGTCAATGGATTCCAATTCGCGTTTCAGTTTGATTTTGTCTTTAATGGCCTCAATTTCGCGCCATTTGCGCTTTTTGTTTGAACGAGTGGTCTTCTGGTTGCTTTCAACATTATCCAAGTCTAGCCTGTCCATGGTTCTCTCCTTGCACGTTGTTGCAGTTAGATAATTACCATATGCCTACGAAAAATAAAACAGCTTTGTTGCATTCACGTTACCAAAACCGCGCGAATTCTATTTTTTGTGAGTGATTTCTAGAATCAGAACTTTACTTGGGATCTGCTTGCTTGAGTGGGATTAACTATTGCTAATCTGCGGTTTTGCCAATAATTTGATTGAAATTTCAGTAGCTATTGCGCCGGCTAAAGTGCTTTGTTTGGCAGGCTGCCGCTGAAGGCGGCGAGACGCTCGCAACACTGCACAGTGAAAAGGGCTAAGCAGACGAGAAAAGAAAAGTGCCAACAAGCGCCGGCGTTAATGATACTGAGCGTTAAACCAGCTCTCGACTATCAACACGGCGGATACGCTGTCGACCGCACCTTTGTCCAAGGCGCGATAGCCGCCTAGCTCGAACAGGCGTTCTTTGGCATCGACGGTGGTCAGGCGCTCATCTTGTAGCTCAATGGGGTAGCCGAAACGGCCATGTAGGCGATTGGCGAAGCGCTTAGCGCGTTGGGTGACCTCTTGCTCGGTGCCATCCATATTCAGCGGCAGGCCGATCACCAGCAGGTCGGGTTGCCATTTATCCAGTAGTTGTTCGACCAACTGCCAAGAAGGTGCGCCATCTTGTGCCTTAAGCGCCGCCAATGGCTGCGCAGTGCCGCTGACTTCATTCCCCACGGCCACACCGATACTGGTGGTGCCAAAATCAAAGCCGATGACTTGGCGGTGTCCTTGCTGCGCCACTACGCGTGCCCCGCGTCACTAGATAGCTGCCAGATATCGATACCCAGATGCTTGGCGGCCGCCTCCCAGCGCTGGTGGCTAGGAACATCGAAGATGATGTCGGTGGTGGCTGGCAAGGTGAGCCATGAGTTATCGGCAATCTCTTGCTCCAGCTGGCCGGCGCCCCAACCGGCATAGCCGAGGGTGACCAGATAGTCATTGGGCTCAGAGCCAGTGCCAAGGGTCTCCAGCACATCTTTTGAGGTGGTGATCATCAGCTCAGAGCTCAGCTGCATGCTGGAGTTAAAGCCGGGCTTGGGGGAGTGCAATACAAAGCCGCGCTCACGTGCCATTGGACCACCTTGGTAGACCGGCTTGTCGAGTGAGTCGCGTTCGTCTTCTTCAGCCTCTTGGTGTTCGGGCAGCTCGATTTGCTCAAGCAGCCCTTCCACAGAAAGGTCGACCGGAATATTGATCACCAGCCCCATGGCGCCTTCATCGTTGTGCTCACAGACGTAGACAACCGAGCGCTTGAAGTAAGGGTCACTGAGACCCGGCATCGCTAGTAAGAACTGGTTTTGCAATGATTCCATAGTCGACTCGCTCTCAAGAAAAGGTGTTAGCGAACTGCTGCCAAACGGGTCTCGATGGCATCCATCAGCTTATCGGTAATCGAGATATCGAAGGCGGCTTCAATCTCACGAATACAGGTTGGGCTGGTTACATTGATCTCTGTAACCTTATCACCGATTACGTCGAGCCCCACGAATACCAAGCCTTTTTCCTTCAGTTTAGGGCCAATTGCGCGAGCAATCTCCCAGTCTGAATCAGAAAGCGGTTGGGCAACGCCTCGGCCACCGGCGGCCAGATTGCCACGGGTTTCACCTTGGGCCGGAATGCGAGCCAGGCAGTAGGGCATTGGTTCGCCGTCGACGATCAGGATGCGCTTATCGCCCGCTTTAATCTCCGGCATAAACTCCTGCGCCATACAGTAGCGTTGGCCGTGATCGGTCAGGGTTTCCATCACCACGCCGACGTTCGGATCATCAGCTTTCAGGCGGAAGATCGACGCGCCGCCCATGCCATCTAGCGGCTTCATGATCACATCACCCTGCTGCTTGTGGAATGCGCGCAGGCGGGTTTGGTCACGGGATACCAGCGTCTTAGGCGTGAACTCAGCAAACCACGCGGTAAACAGCTTTTCGTTGGCATCGCGCAGACTTTGCGGCTTGTTGATAATCAGTGAGCCTTCGCTTTCGGCGCGCTCAAGCATGTAGGTGGCGTAGATGTATTCGGTGTCGAATGGGGGATCTTTACGCATCAGGATCACATCCAGATCCGCCAATGGGCGGTCTTCCACCTCTTCAAGGGTGTACCAGTTGTCGGCATCTTGCTGCACGCTAAGACGGCGCATGTTGGCCGCTGCAGTGCCTTGGTCCAAGTACAGGTCCTGCATTTCCATATAGAACAGCTCGTAGCCGCGCTCCTGAGCTTTAAGTAGCATCGCAAAGCTGGAATCTTTTTTAATGTTGATCTGGCTGATGGGGTCCATCACGATGCCGAGTTTGATGCTCATTATGCTAAATCTCCAAATTGGCACTGCAGTGCGGTAATAGCGGTTAGCGCCGCTGTCTCTGTTCTTAGTACCCGGGGCCCGAGCTGGGTTTCAATAAAGCCTTGTTCGGTGCATTTGGCGATCTCTTGCTCAGACAATCCGCCTTCTGGACCAATCAATAGCCGTACCCCTTGCTCCGGCTTGGGTAGGGTATGGATCTTATATTGGGCCCTTGGGTGCAAATTCAACTTCATCAGGCCATCTTGCTGCGAACTCCACTGTTCCAGCGATTGCAGCGGCATCACTTTGGGCACCACACTGCGGCCACATTGCTCGCAGGCGGAGATAGCGATCTTCTGCCATTGCTGCAGTTTTTTCTCGAAGCGTTCTTGATTGAGCTTTACCCCACAGCGCTCACTCGTCAGCGGCGTAATGGTTGTTACTCCCAGCTCGACCGACTTTTGGATGGTGAACTCCATCTTCTCGCCGCGTGAGATAACCTGACCGAGGTGGATGTTGAGCGGCGATTCACTGTCATTGGCCAACTTATCCAGTGTTTTCGCAACGACCCGTTTTTTCTCTACGGCGACTAGCTCCGCGGGATAGTTACAACCATCACCGTTGAATAGCTCAATCTGCTGCCCGGCACTCATTCGTAGCACTCGACCTACGTGGTTGGCGGCATCGGCGTCGAGCTCGATCTCAACGGCGGCATCGAGGGGAAGAGAATGGTAAATCCGTGGAACTCGCATGAAAGGGCGTCACTCTGCTGGCTGGGAGGGGCTGGATCATAGCTTACTCTACATCGAGTAAACAGCCCAGTTGTGCGCATTTGGCCAGCGTTTAGCCATGCGGCTTGAGTAGCTCGCCGCAGCGCCGACACGCATATTGAGCACCACGTAACACCTTGTTATGGCGACGGATCGACAGCTTATGCTGCTGGCAGCCGCAGCGGTAATCAAACTGCTGACCGCTCACCGCAGTAGTATCAAAACTGTGAGTGCGCTGCGGCGGGCAGTTAAACACCGTTTGCATCACCGCCTGCCACTGTTTGCCGTGGGGGGCGACCCGGCCGAACTCGGCATGGCAGATCAGATGGGCGACTTCGTGGGGCACGGTTTGCGCTAAAAACTGTTCGGGTTGCTGTTGGTAGAAGTGCTGATTGAAACGCAGCCGCCAATGGCTGCAGTTGGCACTGCCCGCGACCTTGCTGCGCCGAGCAGACAGGACCACCTCGGGACGCGGGTAGTTGCGTTTAAAGAAGGCTTCCGCCAACTGAAAGTAGTGCTCTACTTTTTGGTTAAGTTGGTCGTAAAGTTGAGCGTTGAGCTGCTGGCTTGATGGGGTCATGAGTGCTTATCGTAAAACGAAAAAAGAGAAGGCGAACCTTCTCTTCTTAACCGGCTCTTTGAAACTAGAGCTGCACTGTTGCGCAAAGGCGGATTACAGACCCGCAGCGTCGCGCAGGGCGTCGGCCTTGTCGGTCTTCTCCCAAGGGAACTCTTCGCGGCCGAAGTGACCGTAGGCTGCGGTAGGCTGGTAGATTGGGCGCTCCAGATCCAGCATTTGGATCAGGCCGTAAGGGCGCAGGTCGAAGAACTGACGTACCAATTCAATCAGCTTGCTCTCTTCCAGTTTACCGGTACCGAAGGTCTCGATGCTGATAGAGGTAGGCTCGGCAACACCGATGGCGTAAGACACCTGAATCTCACAGCGATCGGCCAGGCCTGCTGCCACGATGTTCTTGGCAACGTAACGACCCGCGTAAGCCGCACTGCGGTCTACTTTCGATGGATCTTTACCTGAGAATGCACCGCCACCGTGACGAGCCATGCCGCCGTAGGTATCTACGATGATCTTACGACCAGTCAGACCACAGTCACCCATTGGGCCACCGATAACGAAACGGCCAGTTGGGTTGATGAAGAAGTTAGTGTCTTTGTTTAGCCACTCAGTTGGTAGAACCGGCTTGATGATGGTTTCCATCACCGCTTCTTCCAGATCTTTTTGACCAATCGACTCATCGTGCTGGGTAGACAGTACCACTGCATCTACGCCGGTGATGATGCCGTTTTCGTAGGCAAAGGTGACCTGACTTTTCGCATCTGGGCGCAACCAGTCCAGCTCGCCGCTCTTGCGTACTTCCGCTTGGCGCTGAACCAGGCGATGGGCGTAGGTGATTGGTGCAGGCATCAGCACGTCGGTTTCGTTGCTGGCGTAGCCAAACATCAGGCCTTGGTCACCGGCGCCTTGTGCGGCTGGGTCGGCACGGTCAACACCTTGGTTGATGTCTGGGCTTTGCTTGCCCACAACGTTGAGTACGGCGCACGAGTCGGCATCGAAGCCCATATCTGAGTGGGTGTAGCCGATTTCGCGAACAGTGTTGCGGGCCAACTCTTCAATATCAACCCAGGCTGAGGTGGTAATCTCACCGCCAACCATCACCATGCCGGTCTTTACGTAAGTCTCACAAGCTACGCGAGCCTTAGAATCTTGCTCCAAGATTGCATCAAGTACCGCATCAGAGATCTGATCAGCGATTTTATCCGGATGTCCCTCTGATACAGATTCAGAGGTGAATAAATGAGTTGCCATGTTTTGGTCTCGCAAGTTGAAGTCTATACATATGGATGTCAATCCATCTGGACGGCTATTCTAAAGAAGCACGTCGATGAAAGCTAGTGCTTAATTTAGTTTATTGCAGAGTTTTTCGCCGATTCTTGAGCTGCATTTTATATCGCAGCGACACAAGAAAACCCTCGAGTTATAAGGGTCTTATCGAGCTTGATGAGTCTTGAGAAAAGTTTGGCTTAGCTGGCCGGCGGTGGCGGCAGGTTGGGCTTAGCGCGCAGCAGGTTCTTCCAATGTGGCACTTGATAGCCGGCACGCTCCAGTTGCACATCGATAAGGCTGGGCGAGCGGAACAGATGCTGGGCCACCAAACTGGCGCTTAGGCAGGCCAGTAGCATGGGTGCGACCATGCTCAGCTGCATGGTTTGCTCGGTGAGCAGCATAAAGGCGGCCCACGGGCAGCGGAACACCGCCCCAAACATCGCCGCCATACCTGCCACAATTAGCACATCGTGGGCGGGGCTTAAGTTAAGCTGGCCAAGGATGGCGCCGGCGATGCCACCGATGACCAGCATCGGCCCAAGGCTGCCGCCGGGCAGTAGCATCGACAGGGCGGTGGCGGTTAACACCAAGCGGGCTAGCAGCCAGATCCACATCTGATCAACGCCCACCTCCCAGGTCAGCATTTCGTTGGGCGTCATGGCATCGAGACCCAACCAGCTCGGCTCATACAGGCAGGCCAAACTGGTGATCGCAGCGGCCACGATTAGGCTATAGCGCCGCTGAAACTTGGGCGCCCAGCGCACCGCAGCTACCATGGTGACCGCCAGCATGCCGCAAAACGCGCCAAGGAGCAGAAATTGGCTTAGCTGAGGCCAGTTGTAGTCTTGCGGGCCGAGCGTCACCTTGAGCATGCTGCCCCCAAACAGCTCGGAGAGGATACTAGCGGAATAGGCGCTCAGCCCCACATAGACCATGGCGCGCCAGTTAAAGTGGCGCATTACCAGCTCATAAGCCAGCACGGTGGCAGCGAGTGGGGCATTGAATAAGGCCGCCACGGCAGCGGCGGTGCCACAGGCGACACTCAGACGTTGGTGCTTTTCGCCGAGAAAACCAAAGCGACTGAGGTGGCCGGCCAGGGCTGCCGCGATAAAACAGCTGGGGCCGACAATGCCTACGGCAAACCCTCCCCATACCAGCAATAGCCCAACCACGAACTGATAGGGCAAACCACCGAGTGGCAGCTTGCCACTGTGGTAGTGATAGGCGGCGATGGCGGGGGCAAATCCCACTTGGCGATGACGGGCAAACAGACGCTCGCAGAGGCTAACAAGCGCGATAGCCAGCCACGGCAAGATGACCGCCAGCCACGGGCTTTGCCAGTAACTATCGATATCCAAATGGGCAAGATAAGAGAACAGCAGGCACAAGCTGCCTGAGAACACACCAATAAACAGACTCACTGCAAACCGGCGACGACGCAGTGCAAAGCCCTGCCACCAGGTTTGGGGTTTAATTGGTGGAAAAATGCTCATATCGCTTTATTTTTACGAAAATTTAAACGCTTATCATGAATTTAGGTATATTCTGCGCACAATTTAGCGCGGCTCTGGCAAGAATAACTGTTCAAAGTCATTGAGTCGAATAGATGTCTTTGTGACAATACGCCGCGAAATCGCAAACTACTCACACAAGCAGGAGTGCATAATGACCTCTCGTCGACATCTCGCTAACGCGGTACGCGCTTTAAGTATGGATGCTGTTCAGCAAGCCAATTCCGGTCACCCAGGAGCACCTATGGGCATGGCCGATATCGCGGAAGTACTGTGGCGTGACTTTCTAAAGCATAACCCGACTGACCCTAACTGGGCCGATCGCGACCGTTTCATTCTGTCTAACGGCCACGGTTCTATGTTGCTTTACTCTCTTCTTCACCTAAGTGGCTACGCGCTGCCGATTGAAGAGCTGAAAAACTTCCGTCAATTGCACTCCAAAACTCCTGGCCACCCTGAGTATGGTTACGCGCCAGGCGTTGAAACCACTACCGGCCCACTCGGTCAGGGCATCACCAACGCCGTAGGTATGGCTATCGCTGAGAAAACCTTGGCAGCACAGTTCAACCGCGACGGCTTCCCGGTTGTTGATCACTTCACCTACGCCTTTATGGGCGATGGCTGTTTGATGGAAGGTATCTCTCACGAAGCGTGTTCACTGGCCGGCACTCTGGGCCTGGGCAAGCTGATTGCGTTCTGGGATGACAACGGTATCTCTATCGATGGTGAAGTAGAAGGATGGTTCACCGACGATACGCCAAAACGCTTCGAGTCTTACGGCTGGCACGTTATTGCTGACGTAGATGGCCACGACGCTGACGCCATCCGCGCAGCTATCGAAGCGGCGCAAGCTGAATCTGGCAAGCCTACCCTGATCTGCTGTAAAACCATCATCGGTTTCGGTTCGCCAAACAAATCTGGCAGCCACGACTGTCACGGTGCCCCACTGGGTCATGACGAAATTACTGCGGCACGTGAATTCCTGGGTTGGGAACACGGTCCGTTTGAAGTACCTGCTGATGTGTACGATGCGTGGAACGCAGCCGACGCGGGTAGCGCTGCGCAATCTAGCTGGAACCAACTATTCGCCGGCTACGAAGCTGCATACCCTGAGCTGGCGAGCGAGTTCAAACGTCGCGTAAACGGTGAAATGCCAAGCGACTGGACTGAGTTTGCTGACAACTACATCGCTGAGCTACAAGAGTCACAACAGAAGATTGCTACCCGTCAATCTTCTCAAAAGACCTTGGAAGCTTTCGGCCCTAAACTGCCTGAGCTATTGGGCGGTTCTGCTGACTTGGCGCCTTCTAACCTAACCATGTGGTCTGGCTCTAAAGCGGTTGAAGCCAATGACGCCAGCGGTAACTACCTGCACTACGGTGTACGTGAGTTTGGTATGTCGGCCATCATGAACGGTATTACCCTGCACGGTGGCTTCAAGGCTTACGGTGCGACCTTCCTGATGTTTATGGAATACGCGCGTAACGCACTGCGTATGGCCGCGCTGATGAAGCAGCCTGCGATTTTCGTTTACACCCACGACTCAATCGGTCTGGGCGAAGATGGCCCAACTCACCAAGCGGTAGAGCAGACTGCCAGCTTGCGCCTGACTCCGAACATGAGCACCTGGCGCCCATGTGACTCGGTGGAGTCGGCGATTGCGTGGCGTCATGCTGTAGAGCGCACCGATGGCCCAACCTCGCTGATCTTCTCTCGCCAAGGCCTGGCGCCTCAGCCGCGTGACGCTGAGCAGCTAGCCAACGCAGCCAAAGGTGGTTATGTACTGAAAGACTGTGCAGGTACCCCTGAGCTTATCCTGATTGCTACCGGCTCTGAGGTTGAGCTGGCCGTGGCTGCTGCCGACGAGCTGACCGCACAAGGTAAAGCGGTACGCGTAGTCTCTATGCCTGCCACCGACGTATTCGATGCGCAAAGCGACGAGTACAAAGAGTCAGTATTACCAAATGCGGTACGCAAGCGTATTGCTGTAGAAGCGGGTATTGCTGATTTCTGGTACAAGTACGTGGGCTTTGACGGCAAGGTACTGGGTATGACCACCTTCGGTGAGTCTGCGCCTGCTGGCGAGCTGTTCAAACTGTTTGGCTTCACCACCGAAAACCTGGTGAACATGGCCAACGAACTGCTGTAAGCTAGCGCTCAGCAAACAGAAGTAGTAATACGAACCCTCTTGTGCCACTTGGTTTGACCAAACCGGCATAAGGGGGTTTTTACAAGGAACAAGATGACTAAGCGCATCGCGATCAATGGTTTTGGCCGAATTGGCCGAAGCGTCCTGCGGGCCATCTATGAATCGGGCCGCGACCAAGAGCTGCAAGTGGTTGCCATCAACGAATTGGCTGACCCCAAAGCCATGGCTCACCTGCTCAAATACGACTCCACCCACGGCACCTTTGCCGAACATGTGCTGCTTGGCCCGCAAGGCCTAACGGTGGCTAGTCATGCCATCAAGCTGTTCCATGAAGCGGACCCAAGCAAACTGCCTTGGCAGGAGCTCGGCGTTGATTTGGTGTTGGAATGTACCGGCAAGTTCAGTAGCCGAGATGATGCCCAGCTGCATCTTGATGCTGGAGCTGGCAAGGTACTGTTCTCTCACCCCGCCGATCCCTGTGTGGATCGCACCGTGGTGTACGGAGTAAACCATCAGGCTTTGCTGGATGGCGATAAGATTGTCTCCAACGGCTCGTGTACCACCAACTGTATCGTGCCGGTGATTCAAGTCTTGGATGAAGCCTTTGGGGTGGAATGTGGTACTATTACTACAATTCATTCATCGATGAACGATCAACAAGTGATCGACGCCTATCACTCCGACCTACGCCGAACCCGCGCTGCAGGACAATCGATTATCCCGGTTGACACCAAGCTGGCTAAGGGCGTACAACGGATCCTGCCAAAGTTTGCAGGCAAGTTTGAAGCAATTGCTGTACGGGTACCGACGCAAAACGTCACTGCGATGGATTTGAGTGTAACTCTGTGTAAAGAAGTTACAGTTTCTGATATAAATCAAGCCATCCAGAAGGCGGTTTGCGGTAAATTGAGCGGAATTTTGAGCTATACCGAAGAGCCGCTGGTCTCCATTGACTTCAACCACGATAGCCATTCGAGCATTGTTGATGGCTCGCAAACTCGGGTGAGTGGTGCGCATCTGGTAAAAATTCTTGCCTGGTGTGATAACGAATGGGGCTTTGCCAACCGAATGTTGGATACGGCCCAGCTAATGCTGAAACGGAATTAATGGTCGGTCACGGAGTGACTGGCTATAAAAGTGAACCTAAATCTATAGAGGACTGATAATGTCTATCATCAAAATGACTGACCTGGATCTGGCGGGCAAACGCGTTCTGATCCGTGCTGACCTGAACGTACCTGTTAAAGAAGGTAAAGTGACCTCTGATGCACGTATCCTTGCATCGCTACCTACCATCAAGCACTGTCTGGCTGCTGGCGCCAAGGTAATGGTAACTTCTCACCTGGGTCGTCCAACCGAAGGTGAGTACGATGAGCAGTTCTCTCTGGCTCCTGTTGTAAACTACCTGGCCGACGCTCTTGAAGGCGCAGTACGTCTGGAAAAAGACTACCTGGAAGGTTGTGAAATCGCTGCTGGTGAGCTGGTTGTTCTGGAAAACGTTCGCTTCAACAAAGGCGAGAAGAAGAACGACGAAGCGCTGTCTAAGAAATACGCTGCCCTGTGTGACGTATTCGTAATGGACGCATTCGGTACTGCTCACCGCGCTCAAGCCTCTACCCACGGCGTTGGCATGAACGCACCTGTTGCGTGTGCTGGCCCTCTGCTAGCTGGCGAGCTGGATGCACTGGCTAAAGCTATGGACAAGCCTGCTCGTCCAATGGTTGCCATCGTTGGTGGTTCTAAAGTATCTACCAAGCTGACTGTACTTGAGTCACTGTCTAAAGTTGCTGACCAACTGGTTGTAGGTGGTGGTATCGCTAACACTTTCATCGCTGCTGCTGGCCACAACGTAGGTAAGTCTCTGTACGAAGCTGACCTGGTTGACACTGCTAAGAAGCTGATGGAAGAGTGTGCGATTCCTGTTGCTACCGACGTTGCATGTGCCAAAGCATTCGACGAGAACGCTGAAGCTGAAATCAAGAACGTTGCTGACGTTCAAGATGACGACATGATCTTCGACCTGGGCCCAGATTCAACTGCTGAGCTGGCTGAGATCCTGAAAAACGCTAAGACCATCCTGTGGAATGGCCCAGTAGGCGTATTCGAATTCAAGAACTTTGAAGCGGGTACTAAAGGTATCTCTGAAGCAATCGCTGCTTCTGAAGGCTTCTCTGTTGCTGGCGGTGGTGACACCCTGGCTGCAATCGACCAGTTCGGTATCAAAGCAGACGTTTCTTACATCTCAACCGGTGGCGGTGCCTTCCTTGAGTTTGTAGAAGGTAAAGTACTACCTGCTGTAGAGATGCTGGAACAGCGCGCTAAAGCATAATTACGGTAAAAGGCAGGAAAGTTCCTGCCTTTCATTTGTGCGCTCGGGCAAGATTTTATAGAATGCGCCCCAGCGCAAACCGAGTAAGTTTCGCTCAATTTAAGACAACTAAGTAATAGGACAATTGTCATGTCTAAGATCTTTGATTTCGTTAAGCCAGGTGTTATCTCTGGTGATGACGTACAGAAAGTATTTGAAGTAGCTAAAGAAAACAAATTCGCTCTTCCAGCAGTTAACGTTGTTAACACTGATTCTATCAACTCTGTACTGGAAGCTGCTGCTAAAGTTAAAGCGCCAGTTGTAGTTCAGTTCTCTAACGGCGGTGCTGCTTTCTTCGCTGGTAAAGGTCTTAAACTAGAAGGCCAGGAAGCACAAATTAAAGGTGCTGTTGCTGGTGCTAAGTACGTTCACGCTATCGCTGAGTCTTACGGTGTTCCAGTAATCCTGCACACTGACCACGCTGCTAAGAAACTGCTGCCTTGGATCGACGGCCTGCTGTCTGCTGGTGAAGAGTTCTTCGCGCAAACTGGTAAGCCTCTGTTCTCTTCTCACATGATCGACCTGTCTGAAGAGTCTCTGGAAGAAAACATCGAAATCTGCGGCCAGTACCTGGAGCGCATGGCTAAGATGAACATGACTCTGGAAATCGAACTGGGTTGTACCGGTGGTGAAGAAGACGGCGTAGACAACACCGATATGGATCAGTCTGAGCTGTACACCTCTCCAGAAGACGTAGCTTACGCTTACGAGAAACTGAACGCTATCAGCCCACGTTTCACCATCGCTGCTTCTTTCGGTAACGTACACGGTGTATACAAGCCAGGTAACGTTGTTCTGACTCCAACCATCCTGCGTGACTCTCAAGCACACTGTGCAGAGAAATTCGGCATCGCTGCTAACGCTCTGAACTTCGTATTCCACGGTGGTTCTGGTTCTACTCAAGAAGAGATCCAAGAGTCAATCGGCTACGGTGTTATCAAAATGAACATCGACACCGACACTCAGTGGGCTAACTGGGACGGTGTTCGTCGCTACGAAGCTGAAAACCGTGACTTCCTGCAAGGCCAAATCGGTAACCCAACTGGTGACGACGCGCCTAACAAGAAGTACTACGACCCACGCGTATGGCTGCGTGCTGGTCAAGCTTCTATGGTTGCTCGCCTGGAGCAAGCCTTCGCTGACCTGAATGCAGTAGACGTACTGTAATTTACAGGATTCAGTAAACAGAGCCCGCCGAGTGCGGGCTTTTTTGTGCCTGCCACTTTTCTCATACCTGCTACTAGCTTGCCTTCGTACCCACGAGTAAAGGTGGGCGACTGCAGCGCACTGCGAAGAACTTTTCTTTACTCCCATTAGCCTGCTAGCCATCGTTTTGGCGGCACACCTTATCTTTGCTTATTTCTCACCGTCCTGTGCGCTTTTTCCCTTTTTGCTACCGGAATATGCTGGCGGCCTTATTGCCGTTAGTCCCACAAAACTTTTATTTGTTGTTGATATGTTATTGAATGTTGTTAGGATTTGATTTGTTATCGGATATCTGTACTTAACGACTTTGGGGCCGATAAACGGTCAGTTACAGAGTTGTTAAGTGATACAAGGACGTTTTTTGGTGCTGAGCTAAAATTTAAGCAATAACTAGCCGTATGTGCCGAATGCAGCAGGACAAAGGAAAGTGTTATGGAACAGTCCATCGTCAGTAATAATGCCATCATTGTTTCTATTGAAGGAACCGCGTTTGCGGTTGCTCCAGATGGCTCACTCAGAGAGCTACAACCCGGCGATCAACTGCTCGCAGGGGAGATGCTGATCACAGGTGAGGGCACCCAGATAGGTTTTTATTACTCAGACGACCAATACGAGCTTGGTGAGCTGAGTGTCACCCAGCTACCGGGAGACGGAGTGGCTGAGCCAGGGCAAACCCTTACCGCACAGAACGAAGTGGATGTGGAAGCCTTACAAGCTGCGATTTTGCAAGGTGTCGACCCGACGGAGCTGTTTGAAGCGACCGCTGCCGGTGGAGCGCCAGCCGCTGGAGGCGGTGGCCCGGGTGCGGGCAATGGTGGCTTTATCTCCATCTCACGTTCCGGTGCTGAAACCATCGCTGAGGCCGGGTTTGATACCAGCCCGGTGGCCAGCGACGAGCAGCAACAGCAGGATAACGTAGCCGTCCTAGCTGACGATACCCCCAGTCAAAGTGCGACGCTGACATTAACCACCAGTGACGTCACCGAAGACGATGGCTCTATTATCTTCACCGCAACCTTAAGCAACCCGGGGCAAACTGCGGTCACCGTTGTCACTGATCTAGGCTCCATCGAGATTGCCGCAGGAGAGACCAGTGGTTCGCTCACCGTCGATAATCCGAACACTGATGATGTCTACCTGGATAGCAGCTCCCTGACCGCAACCGTAAGCGATGTACAGGGTGGTAACTTCGAGAATGTCGACTTCAGCGCTGCCAGCGCGACCGCTCAGATTGGCGATACGATTGATACTACCACCGTCAGCTTATCCACCAGTGATGTTACTGAAGCTGATGGCACGATTACCTTCACTGCCACGCTGAGCAATCCCGGACAGAGCGCCGTTACCGTGGTGACAGACCTTGGCAATATTGAGATTGCTGCGGGCGAAACCGAAGGAACCTTGGTTGTAGAAAACCCCAATGGTGAAGATGTCTACCTCGATGCCAGCTCCCTGACCGCTACGGTAACTGATGTACAAGGCGGGAACTTCGAGAGCGTCGATTTCGATGGTGTAAGCGCAACCGCGCAGATAGACGATACCGTCGATACCACCAC